>WHSW01000160.1 GCA_009379895.1 Solirubrobacterales bacterium
GCTCGTGAGAGGATGCGAAACGTCAGGGGTGGTGCGTTGACCCGTTGAGGTCGAGGTGGAATTCGGCCCGACGTGGCCGGAATCGTAAGCGCCGCGCCGCCCGGCGGTGCGGCGGTGCACGCGCGGCCGGGCCAACGGGCGCCGAGCGGCCCGCAACGCGACGGCGTCCGGGCCGAGGTCGGCGTACCCTGGCACGGTGGACACCGGCTTCCCGGACCAGGACGCGCGCACCGACTTCGGCCGCGCGCGCCGCAGCCGGCGGGTCGCGGGCCTGGCCAGGCGTCTGCGCCGCGAGCCCGACGACGTCAATCTGATCCTTCCCTTCGAGGAGGTCGTCGCCGCGCTCGGTCGCCGCGGCGAGCGCCGCCTCGGACTGCAGACGATCGACCTCGACTCGATCGTCGGGACCGTCGATCGCACGCGCGAGTTCGACCGCAGCTTCCGCCCCACCTCGCGCCGGCTGCGCCAGCGTTGGGAGCGGATCGCGAAGGCGATGCGGCGCGGCGAGGCGATGCCGCCGATCGACGTCTTCCGGGTCGGCGAGCTCCACTTCGTCGAGGACGGCCACCACCGCGTGTCGGTCGCCCGCCAGCTCGGGCTCGAGGTGATCGAGGCGAGCGTGACCGAGATCGTCACCGAGATCCCGGCCGGGCGCGAGACGCGCCTCGCCGACCTGGCGCTGAAGGGCCACGAGCGGCTGTTCTTCGAGCGCGTCCCGCTTCCGCCCGCGGACCGGGCGCGGATCCAGCTCTCCGACGAGTGGCGCTACGCCGAGCTCGCCGAGGGCGTGGAGGCATGGGGGTTTCGGCTCATGCAGGCGCGCGGCGAGTACCTGAACCGCGAGCAGGTCTCCCACATCTGGTTCGAGCAGGAGTACGTGCCGATCGTCGAGGTCCTGCGCGAGGCGGACCTGATCGGCGATGGCAGCGAGACCGAGGCCTACGACCGCGTGATCGCGCTGCGGTACATGTTGCTGCGCACGCACGCCTGGGACGAGGACGTCTTCGCCCGCCTGCGCGAGGCGATCCGCCATCCACCGGCCAGCGACGACACGCTCGTGCACCGATTGCTGGGCGAGCTGCCGCGCTCGACCCGACCGTAGGGTCGCGGCGCTCCGCGGTCACGCTCGGAGACGCGGCGGCGCCGGCGACCGCCGGCATCTCCGGCGGTCGCCGACTCGGCCGTCACTGCGGTGGCGGGATGCCGTCCTTCGGCGCCTCCGGGTGGCCCTCGATGTAGGGCTCGATCGGGCCGTCGCCGTCGTCGGTGGTCAGCACGTCACCCATCGGCACCGATTCCCCGTCCTTGATCGAGCCCATCTGGACCCCGGTGATCCCCGCGTGCGAGTCCTCGCTGTATCGGTACGGGGCGAGCGGCGGGCCGGCCAGCTCCTGCCCTTCGAGGGCATCGACGATCCCGTCCCGGGTCGGGTGCTCCCCGGCCGCCTGCAACGCCTGCGCGAAGGTGTAGGCGAGTGCCATCCCGTAGCGGACCGTCCCGCTGGGCGGCAGGTCGGGCGCGTACTTCTTGCGCACCTTGTCGAAGAGCTGGGTCCAGCTGTCGGAGGTGTCGGCGACGGGCGGCAGGTAGTCGTCGCTGATCATCCCCTCGATCATGTCCGTGCCCGCCGCGCCCTTGGAGAACTCCTCGAGCAGGCCCCCGACCGTGACCGGGTCGGCGCCGACGCTCGAGGAGACGAACTGCGGCGCGTAGTTGAGCTCGGCGGCAGCCAGGTGAGCGAGCGCCGTGTAGGTGGGGACCGTCAGCAGGACGACGACATCGGCGTCCGCCTGCTTGATCGCGGCGATCTGCGGTCCGATGTCGGTGGTGCCCGACTGGTAGCCCTCGCGGGCGACGATCTGGTCCTCGATGTACTTGTCGAGCCCGGCCATCCCGTCGGCGCCGAAGTCGTCGTCCTGATAGAAGACCCCGACCTTCGCGTCGGGGAAGTTCTCGGCGATGTAGTTGCCGAGGGTCTTGCCCTCGACCGTGTAGCTCGGCAGCCAGCCGAAGGTGTAGGGATGGTCCTCGGGTTCGTCCCAGCACAAACAGCCCGAGGAGACGAAGAGGTCGGGAACCCGCGAGGAGTTCAGGTAGTCGACCACCTTCGAGTGAGTCGGGGTCCCAAGCCCGCCGACGATCGCGAACACCCCGTCGTCGAGCACGAGCTGCTTGGTCACCTTGACCGTGTTGGTGGGGTTGTAGCCGTCATCGCGCGCGATGAACTCGAGCTCGCGACCGTTGATGCCACCGTTGTCGTTGACGTACTCGAAGTACGCCTCGATCGCCACCGGGATGTCGCTGTAGCCGGGCGCAGCGGGACCGGTGAGCGGGAAGTGGCCGCCGACGGTGACCTTCGTATCGGTGACGCCGGGGGTCTCCCCGCCGTCGGTCGAATCGTCACCCCCGCAGGCACCCATCCCGAGCCCGAGCGCAACCGCGCAGCCGAGCAGAAGCGGCTTGATCCGAGTCCTCATGTGATCTCCTCTCCCGGCGCGGACGCGCCGCGCGATCTTGGTTCGGTGTGGCCGCGCACCCGGCGACCGATCAGCCCCCCGGCCCAGCTCAGCGCCCCCTGGATCCCCCGCGGGGCGGCCAACATCACGCCGATCAGGACCACTCCGTAGACGAGCAGCGGCAGGTTCGCCTCGACGCTCGTCGACAGCGACAGCTCGCGACCGATGTCCTCGGCCCAGGTCGGCAGCAGGACGACGATCGCCGCTCCCCAGACGGCCCCGGCGAGGCTGCCGAGCCCGCCGAGGACCGCCGCGGTGAGCAGCGCGATCGAGAGCTCGAGCGTGAACGCGCCCGGCGCCGCCAGGGAGGTGACCACGACCAGCAGCCCCCCCGCGAGCCCGGCGCAGGCCGCGCTGACGACGAACGCGAGCACCTGGACCCGCGCCACGTTCAGACCCGCCAGCGCGGCCGCCACCTCATCGTCGCGCACCGCCCTGAAGGCGCGCCCGTAACGGCTGCGAACGAGGTTCGCGAGCACGACGAAGGTGATCAGCGCGGCGGCGCAGGCGATCCACGCCTGCCAGCGCTCGAGCGCGAAGCCGACGCCGAGCGACGACGGCGGCACCGGCGGCGCCGTCGAGAGCCCGTTCTCGCCGCCGAGGAAGTCGGGAAAGCGGTTGGCCAGCGCCGGCAGCCCGACGGCGAGGGCCAGGGTTGCGCCGGCCAGGTAGGGGCCGCGCAGCCGCGCGGCGCCGGCGCCGATCACGACGCCGACCAGCGCGGTGGCGATCGTCGCGATCGCGAGCAACGCGGCCAGGGGCAGCTCGGCCGACTCGCCGACCTTGATCGTGGCGTACGCGCCGATCGCCATCAGCGCCCCGTGGCCGAGCGAGATCTGACCGTTGAGCCCGGTCAGCACCGTGAGCCCGGCGATCGCGACGAAGTAGTAGGCGATCGTCGCCAGCTGGAGGTTGTCGAACCGCCCGAGCCAGTAGCTGAGCAGGTAGAGCCCGAGCGCGGCGAGCGCGGCGAGCGCCAGGTTGCGCAGGAGTGTCTGGTCGAGCAGCCGCCGGCCGCGGGAGGCCGCTCGTCCGGCGAGCTCGCGGGCGCCACCGGCCGGCGCTGGGGTGGTCGCGCGCGCCGTCACGGCGTCCGCTAGACCCGCCTCGCCCGGGCGTGCGAGAAGAGGCCCGTCGGCCGGACCATGAGCACGGCCAGCAGGATCGCCAGGGCCCCGAGCGTGACCAGCTCCGAGCCGCCGTAGCCCCCCACATAGCTGAGCACGAGGCCGAGCCCGAGTCCCCCGACCACCGCGCCCGGAGGGCTGTCGAGCCCGCCGATCACCGCCGCGGTGAAGCCGAAGATGAGGATGCCGTCGAAGTTGTTCGGGGCGACGAAGACCGCCGGGGCGACCAGGACCCCGGCGAGCGACCCGGCGAGCGCCGCCAATGCCCAGCCGGCCGTGAACATCCGCCCGACCCGGACACCCAGCAGGCGCGCGACCTCGGGCTCGAAGGCCGCGGCGCGCATGCGCAGGCCGATGCTCGTGCGGCGAAAGAGCAGGACACTGGCGACCATCACCGCCGCGACGGCTCCGACGATGAACAGGTCGTTGGGCGAAAAGGGAACCGTGCGCCCTCCGATCTCGTAGCCGCGGATGTCGAACGCGGGCGGAAAGGACCGGGGGTTGCCTCCCCAGATCATTCCGGCGACCGCCTCGATCAGCACGAGGAGGCCGATCGTCACCACGACGGCGTTCAGGTGCGGCCCGCCCTCGATGCGGCGGACCAGCAGCCGCTCGATCACGGCGCCCAGCACCAGCCCACAGAACAGCGCGGTGGCGAGGCCGATCCAGTACGAGCCGCTCGCGTCGATCGCCTCGAGGGCGATGAAGGCGGTCAGCATCATCATCGCGCCCTGGGCGAAGTTGAGAATCCGCGTCGCGCGCCAGATCAACACCAGTGAGAGCGCGACGGCGGCGTAGATCGCGCCGCCGGCGAGCCCGTTCAGGGTCAGGTCGATGAACCGGTCCACGCTCAGAACCCGAGGTAGGCGTGGCGGAGCTGGTCATCGGCGGCGAGGGCCCGCGCGTCCTCGTCGGCGACGACGCGGCCGAGCGCGAGGACCACCGCTCGGTCGGCGATCGAGAGCGCAGCCCTCGCGTTCTGCTCGACGAGCAGCACCGTGAGCCCGCTTCGCTCGCGAAGCCCGCTCAGCAGGCGCATGATCTGCGCGGCGACCTGCGGGGCGAGCCCGAGCGAGGGCTCATCCAGGAGCAGCAGCCGGGGCCGTCCCGCGAGCGCCCGCCCGATCGAGAGCATCTGCCGCTCGCCGCCCGAGAGCGTGCTCGCGGGCATGCGGCGCCGCTCGGCGAGCAGCGGGAAGAGCTCGTACGCCTCGTCGAGCCTCGCCGCCAGATCGGCGCGTCGACCGCGCCACAGCCCGCCGAGCCGCAGGTTCTCGTCGACGGTCAGCTCCGCGATGATCCCCCGCCCCTCGGGCACGTGAGCGACGCCGAGCCGGACGATCTCCTCGGTCGGCAGCGCGTCGATCCGCCGCCCCGCGATCGCGATCCGGCCCGAGCGCGCCCGCAGCAGCCCCGAGATCGCGCGCAGCAGCGAGGTCTTGCCCGCACCGTTCGCCCCGAGCACGGCGGTGACGCTGCGCTCGGGCACCTCGAGGGAGACCCGGTCGAGCGCTCGGACCGGCCCGTAGGTGGCCACCAGACCCTCAACCGTGAGCATCGCCGGCCTCGGGTGGGCGCGGGTCGGACTCGACCCCCAGGTATGCCTCGAGCACCGCCGGATCGGCCTGCACGTCGGCCGGCCGACCGGAGGCGATCGAGCGCCCGAAGTCGAGCACGAGCACGCGATCGCAGACCGACATCACGAGGTCCATGTGGTGCTCGACCAGCAGCACGGTGACCTCGCCGGCGAGGCCGCGGATGCGCTCGCCGAGCTCGCTCATGTCGTCGGCTCCGAGGCCCCCGGCCGGCTCGTCGAGCAGCAGCAGCTGCGGGCGCGCGACGAGCGCGCGCGCGAGCGCCACCCGCTTCTGGAGCGCGTAGGGCAGCGCCGAGGGCAGCGCGTCGGCGACCTCGACAACCCCGAGGTCGCCGAGCGCCTCCAGGGCGAGCGTTCGCAGGCGCGACTCCTCGCGGTCGGCGCGCGGCAGGCCGAGCATCGCCGAGCCGAGCCCCGCACGCCGGGATCCGTCGGCGCCGACCATCACGTTCTCGGCCGCCGTCAGCCCCGAGAACAGGCCGATCCCCTGCAGGGTGCGGGAGATGCCGAGCCCGGCGAGCTCGTACGGTCGGGCCCGCCGCATCGATCGTCCGCGCCACTCGACCTCCCCCGCCTGCGGTCGGACGAAGCCGCAGATGACGTTGAAGAGCGTCGTCTTGCCGGCCCCGTTCGGACCGATCACGCCGACCACCTCTCCGGGCTCGACGTCGAGCGAGACGTCGGCGAGCGCGATCAGGCCGTCGAAGCGCACCGTGATCCCGCGGATCCGTAATCCGCGCGAACCGTCGCGGGACGCGCTCGCGCTCGCGCGCTCACCCTCCACCCTGCGGGGCATGGCCGGACCGTACGGCGGGCTCGCGGCCGCCTCTTCGTGAGCGTGGGCCAAACTTTGTCGCGGCGGGTTGTCGGCCCGCTACAACGGTCGGCCCGCTCCCGGCGGGCGCACTCGTCGGCGGCGCGCGAAGGATGCGATCATGTCGGCATGCCGGAGGCGGCCATGGAGACGCCTGCGGGGGGAGAGGGAGCGCGGCCCGAGCGAGCGCGCCTGCTGACGAGCATGCTCGAGGATCTCGAGCCGTTGACCGAGGCCGGCGTGGAGACGATCTGCGCGGAGATCCCCGGCTATGCCGAGCAGGCCGCCGACCCCCGCTTCCGTGCCGATCTCACCGACCAGGTGAGCAGGCACTACCGCAACAACTTCTCGATCCACCTCGAGGGGCGGTCGGTGACCCTCGCCGACATCGCCTTCACCCGCTCGGCCGCGACCCGACGGGCGCGCGCCGGGCTCAACCTCGAGGACTACATCAACGCCTTTCGCGTCGGCCAGCAGGTGCTCTGGGAGTCGCTGCTCGAGCACGCGCGCGGGACGCCCTCCGGTCAGCGCGCAGCGCTCGGCATGGCGACCGAGGTGATGCGCTACGCGGATTTCGCCAGCACCCACGCCGCCCACGCCTACGTCGAGTTCCAGCAGTACGTGGTTGCCGACGCCGATCGCGAGCGCCGCGACCTGCTCGAGCACCTGCTGGTGGGAGAGATGCCGACCCGCGGGCCGCTGCTCGCGGCGGCGCAGTCCTACGGGCTCGGGCCCGAGACGCGGATGATGGTGGCGGCGGCGGTCCCCGCGGGCCAGCTCTCGGACGCCGGCACGCCCGACGCGGCGAGCGCGGCGATCGCCCGGGCGGGCATCCGCGAGGCGACGACGCTGGTCGTCGTCCGCCAGGCGGAGATCGTCGCCGTCCCGGCCCTCGGGCCCGACGGCGATCCGCGCCGGCTGTGCACCCATCTCGAGTCGGTCCAGGAGCGCCTGCGCGAGGAGGGGATGCCGCTGCAGATGGGGATCAGCACCGTCGCCTCGGGCGTCGCCGAGCTCCCCCGCGCGTACGGTGAGGCGCGCGCGGCGCTCGAATGCATCGGCGACGACGGCGGCGTGCACGCGCTCGGCCGGCTCTCGCCCTTCGACTACCTGGCGCTGCGGGGCGACGAGACGGCGCGCCGCCTGGTCGATCCCGCGCTGCGTCAGTTCCTGGACGAAGATCGCGCCCGCGGCGGCGTGATGACGGCGACCATCCGCGCCTTCGCCGAGGACGACCTCAACCTTCGGGCCGCCGCCCAGCGCCTGCAGATCCACCCCAACACCGCGCAGTATCGAATGCGCCGGATCGCCGAGCGCAGCGGCAGAAACCCGCGTCACATCTCCGATCTGCTCGACCTCCTGGTCGCGATCGCGCTCGACGACAGCGAGGGCACCTCGGGCTGAAGCTCGCGCCCCGAATTGGGCACCGCCGACAAGCGCCGGACCGCCACCTTTGGTCGCCGCGACCGATGACGCCGGCGGATCTCGGGCGTAGCGTCGCCGGGGTGAACCTCGCCGTCACCCTGACCGAATGCGCGGGGAGGCTGGGCGACGAGCCGGCGCTCCGACTCGACGGGCGAGAGATCAGCTACCGCGCTCTCGACGCCGCCAGCGCTCGCGTGGCGGCTCTGCTGCTCGCCCGTGGGGTCGGCCCGGGAGACCGGGTCGGGCTGATGCTCCCGAACGTGCCGCAGTTCCCGTCGGTCTACTACGGGATCCTGCGCGCCGGCGCGATCGTCGTCCCGCTCAACCCTCTGCTCAAGAGGCGCGAGGTCTCCTTCTACCTCGAGGATTCCGGGACCCGCCTGCTCTTCGCCTGGCACGCTTGCGCCGAGGCCGCGGAGGCCGGGGCGAAGCGGTCCGGGACGGCGTGCCTGTTCGTCGCCCCGGCGGAGTTCGAGCGCCTGCTGCGCGGCTCGCGGCCCGAGGCCCGGGTGCGTGAGCGACGGGCCGACGACACGGCGGTGATCCTCTACACCTCGGGCACGACCGGAACGCCGAAGGGGGCGGAGCTCACCCACGCGAACCTCGAGCGCAACCGCGCCGCGGTCTGCGACCTGCACTCGCTCGATCGCGAGGACGTCGTCCTCGGCGCGCTCCCGCTCTACCACTCCTTCGGCCAGACGTGCTCGATGAACGCGACGATCGCGGCGGGTGGCTGCCTGACGCTGATCCCGCGCTTCGACCCCGGCCTCGCGCTGCGGGTGATCGAGCGCGACCGGGTGACGATCTTCCAGGGCGTGCCGACGATGTACGCGGCGATGCTCGCGCACCCCGAGCGCGGCTCCTTCGATGTCTCGGGGCT
>WHSW01000161.1 GCA_009379895.1 Solirubrobacterales bacterium
CGACTGGGTCGGCTTCGACTGGTACTGCCGCCCGTTCGCCGACGTCGAGCGCACGCTGGCGACGCTCGCCTCGCGCACCGCGGCCCATCAGTCGCTCTTCCTGGTGCCCGAGGCGGCGCCGCTCGAGGCATGCGGTGGGGCCGCGGGCCATGCCACCGACGCGGAGATCGCGGCCCTGCAGTACGACTACTTCCATCTCGCGCAGCGCAATCCGCGCGTGATCGGGCTGCTCGCGTTCGGCTTTTGGACCAGCGGCTACGGCTCGGCCGACCTGCCGCTGACCGTCGCCGCGCACCAACGAATCGCGGCTCAGATCATCCACAGGCCGGGTGGTGGTGGCGGCGGTACGCCGCCCCCATCCGCACCGCCTCCGCCGCCCGAGCTGGCCGCGTCCTTCGAAGGGCGCCACGCCCGCCTCTCGCGGCGCGCGGTGGCACGGATCAAGCTGCGCTGCCCCGAGACCAACGCACAGCCATGCGCGGGCAAGCTGAAGCTGCGACGACACGGGAAGCTGGGCGGCACTTCGTTCGAGCTCTCGCCCGGCGATTCGAAACGCGTCAAGCTGCGGATCAAGAGGGCCCGGCGCAAGGCGATCCTGCGCCGCGCCGGCAAGCGTCACGGGTTGCGGGTGAAGGGCACGGCGAAGACCGCCGCGGGCACATCGAAGGCGAAGCTGAAGCTGCGGGGCGGGCGTCACCGGGGAGGGGTGCGGACCCACCAGGTGGCTTCAGACCACCGGAGTCCCGCGCGAATGCCTCGACGCCCTCGAGCGAGCCCATGCCAAGCGCATCGAGGTCGTAGACGAAGTCCTCCGTGAACAGCTCGTCGAGGCGGTCGAAGTCTCCGCGCATGGTGGGGAATCGACGCTATGAGGCGCGGCAGCTCACAAGCCGCCGCTACCGTGGGGTCGGTGCGAATCGCGACCTGGAACGTCAACTCGGTCAAGCAGCGCGTGCCGCGGTTGCTGCCCTGGCTCGATGAGCGGCGGCCGGACGTGGTCTGCCTGCAGGAGACCAAGCTCGCGGACGATGCCTTCCTGGACCTGCTCGGCGACGAGCTCCGCGACCGCGGCTATGCCATCGCCGTGCACGGCGAGGCGACCTGGAATGGAGTCGCGATCCTCTCGCGTGTCGGCCTGGATGACGTGGTGGTGGGACTGGCCGGGGCGCCGGGCTTCCCGGGCCCGGAGTCGCGCGCGGTCTCTGCTGTGTGTGACGGGATCCGCGTGCTCTCGGTTTACTGCCGAACGGGCGCGTGCCCGACTCCGAGCACTACCGGTACAAGCTCGCCTGGCTGGCTTCGTTGCGGGAGGCGGTCGCCGCCGGTCAGGAGGCGACGGTCGTCTGTGGCGACATGAACATCGCACCGACCGACGACGATGTGTTCGACCCCGAGGCCTACATCGGACAGACCCACGTAACGCCACCCGAGCGGGCGGCCCTGGCGAAGCTAGGGGAGCTCGGCCTGCGTGACGTCGTGCGCGATCGCTGGCCGAACGAGCGGGTGTTCACCTACTGGGACTACCGGGCGGGAATGTTCCATCAGGACCTCGGGATGCGGATCGATCTTGCCCTGGCCAGCGAGTCGGTCGCCGGTCGTGTCCGGGCGGCGTGGGTGGACCGCCAAGCCCGTAAGGGAAGCGGGCCGAGCGACCACGCGCCGGTGATCGTCGACCTCGACGAGGCGCCGGACGGCGACATCGGGCCGGTCGTGCCGCCGCCGTCGCGGCCGGTGGTCAAACGGGGCTCGCGAAAGCTGCCGCAGTCATCGTGAGCGGTCAATCCCGCCGGCGGTCACGATCGCGCGAGGGCTGCACGCGCTTTGGCTCTCCCGGCATCTTCGGGTAGTCGGGCGGGTAGGGCATGTCGCCCTCACCCTCGGCTTCGTCACCCTCGTACATGTCCAGCAGCGGCCGCAGCGAGTAGGCAGCTTCGTCGATTGCGGCGTGGCGATCGCCCACCTCGGCAAAGCGCGCGGGCATGGTTGCGACCGTGAAGTCCTCGGGCGCGACGTCGGCGAGCTCGTCCCACGTGACCGGTGCGGAGACCGGCGCGCCGGCCTTCGGCCGGACGCTGTAGGCCGAGGCAATCGTGCGATCGCGGGCGTTCTGGTTGTAGTCGATGAAGATGCGCTCGCCGCGCTCCTCCTTCCACCACTTGGTCGTCACCTGGCCCGGTAGACGCCGTTCGAGCTCACGCCCGAATGCGATCGCGGCATGGCGAACGTCCGTGAACGTCCAGCGGCGCTCGATCCGCACGTATACGTGGACACCTCGGCCTCCCGAGGTCTTCGGGAAACCCGTGTAGCCGAGCTCGTCCAGGAGCACGCGTGCCTCGGCGGCGACGCGCAGCGCGTCGGCGAAGTCCGTGCCCGGCTGCGGGTCCAGGTCGATGCGCAGCTCGTCTGGATGGTCGACGTCGTCGTCGCGAACCGGCCACGGGTGAAAGGTGATCGTGCCCATCTGGGCCGCCCAGCCGACGACGGCCACCTCCGTGGGACAGATCTCATCCGCATGACGACCCGACGGGAACTGGATCCGCGCGGTCCGCACGTAGTCCGGAGCTCCTCTTGGAATGCGCTTCTGAAAGAAGGCGTCGCCGCCGCCCTTCTCGCGGGTCGAGACGACGATCCCCGGGTGCACGCCCTTGGGCCAGCGCTCGAGCGTCGTCGGCCGCCGCTCGAGCGCGCGCATGATGCCGTCGCCAACGGCGAGGTAGTACTTGACGATGTCGAGCTTGCTGACCGCGCCCGAGCGCTCGGTCGCCGGGAAGATCACGCGATCGGGGCTGGACACGCGCAGATCGCGCCCTCCGGCGTCGATGATCGTGGCCTCTGACGCCGCCATGCCCCGGAGTTCTACGGCAACGACGCCCGGCGCGCCGCCGAGCAGGCCCGGAGCGCGCGTCGGCTACCTTGGACCGATGCTTCGAAGCGCCGAGATCGCTGAGTCGTGCGGCTTCGGTGGCGATCACTGCTTGGCGCCCTCCCGGTCGGTCGACGCGCCGGTCGAGGGAGCCTCGGGACGCTACGAGCGGCTCTTCCCCGAGCTGCCGGGCTTAACGGCCGAGGGTGAGGCTCTGCTCGCGCTCGGCACCGCCGGGGGCATCTGTGACGGGGGTGAAAGCTGCGAGGACGCGAGCGAGACCGCCGCGGGCTGGCCGCTGTTCGGGCAGTTCATCGCCCACGACATCACCGCCGATCGCTCGCCGCTGAGCGCTCGCGCCGATCTCTCGAGCGCCGTCAACTACCGCAGCCCGAGGGCGGACCTCGAGTGCCTCTACGGATCGGGCCAGGTCGGCAGTCCGTTCCTCTACGCCCGCGACGACCCAGCGCTGCTGCTGCTCGCCCGCAACGACCGCGGCGAGGAGAACGACGTGCCGCGAAACACCGAGGGGGTCGCGCTGATCGGCGACCCGCGCAACGACGTTCACGTCGTCGTCTCGCAGCTGCACGTGGCGATGATCAAGGTCCACAACCGGCTGGTCGAGCTGGCCCGCGAGCGCGGCGTCGCCGGCGCCGATATCTTCGAAACCGCGCGGCGCGAGACCATTTGGCACTACCAGTGGGTGATCGTCAACGACTACCTCCCGCGGTTGGTCGGCGCCGAACTGGTCGACTCCATCCTCACGCGCGGCCCGCGCTTCTACCGTCCCGACGGTGCGCCGCTGATTCCGCTCGAGTTCGCCGACGCCGCGTTTCGATACGGCCACAGCCAGGTCCGCGACTCCTTCGTGCTCAACTCGGGCTCGCGCGCGCTGAGGCTGTTTCCCGACCTGATCGGCTTCCGGCCGGTCCCGGCCGAGCTCGTCATCGAGTGGAGCAGGCTCTTCGACATCGGGGGAGCGCGGCCGGCGCAGCGGGCGAAATTGATCGACGGCCGCCTCGCTCGCTCGCTGATCGAGCTTCCGGCGGCGATCACCGGCGACGTCGAGCTCGACGCCTACCAATCGCTCGCCGGCCGCGACCTCGAGCGGGGACACGGCTACGGCCTGCCCTCCGGCGAGGCAGTGGCACGGGCGATGGGCGAGGCCCCGCTCGCCGACGACCCGCTGGGCCTGCACGCCGCCGGCTGGGCGGGAGAGACTCCGCTGTGGCTCTACTTCCTCGCCGAGTCGGCCAACCGCGGGCGCGGCGAGCAGCTTGGCCCCTGCGGCGGCCGGATCGTCGCCGAGGTCCTGGTCGGCCTCCTCGACGCCGATCCCGGTTCCTACCGAGCCAACGACCCGGGCTGGGCCCCGACGCTGCCGGCCCGCGACGAGCGCTTCGGGCTCACCGACCTGCTGGTGGTGACCGGCGAGAACGGCGGATGACCGACGCCCGGGGCTCCGTCCGGGGTCAATCGGCGCCCGGTCCGCGCTCCTCCTCGACGGTTCGCTCGGCGGTTGGAAGGACCTCCAGGCGTTCGTCGGGGATCGGCTCGCCGCTCTCCACCGAGCGGCCGTACGTGCCGGCGGCCAGCCGCGCCTCGGCGCGCTCGACGGCCGCCAGCTGCTCGTCGTAATCCTGGGCTCGCCCCGCGTCGAACTCATCCTGGTAGAGGCCCTCGGAGTCGAAGTCACCCGGCTCGATGCGATCGTCGGCCTCCTCGGGACCTCCCCGCCCGACGGCGGCTCTGGCCCGCTCGACGAGTTCGCGTTCGCGGGCCAGTAGCTGGCGGGCGTGATCGGCATCCATGATCGACGACGGATCGTACTTTGCCGGAGCGATCAGTCGAACGGGGTCGTGGTTCCCCGAGGCGGGCCGGCGGGCGACAATCCCGCGATGGAGCACTTCGAGATCGTCCTGGCGGCGCTTTTCGTCTCGGTCGCGGGCCTGAACGTGATCGCGCGCTGGCTCTCGGTGCCCTATCCGATCCCGCTGGTGCTCGGCGGCCTGGCGCTCGGGCTGCTCCCGGGCATCCCCGAGATCGAGCTCGATCCCGACCTGGTGCTCGTGATCTTCCTGCCGCCGCTGCTCTACTCGGCCGCCTTCTTCTCGGACCTGCGCGCGCTGCGCAGCGACCTGCGCGTGATCTCGATGATGTCGATCGGCCTGGTGCTGGCGACGATCGGGACGGTCGCGGTGATCGGGCACGAGGCGATCGGGCTCTCGTGGCCGCTCGCGTTTGCGCTCGGCGCGATCGCCTCGCCGACCGATCCCGCGGCCGCGACGGCGATCATGCGTCGGCTCGGCGCCCCGCGCCGGCTCGTGAACATCATCGAGGGTGAGAGCCTGGTCAACGATGCGACCGCGCTCGTCGCCTACCGGGTGGCGGTGGCCGCCGCGGTGGGCGGCAGCTTCTCGGCGCTCGAGGCGGGGCTCGAGTTCGTGGGCGCGGCCGCCGGTGGGATCGCGATCGGGCTGCTGGTCGGCTTCCTGGTCGGGGAGATCCGCCGCCGGCTCGACGACGCGCCGACCGAGATCACGATCTCGCTCCTCACCGCCTACGCGGCCTTCATCCCCGCCGACGAGCTTGGCCTCTCGGGCGTGCTGGCGGCGGTCACCACCGGCGTCTACCTGGGCTGGCGGGCACCCGAGCTGGTCACCCCCGAGACGCGCCTGCAGGCCTTTGCCGTCTGGGAGATCCTCGTCTTCCTGCTCAACGCGACGTTGTTCATCCTCATCGGGTTGCAGTTGCCGGTCATCGCGGCGGGCCTCGACGCCTACACCGCAGGCGAGCTGATCGGCTACTCGGCGCTCGTCTGCGCGATCGTGATCGGGACCCGCTTCGCGTGGGCGTTCACGATGCCGTACGTGGTCCGGGCATTGGAT
The DNA here is from genome assembly GCA_009379895.1 of Solirubrobacterales bacterium. Lineage (GTDB taxonomy): Bacteria > Actinomycetota > Thermoleophilia > Solirubrobacterales > 70-9 > WHSW01. Next base: position 5,752 of record WHSW01000161.1, read on the forward strand.
CGCCGGCCCTCACAGCGGGCCCGGCGGGCGGGCGCGCGTGTGCGGATCGTCTCCGCCTGGTCGGGGATGCGCGGGGCGGTCTCGCTCGCCGCCGCGCTGGCGCTGCCATTCGAGACCGACGCCGGCGGGCCGCTTCCCGGGCGCGAGCTGATCCTGTTCATCACCTTCGCGCTGATCCTGGTGACGGTGGTCGGCCAGGGCCTGACGCTGCCGCACCTGATCCGGCGCCTGGGGGTGCGGGAGGACGGCGCCGAGGAGGAGGCCGAGGAGATGCGGGCGCGGTACACGGCCGCGCGCGCCGCCCTGGAGCGGCTCGATGAGCTGGCGGTGGAGGAGTGGACGCTCGATGACACGATCGAGCGCCTCCGCGGCCTCTACCAGTTCCGCCAGCGACGCGTCAAGGTGCGGGCCGGCAAGATCGAGGACGAGGACGGCATCGAGAACCGCTCGCTCGCCTACCAGCGCCTGATGCACGAGCTCTACGCGGTGCAACGGCTGGCCGTGGTCGAGCTGCGCAACCGCGGTGAGATCAGCAACGACGTGATGCACAGGATCGAGCGCGAGCTCGACCTGGAGGAGTCGCGGCTGGAAGTGTGAGGCGTCGCCGGTGCCACTCGGTCGGTCAGCGTCGCTCGAGCGCGCGGATGGCGGGACCCGTGGCCCGTGCATGGCGGGCGATATCCCGCCACGGGTCGCCGCGGTCGGCAACTCGATCCCGGATCGTCACGGCGGTCCAGCCCTGCGGATCCAGGGCACGGTCGTCGAGCTCGCCCCAGCGCAGCGGCGTCGCCACGGGCGCATTCGACCGGGCACGGATCGCATAGGGCGCGACCGCGTGCTGCCCGTAGGCGTTGCGCCCGACATCGATGAAGATGCGCTCGCCGCGGCGGTTGCGCCGGAACTCGACCGTCAGGGCCCCGGGGTCGTCGTCCGCCAGCCCCGCGGCGACGTCGCGCGCGAAAGCATGCACAGTGTCGTAGCCCGCGGTTCGACGCAGCGGCACGACGACGTGCAGGCCGCGCGAGCCGGTCGTCATCGCGAAGGGCTCCAGCCCGAGGTCGCGCAGCAGGTCCCCGAGCGCCCGCGCCGCCGCCCGGACCTCGGCGAACCGCTGCCTGGAGGGGTCCAGATCGAAGACGACGCGATCCGGGCGCTCGAGGCGGTCGGCGCGACTGGTCCAGACGTGCGGGGTGATCGCGTTTTGGCCCGCCAGGTAGACGAGCGTGGCGGGGTCGTTGGCGAGGACCTGATGGATCGTCCCACCCTCGCGCTTGGGTACCGCGACCGTCGTGATCCAGTCCGGGAAGTGGCGCGGGACGTTCTTGACGAAGTAGCCGTCGCCCTCCACCCCCGAAGGAAAGCTCTGCAGCGCCAGAGGGCGGCCACGCACGTGCGGAACCATCACCTCGGCGATGCCGGCGTAGTAGCGGGCGAGGTCGAGCTTGGTCAGCCGCGCGGCGCCGAACAGCACGCGCCCGGCGCTGCTGATCGGCACCTTGCGGCGCCCGGCGGAGACGATCTCGGTCATCGTGTACCTCGCGCAGGATCGGCGTGCTCGAGGTCGCTCGCGAGCTGATCCAGGGCTTCCGCCGGCACGCGCGCGACGTCCATCTCGACCCGTCGACCTCGAAACGGAACGCCCTCGGCGATCAGCAGGCGCCGCTGGCGCGAGCCCTTGGCCAGCGACCCGTCGGCGCGCACGATCCGCTGCCAGGGCAGGCTCGGGTCCTCGCACTCGGCCAGCGCCCGGCCCGCCGCCCTCGGTGCGCCGGGGCAGAGGTCGCCGTACGTGCTGACGAAGCCGGCGGGGACGGCGCGCACCCGGCTGATGATCTGCTCGGCCCGGCCCGATTCGAGCACCGATGCTCAGCCGGGGCGTTCGCGGTCGGCCGGCGGGTCGGGTGGCGGGGCTGGATCGCTCTCCGGCGCCCGCTTGCTGGAACCGTTGCCGGTCTCAGCCGCCGGCTTGCCGGCACCGTTGTCGCCCTCCTGCGCCGGCTTGTCGGGGCTCTTGCCGGTCAGCGCGTCGCGGAACTCGCGCGCCTCGCGCACCCCCTTGCCGGCCGACTTGCCGAGCGTCGACGGGTTGACCTTGTCGCCGACCATCTCCTCGACCGAGCCCTTGACCTGCTTGACGCCCCTACCCGCCGAGCGCCCGAGCGCGGGCAGCCTCCGGTAGCCGAAGAAGATCAGCAGGATGACCACCACGATCGCCACCTCCAACGGACCGATCGGCAACAGGACTCACTCCCTCATCGTTCGTCTCGTTCGAACCCCAGGGTACGGCAGGAACCGGTGGCGCGCTGCCACGGCAGGCGGTCAGCGGGCGCCCTTGGCGGCTTCGAGCGCGGCCTCGAACTCCCTGACCGCCGCGCGCGCACGACGGATCTTGCCCGGCGTGGCCGGGCCCGGATAGAAGGGCTCGGGCTCGACCGTGTAGCGGGCGTCGCCGGTCTCCAGATAAAGCCCGGCGCCGAACGACCACCAGGGCTTCTGGATGACCGTCGCCTCGCCGACCGGCGTCGCGACGACGGCCCGAGCCGGGAGCTCCTCGGTCTCGGGCATCACGAGCATCACCTGCCC
>WHSW01000162.1 GCA_009379895.1 Solirubrobacterales bacterium
TCGCGCCCCGCGAGCGCCGCCCTGACCCTGCCGGCGGGCCGCACGGCGACGCTCGTCGCCCCGCACGCGGGCGGGACGCGGCTGTGGCTGGCGCAGCTGGGCGCCGGCGAGCCGATCCATGAGTACCTGTGGCGCTACGGGCGTCCGATCCGCTACCGGTACGTGTCCTGCGACTGGCCGCTCGACGATTATCAGACCGCCTTCGCGACCGAGGCGGGCAGCGCCGAGATGCCGAGCGCCGCGCGCCCGCTGACCCCGGAGCTGGTCACGCGGCTGATCGCCGGCGGCGTCCAGGTCGCCCCCGTCACCCTGCACGCCGGCGTCTCCTCCCCCGAGCGCGGCGAGGGCCCGCAGGCCGAGCGCTACTCGGTCCCGGCGGCGACCGCGCGGCTTGTCAACCTGGCCCACCAGTCGGGCGGGCTGGTGATCGCCGTCGGCACGACCGTTGCCCGCGCGCTCGAGACCGCCGCCGGGCTCGACGGCAGGGTCACCGCGAGCGCCGGCTGGACGCAGCTCGTGATCACCCCCGAGCGCGGCATGTACACGCTCGACGGGCTGCTCACGGGCTGGCACGAGCCCGCGGCCTCACACCTGCAGATGCTGGAGGCCGCGGCCGGACCCGAGCTGGTGCGAGCCGCTTACGACGCGGCCGTCGACGGCAGCTACCTCTGGCATGAGTTCGGCGACAGCCAGCTGATCCTGCCCGCGGCTCGAGCGAGCGCGACGCCGCGCCCAGTAACGCCACCCCGCGAACGCGCGTCACGCCCCGGACGGGCGGCACGGCGCAGATTGGAGTCACGCCCGAGATGAACGTCACGGCGCACATCGTGGTCCCCGACGCCGGCGAGGCGGCGCCCTGGTATGCGAGCGCCTTCGATGCCCGCGAGGTCGCCCGCATCCCGCTTCCGGGCGGCCCGCCGTTGACCGTCGAGCTGCGGATCGGCGACTCGCCGCTGCACGTCGGCAGCGAGTTCCCCGAGCTTGGCATCCTGGCGCCGGGCACGATCGGCGGGACGGCGACCGTCCTGCAGATCGAGACCGAGGACGCGGATGCCCTCTGGGCGCGGGCGCTCGCGGCCGGCGCCGAGTCGCGCCACGAGCTCGCCGACGCATTCTGGGGCGAGCGCCACGGCCAGCTCGGCGACCCGTTCGGCCACCGCTGGAACATCGCCCAGCGCCTTCGCGAGGTGCCCGACGAGGAGATCGCCCGCGCCGCCGCCGAGATCTTCGGCTAGCGCCCCGCCGGCGCCGCCCCGATCAGCCGCGCTCCCCGGCCGCGGGTGAAGAAGCTGATCGACCAGCGGATGAAGACCAGGAGGCGGTTCTGGTACCCGACCAGGTACCAGAGGTGGACCACCAGCCACGCCGCCCAGGCGAGGAAGCCGCTGAGCCGGATCGCGTGCAGGTCGGCGACCGCGCGGGCGCGCCCGATCGTCGCCAGGTTGCCCTTGTCGCGATAGCGGAAGGCGCCGATGCTCCGTCCGCGAAGCCGAGCGCGCACCACCCTGGCCGCATAGCGCCCCTGCTGCATTGCCACCGGAGCCAGACCGGGGAGGACGACCGGCGTGCCGTCGGCGCCTCGCACGCGAACCATGTCGCCGAGCGCGAGGACCTCGGGGTGGCCGGGAAGCGTCAGGTCGGGCTCGACCGCGACCCGCCCCGCGCGGTCGAGCTCGGCGCCCGCCAGCTCGCCGAGGCGCGCGGCCAGCCGCGAGGCGGTGACCCCGGCGGCCCAGATCACGGTGCGCGCGGGGATGCGCTCGGAGCCGCCGTCGGGCGCCTCGATCGTGACCGCATCCCGATCGATGGCGACCACCGTCCGCTCGAGCAGCGGGGTGACCCCGAGCTGCTCGAGCGAGCGAGCGGCCCTCCGCGAGAGCGACGGTGGGAAGCTCGTCAGCACGCGGTCGGCCATCTCCACGAGCAGGACACGGCCCTCGCGTGGGTCGATCGCTCGAAAGTCGCGACGCAGCGTGTCGCGGGCCAGCTCGGCGATCTGGCCGGCCATCTCGACACCGGTCGGCCCCGCGCCGACGACGACGAAGGTCAGCCATCCCGCCTGGCGCGGCTCGTCGGGTTCCATCTCGGCCGCCTCGAACGCGCTCAGGATGCGGCCGCGGACCGCGAGCGCGCTCTCCAGCGACTTCACCTCCGGCGCCAGGTCCTGCCACTCATCGTGGCCGAAGTACGAGTAGCGCGATCCGCCGGCGACGATCAGGGTGTCGTAAGAGATCGAGAGCGGACCCGAGTCGCCGGCACCGGGCTTCAGGCGCAGCTCGCGGGCGTCGAGATCGAAGCCCTCGACCTCCGCCAGCAGCACCCGCACGTTCGGCCGTCGCTTGAAGATCGCGCGCAGCGGATAGCAGACCTCACCCGGTGAGAGCGCGCCCGTCGCCAGCTGATAGCTCAGGGGCTGAAAGAGGTGGAAGTTGCGCCGGTCGACGACGGTCAGCTCGACCGGCGCGCGGGCGAGGTGCGTCGCGGCCTGCAGGCCTCCGAAGCCGCCGCCGACGACCACGACCCGATGCGGGTGAGCGCCGCCCGGCGGGTGAGCGGTGCCCGTCACCACCGCGTGCCGCCGCCGACTCGCCGCTCCGCAGGGCGACGACGACCCGTCCGGGACCTTGGTTGAGCCGTGCCGGCCACGGGGCTCGGGTTGGGCTGGATCAGTCGCGGGAAGAGTCGGCGAGCGTCGTAGAACGGGCGTTGAACTTGGCGGCGGGTGTCGGCGAGGCCGTCGCTGAGCATGCCCTGCAGCTCGTCGGGCGTGGGCGGCGGCGCATGGCCTTCGCTGGCCTGTTGGACGCGTCTCAGGATCGGCGTGCGGTCGAGGATGCGGTCGCGAACATAGGGGACTGTACCGCCGGTTTGGGAGAGGATCAGGTCGCAGGTTGGGATGCCGCTCGAAAGTTCCGCTGACGATCAGGTTCGCGACCGCGCGCGTGGTGTCGAAGATGAACTCGAACACGCTTGCGCCGGCGGCCCCGGCGAACGGTCGAGGCCACCGTGCGCCTCAACCCCCCGAGATCGCCGACGACGCGCCTACTGGCTGTCGGCAATCGCCTTCCGAAGCGCCCGGCCACGGCCCCGGACCCCGATATCCTCCCGCCCGATGTTCGAGAAGGTCCTGGTCGCGAACCGGGGTGAGATCGCGATCCGGGTCATGCGGGCGCTCGAGGAGATGGGCATCGCCTCGGTCGGTGTCTACTCCGAGGCCGACCGCGAGACGCCCCACGTGCGCGAGGCCGACGAGGCCTTCCTGCTCGGCCCGGCGCTGCCCGCGGAGAGCTACCTGAGCATCGAGCGGATCCTCGAGGTCGCCGCGCGGGCGGGCGCGCGGGCGATCCACCCGGGCTACGGCTTCCTGGCCGAGAACGCCGACTTCGCCCGCGCCTGCGAGGGGGCCGGGGTCGTCTTCATCGGCCCCCCGGCCACGGCGATCGAGGCGATGGGCTCGAAGACCCGCGCCCGCGAGATCATGAAGGGTGCCGGGGTGCCGATCGTCCCCGGGGCCACGGAGCCCTCGCCCGACGTCGAGGCCGCGCGCCAAATGGCTGCCGAGATCGGGTACCCCGTGGCCTGCAAGGCGGCGGGAGGAGGCGGCGGCAAGGGCTTCCGCGTGGCGCGGAGTGAGGACGAGCTCGCCGAGGCCTTCGAGGGCGCCGCCCGCGAGGGCGAGAAGTTCTTCTCCGACGATCGCGTCTACCTGGAGCGCTACCTCGAGGACCCGCGGCACGTCGAGGTCCAGGTGCTCGCCGACTCGCACGGCAACGTGATCCACCTCGGCGAGCGCGACTGCTCGATCCAGCGCCGCCACCAGAAGCTGATCGAGGAGGCGCCCGGGCCGCACGTCGACGACGAGATGCGCGCCCGGATCGGGGCGATCGCCACCGAGGCCGCGCGCGCGGTCGACTACCGCGGCGCCGGCACGGTCGAGGGCATGCAGGTCGGCGAGGAGTACTTCTTCCTCGAGATGAACACCCGGGTCCAGGTCGAGCACTGCGTGACCGAGATGGTCACCGGGATCGACATCGTCCGCGAGCAGGTCCGGATCGCGGCCGGTGAGCCGCTCTCGGTGGCCCAGGACGAGGTCGAGATGCGCGGCCACGCAATCGAGTGCCGGATCAACGCCGAGGCCGCCCACAAGAACTTCGCCCCCGCCCCGGGGAGCATCGAGCGTTACATCGAGCCCGCCGGGCCCGGCGTGCGGGTCGACTCCGGGCTCGAGGCGGGGTCGGAGGTGACGCCGCTCTATGACCCGATGGTCGCCAAGCTGATCGTCTGGGACTCAGATCGCGAGCGGGCGACGGCGCGGATGCTTCGCGCGCTGGGCGAGTATCGAATCGAGCCGCTGACCACCCTGATCCCGTTCCACCGCGCGATCCTCGCCACCGAGCAGTGGGCGCGGGGCGAGACCTGCCGCGACCTGACCGAGGACCGCAAGTGGCTCAAACAACTAACGCCTGACACGTCCTCAGCTGCGCCTCCGGGCGGGTCAGGGTCGGGGCAGGGCCCCGGTCCCGACGAGGAGCACGCGCAGCGCACCTACTCGGTCGAGGTCGATGGCCGCCTGCACTCGGTCAAGGTGATCGGGGCGGCCGCTGGAGGGAACTCGGCGGCGCCCGCCGCCGGACGGCGCCCGCCGCGGCGCGAGCGCGGCGGCGGCGCGAGCGGATCCTCCGGCTCGACCGCGTCGCTGCCCTCCCCGCTGCAGGGGACCGTGCTCAAGGTCGCCGTCGAGCAGGGGGCCGAGGTCGAGGAGGGGGCGCTGATCTGCGTGATCGAGGCGATGAAAATGGAGAACGAGATCACCGCGCACCGCTCGGGCAAGCTGATCGAGCTCAACGTCTCCGAGGGCGCCAGCGTCGGCGCCGGCGACCAGGTGGCGAAGATCGAATGAGCGCGGACGGCGAGGCAGCTCGTTGAGCGCCGGCGTCGAGTCGCTTCCCTGGCGCGGCCCGGGCCCCGGTCGTCCCGAGCTCGCGGTGCCGCCGCAGAAGATGAAGCTGCGCCGCGGCGGGGTCTGGCGCAAGCGCTGGCGCTACGTGGCCGCCTTCTGCGACGAGCTGATGCTGTGCCTGGCACGGGTCGGGGTCGGCCCGATGGGGCAGACCTTTTGGGCGGTCTGGGACCGCCAGGCAGCCGAGCTACACGAGCGCACCAGGACGCTGGCGCCGATGGCGCGCGGCGAGGTCTGGACCGAGCCCGCCGGGGTCAAGGACGCCGGTCGGCTCGACTGGGCGCCCGAGTCCGGTGAGGCGACGGTGAGGATCGAGGCGCCGGCCCGCGACGACCGGCCGCAGGTCCGCGCCTTCCTGCGGGTGGGCGACGGGGCCTGGGTCGAATCGATCTGCGCAACGGGCGACGGCGGCGGCTACACCTGGACTCGCAAGCGGATCGTGCCGATGGCCTGCGACGTGCGGATCGGCGACCGCCGGGTGCGCGCCGAGGCGCGCGGGATCGAGGACGAGTCGTGCGGATATCACCCCCGGCACACGGTCTGGAGCTGGTCGGCCGGCGTCGGGCGCACCCGCGACGGGCGCGACGTGGGCTGGAACCTGGTCAGTGGCATCAACGATCCGCCGACGCGATCCGAGCGCGCGATCTGGGTCGACGGGGAGCCCAGCGAGCCGGCGCCGGTCGAGTTCGAGGGCCTCGAGGCGGTGACCCTCGACGGCGGGCGGCTCGAGTTCTCGGCCGAGACCGAGCGCCGCCGCGAGGAGCGGCGGCTCGGGATCAGCTCCAGCTACCGCCAGCCCTTCGGCACCTTCACCGGCACGCTCGCCGGCGGGGTCGAGCTCGATCGCGGGCTGGGCGTGATGGAGCACCACGACGCGCACTGGTAGACCTGGACTCGCGCGGACGCCACCATGAGCTTGTCGACCTAGGAGCCCTGGCTTGGAACGCTCACCGGAAGCGATCGGCACGGTTCTCGTCACGGGCGGCTCGGGATTCCTCGGGAGCTGGTGCGTGGTCGAGCTCCTGCGCCGCGGCCACCGGGTGCGCACCACCGTGCGAAGCCTCTCGCGCGAGCCGGAGGTCCGCGCCATGGTCGCATCCGAGCTCGACGCCGACGACCGCCTCTCGGTGCTGGCCGCCGATCTACGCCGCGACGACGGCTGGGAGCGGGCGGTGGACGGATGCGACCACGTCCTGCACGTGGCCTCCCCGTTCCCGTCCGCGCAGCCCAAGGACCCCGACGAGCTGATCGTGCCGGCGCGCGAGGGGACCCTGCGCGTCCTCGGCGCCGCTCTTGAGGCCGGGGTCGGCCGCGTCGTGGTCACGTCCTCGGTGGCCGCGATCCGTAGCGGCGGCGGGCTGGCGTCGGCGCCGCTCACCGAGCGCGACTGGACTGACCCCGCCGATCCCAAGCTGACGCCCTACACGCGGTCGAAGACGATCGCCGAGCGCTCGGCGTGGGAGCTCGTGCGCGAACGCGACGAGGTCGAGAGGCTGGCGGCGGTCAACCCCGGCGCCGTCCTCGGCCCGGTGCTCGGCGACGGGCGCTCCTATTCGCTCGAGGTGGTCGAGCGCCTGCTGAAGGGGATGCCCGGTGTGCCCCGGATCGGGTGGAGCTTCGTCGACGTGCGCGACGTCGCCGACCTGCAGATCAGCGCGATGACCGCTCCCGAGGCCGGTGGCGAGCGCTTCATCGCGGCGGGGCCGTTCATGTGGATGTCGCAGGTCGCCGAGGTTCTGCGCGACCGTCTCGGCGAGTCGGCCGCGAAGGTGCCCAAGCGCACGGTCCCGGACCTGATCGTGCGCGGGATGGCGATCTTCGATCCGGGGATCCGCTCGGTCGTCGGCGATCTCGGCAAGAGGGTGGAGCTCTCGAGCGAGAAGGCCAGGACCCTACTCGGGTGGTCGCCTCGCCCGCTCGAGGAGACGATCGTCGACTGCGCGCGGAGCCTCCTGCGCGAGGGCGTGGCCGAGCAGCCGGTCGCCGCGCAGCGCGAGTAGCGCCGGCGTCCGCGCGTCCGCGGCTCGCCGTCCGAAGCGGTGCTCGAGCTACCCCGGAACCCCGGCCGCCGCGAGGGCCGCGGCGCGGCTGGCATGGAGCTCGACGCGAACGATCTTGCCGTCGCGAAGTCCGTACACGTATCCGTTGTGACCGTGCACCGCCACTCCGCTGGTTCGCCCGCGCCCATGGTGAGCGGTGACGAGAACGACGACGTCACCGAGGTCCCCGCACCTCCTCGATGTCGAAGACGTTCTCGCGCGACATCGCCGGCAGTATCCCGGAGGACCCGCGGAACCTCCCCCAAATGGGGCAGGTCATGTCGACCGTGCTGCCGGGCGAGGCGTGGTCAGCGGGGCGAGAGGCGATCCGCGGAGCCGGGCCGGTAATCGGGAAGCCAGCCCTCGCGGCATCGCGTCGGCTTTCGATTCGGGAACCCCGCGTATGCCTCGTCGACGTCGGTCGTCTCCTCATCGACGCCGGCACCGTGACGAAGCGCGGCCTGATCGACGGTGTAGCCGCCCCATCCAGCGCCCCCCTGATGCTCGCGCGCGCCGACCGCGAGGACGGCGCAGGGCGCGTCTCCGGCGCCGACGATGATGTGCTCGCTCTCGGCCGGGCAGTGCACGAAGTCCCACTGGCGCAACGGCCGCTCCTCGCCCTCGACGATCAGCAGCGCCGCGCCGGAGAGCACGAGAAAGTCCTCCTGGTCGGCCTCCCACTGATACATCCCCATCGGCTCACCCGGCTCCAGCACGAAGAGGCTGACCCCAACCTGCGGGAACTCCGTCTCGCCCTCGAAGGTCAGGCGAGCCCCTCGTCCCTCACCGTGCTGCCAGCGCGCCTCTCGAGCGTTGAGGATGAACCACCCCTGCTCGGCGGGCGCGAGCCCACCGTCGGTGTCCTCGAGCCGAGCCTCGGAGATCATCACGGAGTTGGGAGAGTATCCGCCGCCGTGCGCCAGGGTCGCGGCCCGACGTCACCGGCCGGGGTTGGGCGGCTTGCGTCTCTCACGGTGGCGCAACTCGCCCGATCCGCGTCGGCGCCCGGAGCAGCCCGGCAGAGGAGAGCGCTACGACGGATAGACCGACTCGACCTGCCAGCGCCAGGGGGGCTCCTCGTCGGCGGGGAAGTCGTAGTGGTTGCGACCGTCGAGGGTCTCGAGCGCGACCAGCGTCGGCACCGCGTCGTCGAGCAGTGGCGTCATCGCCAGCCGCTCGACGTCGGCCGAGCTCGCCCGGCGCACCG
>WHSW01000163.1:0-2269 GCA_009379895.1 Solirubrobacterales bacterium
GATCGGCGCGGGGCCCGCGAGCGCGCCCCAGGACGCCGCGGCCGCCGCCCAGGCGCGGCCGAACGTGATCGTGGTCCTGACCGACGACGAGTCGGTCGCCGAGCTCACGGAGCGCACGATGCCCGAGACGCTCGAGGCGCTCTCCGAGGACGGCAACGGCACCGAGTTCACCGCCAGCATCGTCTCGAGCCCGCTCTGCTGCCCGTCGCGCGCGGGGAGCATCAGCGGCCAGTACCCCCACAACGACGGCGTCTTCGACAACGAGCCCGGTTACCCGGGCCTGGCCGACAAGGGCTCGACCATCTACTCCTGGCTGCAGGCGGCCGGCTATCGCACCGGGCACCTCGGCCGCTGGCTGCTCAACTACGACGCCCCGGCCCCCCCGGGCGAGGACTACGACACCGACGGGGGCCTCGCGGCGCCGCCCGGGATCGACCACTGGTTCGGCTACGTGGGCTCGCAGACCCTCTATCAGGGGGCGACGCTGAGCCGCAACGGCACCCCGGTCACCCTCGGCGGGGGGCTGCGCGGCTACACGACGCGGGCGATCAACCGCGAGGCGCTCGGCTTCGTGCGGGCGGCCAAGTCCGACCCGCGCCCGTTCTTTCTCACCGTCGCGCAGATCGCCCCCCACGCCGGAGGGGCGGTCCCGCCCGCGGGCGGCTACTGCGGCCGCGGCGGCCTGCCGGTCCCCGAGCGCGGCAAGATCGGCAAATGGCGTACCGAGCCGTTGCCGAAGCCGCCCAACTTCGACGAGAGCAAGCTCGGCGACAAGCCCGACTGGGTCCAGACCCGCCCGGGGCTCGGCGCCCAGCGCCGCCACTTTCTGAGGCTCGGCTGGCGGTGCGCGCTGGCCACCCTCGGGTCCGTCGATCGCGGCGTCGGCCAGCTCGTCGAGCAGCTCGAGCGCCAGGGCGAGCTCGACAACACGGCCGTCTTCTTCACCTCCGACAACGGCTACCTGTTCGGCGAGCACCGCGTCGTGCTCAACAAGGTCTACCCCTACGAGGAGTCGCTGCGCGTGCCGTTGCTCGCCCGCGTGCCCGAGCGGCTGCTCGGGCGCGGCGTGCGGCGCGAGGGGCGCCCGGCCGCGGTCGAGTACCCGGTCAACAACCTCGACCTGACCGCGACCATCCTCGACCTCGCCGGCGCCCCGCCCTGCACCGCCGCCGGCGCCTGCCGGGTGCTCGACGGCCGCTCGCTGATGCCGCTGCTCTCGGGCAAGCGCCCCGACTGGGCCAGGCAGCGCACGCTGCTGTTTCAGATCGGCAGCCAGCGCCAGTGCGGAGCGCTGCCGGGCCGCGGCATGCGCAACTTCTACGACGGGATCCGCACGCGGCGCCACGTCTACGTCGAGCTCGACCGCGTCAACCCCGACACCGGCCAGTGCGACCGGCCCGAGTACGAGCTCTACGACCTAAAGCGCGACCCCTACCAGCTCCGCAATCGTGCGGTCAACCCGGCGCTCGCCACCCCGTCGCCGCTGCAGGCGTCGCTCGCCCAGCGGCTCGCGGTAATGCGCCAATGCTCGGGGATCGCCGGGCGCGACCCGGCGAGCGCGCGACCGTTCTGCGAGTAGCGCGCGCGGCGCGGCGCGGCGCGGGCAGCCCGGGGTGCGAGCGCCGGCTCAGGCCAGCTCTCGAAGCCGCTGCGCCTCGGGCAGCTGCTTGAGCTTCTTCAGCGTGTTGTTCTCGATCTGGCGGATCCGCTCGCGGGTCACCCCGAACGCGCGGCCGACCTCCTCGAGCGTCAGCGGCTCGTGGCCGCGCAGCCCATAGCGCAGCTCGATCACCTGTCGCTCGCGCTCGGGCAGGGCGTCGAGCGCGCGCTGGACGTCCGCGCGCTGGAGGTTCTCGGTCGCCGCCTCGAACGGCTCCTCGGTCTGGTCGTCGGCGACGAAGTCGCCGAGCTCCGACTCGTCCTCGTCGCCGACCGGCTTCTCGAGTGAGACCGGCGTCTGGGCGACGCGCAGGATGTCGCGCACCTCGCGCGCCGTGATCTTCAGCTCGGCGGCGATCTCGTGCGGCTCGGGCTCGCGGCCGAGGCGCTGGACCAGCTGGCGCTCGACATGGGTGACTCGGTTGAGCTTCTCGACCATGTGCACGGGGATCCGGATCGTGCGGGCCTTGTCGGCGATCGCGCGGGTCACCGCCTGGCGGATCCACCAGGTGGCGTAGGTCGAGAACTTGTAGCCGCGCCGGTAGTCGAACTTCTCGACCGCGCGGATCAGGCCCAGCGACCCCTCCTGGATCAGGTCCAGGAAGGACAG
>WHSW01000163.1:2279-8076 GCA_009379895.1 Solirubrobacterales bacterium
CCAGGTACCCCTTGGCGATCGAGACGACCAGGCGCAGGTTGGCCTCGACCATATGTCGCTTGGCCGCCATGTCGCCGCGCTCGATCCGCTTCGCAAGCTCGATCTCCTGGGGGGCCGTGAGCAGCTCGACCCGGCCGATCGAGCGCAGGTAGAGGCGCAACGAGTCGAGGCTCGGCTCGATCGTCAGGTCGAGCTCGGCCTTCTTGTGCTGGCCGGGCTGACCGTCGCCCTTGGACTCCTTGTAGGCGGTGAGCCCATCCTCGGCGATCACGTCGACGCCGTGCTCGATCAGGTGGGCGTGCAGGCCCTGGACCTGCTCCTTGGTGACCTCGACCTCCTCGAGCGCGGCGGTGATCTCCTCGAAGGTCAGGTAGCCGCGCTCGCGGCCCTGGCCGATCAGCCCGTGGAGCTGCTCGGAGTCGGCCAGCGCCGACTCGCCGTGCTCCAACGAGTCATCGGTCGCCGTCTCCGCGACGCCGTTGCCGTCGCTCCCCAACAAGACCTGGGTCCTCTCTGCCATACCCTCGCTCCCTTCCTCGAGCGCCGGGGATTATATGCACGGCTCAGGCGCCAGAATCGTGGTTTTCCCGCAGCACTGCTACGCCTTTTCCCCGATCCGTCGCCTGAGCGCTCGGCTCGCGTACCCTCTCTGAGAATGACGACGGTCGAGACAGGCAGGGCGTCGACGGCGGCCGCGGACGTGCAGGCCGGCCGCCCGGCGACCGCGATCAGCCTCACCCGGGTCGGCGTTCGGGGAGTCGAGAAGGTGATCAGGGTCGGGCTCGACCGGCAGGTGTCGGGCAGGCTCTACTTCGCCGAGCTCGAGTGCTTCGTTGACCTCAACCCCCGGCAGGCGGGCGTCCACATGTCGCGCTTCGAGGAGGTCGTCAACGAGGCGATCGACGACGTCGTGCTCGGCGAGACCCTGCGCGCCGAGGAGCTCGCCGCCCGGATCGCCGACCGTGTGCGCGAGCGCCAGGGCGGCCTGCGGGCCGAGGTGACGATCGCCGCGCGCTATCCCGAGACCGTCCAGGCCCCCGCCTCCGGCCTGAGCACGCAGGAGATCTACACGCTCTACGGCACCGCGGTCGCCTCCGAGCGGGGCACCCGGACGCTGACCGGGGTCGAGGCGCAGGGGATGACCGCCTGCCCCTGCGCGCAGGAGCTGCTCGCCGGTCGCGCCCGCGAGCGCCTCGCCGCCGACGGCTTCACCGAGGACGAGGTCGAGCGCGTGCTCGACGCGGTCCCGGTCGCCACCCACAACCAGCGCGGAATCGGCTCGCTGCGCATCGGGCGTCCGGAGGGCGCCGCGATCGACGTCGACGCCCGCGACCTGCTGCACATCGTCGAGTCGTCGATGAGCTCGGAGATCTACGAGCTGATGAAGCGCTCCGACGAGGCGGCCGTGGTCGAGAAGGCGCACCGCAACCCCCGCTTCGTCGAGGACGTGGTGCGCGAGATGGTCCGCCAGGTCGCCGAGGCCTACCCGTTGCTGCGCGAGGGCGGCTTCGTGCTCGCCCGCCAGGAGAACCTGGAGACGATCCACCGCCACTCGGTCGTCGCCGAGCGCTCGGGGACCCTCGACGAGATCCTCGCCGAGCTCGAGACCGGCGAGCACTCGCACCACCACACGACGGTGCGCGAGTGGCTCGAGGCGACCGGCGCCTGATCGCGCGCGCGAGCGCCCTACGCGGGTCGCGCGCCCGATCCGCCAAAGCGGCGTACGTAGCGCCGCTGCCACGGTGTCTCGATGGCGCGGGCGCCGTAGTTGGCCCGAGTCCACGCCACCGCGGCCTCGGCGTTTACGCCACCGAGCTGCGCGATGCACGCCAACGCCGTGCCCGTACGACCCTGGCCGCCACCGCAGGCGACTTCGACGCGAGCGCCGTCCACGGCAAGGCGGTGCGCTTCCTCGAAGGCCGACCGCGCGTCTTGGGTGTCGAAAGGCAACCAGAAGTCCGGCCAGCGAAGCCAACGACCGGGCCATGTTGTCTCGGCGGGCCGTTTGCCGAGGAGATACAGCCCCCAGTCCGGGAACGGCGCAGGCGGAACACCGTGACGGAGGCCGCGACCGCGAAGGCGCGCTCCATCCGGCAACTCGACAACGCCTGCCCCGTCCCGCCACGACACGAGCTCATTGTGAGGGGTGGTCGGTGCCCCGCCTATGCGCGGCACCCTGTCGCGCCGCCGGGCGGCCTGCGCCCGGCGCGCTCAGCGCGCGCGGCTGACCTCGGCCCGCCTGGTCGACCGCCGTCGGCGCTCCTCGTCGATCCGCCGGCGCAGGCCGAGGAAGTAGTCGGCGCCCGAGATCAGGGTCACGGCGACCGCGAGGTAGAGCAGCGCGTCGACCCACCACGGCGAGGGGTCGAAGGCGATCAGGCAGATGATCGCCGCGATCTGGACCAGCGTCTTCACCTTGCCGAGCCAGCTCGCGGCGATCACCACCCCCTGCTCGGCGGCGACGCTGCGCAGCCCGGTGACCGCGATCTCGCGGGCGATGATCACCATCGCGATCCAGGCGGCGAGCCGGTCGAGGGAGACGAGCGAGATCAGCGCCGCGATGACCAGCAGCTTGTCGGCCAGCGGGTCCATCAGCTTGCCGAAGGTGGTGACCTGCTCGCGGCGCCGCGCGATGTAGCCGTCGAGCCCGTCGGTGAGCGCGGCGAGCGCGAAGACCGCGGCGGCGATCACGTCCCCGTCCGGGGTCTCGTCGAGCAGCGCGACGACGAGCACCGGGACGGCGAGGATCCGCAGCAGGGTGAGCACGTTGGGGACGTTCACGGGGAACATCGCAAGCCCAGTATCCGGGATCGGCGTGGGCGCCCGGGGCGGGCCGCGCGGCTCAGCGAGAGGCGGCGGCCAGCTCGAGCGCCCGCGCGAAGACCCCGTCGAGCATCTCGCGGGTGAGCCTGCCGGTGAACGTGTTCTGCTGGGAGGGGTGATAGGAGCCGAGCAGGACGTAAGGACCGAGCCCGGCCTCGGCGCGGTGGCCGAAGCGCGGCCGGGGGCGCGGCGCCTCGGCGCCGAGCTCGCGCGCGGCGCGCAGCGCGCCGTCCCAGGCGAACGCGCCGAGCGCGACGAGCACCCTGGCGCGCCCGAGGAGCCCGAGCTCCTCGGCGAGGAAGGGCAGGCAGCGGTCGCGCTCGGCCGGGGTCGGGCGGTTGGCGGGCGGCGCGCAGCGGACGACCGCGGTCACGTAGGCGTCGGCGAGGCGCAGTCCGTCGTCGCGGTCGACCGACTCAGGCCGGTTCGCCAGCCCGGCACGGTGCAGGGCCCCGTAGAGCCACTCCCCGGAGCGATCGCCGGTGAACATCCGCCCGGTCCGATTGGCGCCGTGGGCGGCCGGCGCGAGGCCGATGACCACGACCCGCGCGGCCGGATCGCCGAAGCCGGGCACCGGCCGGGCCCAATAGCGGTCGCCGCGGTAGCGCCGCGGCGGGTCGGCCGCCGACTCGGCGCGCCAGGCGACCAGGCGCGGGCAGCGCTCGCAGGCGACGACCCGCTCGCGCAAGCCGTCCAGGGCCGCGTCAGCCAAGGCTCGTCGCTTGGTCGGGGTCGTTCGCCATCCGCTCGATAGGGTGCCGCCATGCTGACGATCTCGCGCCGCGGCCTGCTCGCGCTCGGCGGGGCCGGCGCCGCGGGCGCCGCGCTCACCGCCTGCGGCGCCGAGGACGACCCGCGCGCCGAGGGGCGCGACCCGGAGCTGCTCGGGGCGATGCTCGAGGCCGAGCTCGGCGTCGAGGCGTCGGCGAAGGCGACCTCCGGGCAACCGCAGGAGGCCCAGGCGGTGGCCGAGCTCGTCGAGGCGGTCGCCGAGGCGTCCGGCGCTCGGGTACAGGAGCTGCGCGGGCTCGCCTCCGACGCCGGCGCGCCGGAGCCGAGCGCGCCGCAGGCCGAGCGCTCGCTGCCCGCGCTCGCGGCCGCGATCCAGCCTGCACTCGCCGCCTACCACGAGGGCTCCGGGCTGCTCTCGAGCACCGAGCTGCGCTCGACTGCGACCTCCTTCCTCGCCCAGTGCGCGGCGGCGGCGGCGGCGATCGCCGACCAGATCGGCGAGGATCCCGTTCCCCAGCCGTTCGTCACCGGGGGCGGCGAGGCGCCGCTGGCGGCCGCCCCGCCCACCACGACGACCAGCACGGCCTCGACCACCCCGACGACGACGGCCACCGGCAGCGAGGACGGCGGATGACCGAGCACGACGCCACCCGCGGCGAGACGTCGCACGGCGCGACGAGGCGCGAGGCGCTGCGCCGGGCCGCGATCGGCGCCGGCGGCCTGACCGCCGCCGGCCTGCTCACCCCCGCTCTGGCCGCGGCGCAGTCGAGCGACGACGAGGACCTGCGCGACTTCCTCGCCCCCGCGATCGCCCTCGAGCAGATCACGGTCCTCGCCTACGCGACGGCGGCCGACGCCAACGGGGTCGAGCCCTTCCTGCGCGACCGGCTCGAGACCTTCCGCGACCAGGAGCAGGCGCACGCCAGCGCCCTGCGCCAGGCGCTCGACTCGCTGGGCTTCGACGTCCCCGAGGAGCCGTCCGCCGTCGACGACACCGGCGTCTTCGACATCGACGGCATCGACGACGCGCAGATGACCGAGTTCACCCGGCTCCTGGGGCGGATAGGGGAGGTCAAGAAGCGCGACGACGCGCTCGACCTGCTCGCCCAGCTCGAGCGGCGCCAGCTCGACTACTACCTCTCCGAGGCGCCCGGGCTGGACAGCGAGGACCTGTCGACCACCGGCGCCGAGATCGCCGGCTGTCAGGCCCAGCACATCGTCGTCCTGCGCGAGGCGCTCGGCGACGCTCCAGCCGACGCGGTCGCCGAGGTCGGCGCCGCCCAGCCGGCCTCCGGCTGAGCGCCAAGCTCGGCGCGGTCGCTCTACGCTGAGCGCCGCGATGCCTCCGAAGGCCAAACTGCGCAAGCTCGCGATCGTCCCCGCCTACAACGAGGCGGGGATGGTGGGTCGCGTGGTGCGCGAGATCCACCGCCAGGCGCCGGACTTCGACGTCCTGGTCGTCGACGACGGCTCGACCGACGCGACCTCGGCCGAGGCGACGGCCGAGGGCGCGGCGGTGATCCGCCATCCCTACAACCTCGGGATCGGCGGGGCGGTGCAGTCGGGCTACAAGCACGCGCTGCGCGGCGACTACCACGTCGCCGTCCAGATCGACGGCGACGGCCAGCACAAGCCCGAGTACCTGTCGAAGCTGCTCAAGAAGCTGCAGACCTCGGGCGACGAGGCCGACATGGTCTGCGGCAGCCGCTTCCGCGGCAAGCCCGGCTACAAGGTGCCGCTCGGCCGCCGCCTGGGCAACCTGATCTTCTCGATCGTGCTCACCGCGATCACCCGCCGCCGGATCACCGACCCGACCTCGGGCTTTCGGATGACCAACCGGCGCGGGATCGAGCTCTTCGCCCGCGACTACCCGCACGACTACCCCGAGGTCGAGGCACTGCTCATGCTGCACGCCCACCGGCTGCGCATCCACGAGGTCCACGCGCCGATGAACGCCCGCGGCTTCGGGCGCAGCTCGATCGACTACCCGCGCAGCGCCTACTACATGGCCAAGGTCCTGCTGGCCCTGTTCGTGGGGCTCTTCCGGCGCCGGCCGACCGCGATCGAGGCGACCGGAAAGCCCGAGACCGGGATCGACCCGCCGGCGGCGGAGTAGGGCGATGCGACGCCGAGGCTCGGTCGCCGCCGCCCGCCTCGCCTGCGCGCTGCTCGCCTGCGCGCTGCTCGGCGCGGCGTCCGCGGGTCCGGCGGCCGCGGCGACGCTCGCGGTGACCACCGAGGC
>WHSW01000164.1 GCA_009379895.1 Solirubrobacterales bacterium
CCTCGATCGCGGAGTTGATCTGCTCGATCGCGAGGTCGGCAGCCTTCTCACCGGGGGGACCGAAATCGGCCAGATCCCCGCTCAGCGGGACGGAGTCGCCGACCACCAGATCGAGCGAGGTCTCACCGCCTCCGTCGCCTCCATCGTCGTCGTCATCGTCACCGCCGCAGGCCGCAGTGACCAGGGCCAGCGCGGCGAGGCCGGCGATCGCGCCGGCGGCGGCGCCGAGCCCGAGCGGCCACCAGTAGGTGCCGTGCGCCGGCTCGACCTCGACTCGCGCCTCGGCGCCGGCCTCGGCGAGCCGGGCGACGATCCACTCGGCGGCGCGGCGCTCGCCGTCGGAAGCCGAGGGCCGCTCGATCTGCGAGAGCTCGGCCAGCAGCTCCCGCTGCCTGAGGGTCGAGTCCGCCGGCTCGGTCTGTGGCTGGGGGGTGATCTGCGGCTGGGGAGCGGGCACCGGGCGGGGAAAGCTAACGTACTCGCGAGTGGTGTTTGCGTGAGCGGGACACCCAACCATCACTCGCGCGCCGCAAGGCGCCCCCCGACTCCCCAGGCGGCGCGCCGCGCCTGGCGCGATGGTCCCAGGGCGACCATGGCGCTCGGCGCCTTGGCCGCGATCGCCCTGGGCACGATCGCCGTGCTCGCCGGCTCGGTGCGCTTCCCGGCGAGCGTCGCCCAGGCCGAACGCGAGGGGCGCAGTAAGGAGCGCGGGACACCCGCCCTGCGCCTGAGGAAGATCACCGTCAAGCCCAAGGAGCTGGGCAAGGGCTTCGTCAACCACGGCCTGCCCCTGACCGTTCACACGACCCGACCCGGCAGGGTGAAGGGCAAGGTGGTGGTCAACGCCAAGGGAGCCAAGCGGCTCGGCCTGTGGAAGGACCCCCACAAGCTCAAGCCCCGGTCGGTGGCGAAGAACAAGTTCAAGCTCAAGGACGCGGGCTCAAAGCAGGTCACGATCAAGCCCCACAAGCGCTACCGGCGAGAGCTTCACGACGCCAGCGCCAAGAAGCTGCGCAACGCGAGGTTCCAGCAGCGAGCGGTGCTGCGCGACCGCAAGGGGCGCAAGGTCAAGCGGGTCGTCCGGGGGATCGAGGTCCGCAGCAAGAAGAAGTAGGGCGGCGAGTCGAGGCCCGTATGGGACCATGCGCGCATGCCCGCGCGCAGCCAGCTGACGCTGCTTCGAATCAAGGGGATCCGGATCGGGGTCGACTACTCGTGGTTCCTCGTCCTCTTCCTGGTCATCTTCTGGCTCTCGGGCTTCTATCGGGACGTGCTCGGCGTCGATGACTCCGCCCTCGAGCCCTATCTGCTGGCGGTGGCGAGCGCGCTCGCCTTCTTCGCCTCGATCCTCCTGCACGAGCTCGGCCACGCGGTTGTCGCCACGCGCCTCGGCATCCCGATCACCGACATCACCCTCTGGCTGTTCGGGGGCGTGGCGCGGATGAGCCGTGACACCGACTCGCCCGGAGCCGAGTTCAAAGTCGCCGTCGCCGGGCCCGTGGTGACCGCGGCGATCGCGCTGGCCTGCGCCGCGGTCGGCATCGCGATCGCCGGCGCCGACGAGTTCTGGACCGCGATGCGGGTCATCGAGGACCCCGAGATCTCCGGCGTCGTCGCGCTGCTCGCCTGGCTGGCGAGCATCAACCTGCTAGTCTTGGTCTTCAACCTGATCCCGGCCTTCCCGCTCGACGGCGGCCGGATCGCGCGCGCGATCGCCTGGCGGGTGACCGGCGACCGCAACCGCGCCACCCGGCTCGCCGCGATGCTCGGCCAGGGCTTCTCCTATCTGTTCATCGCCGTCGGCCTGCTGTGGCTGGTCTCCGGCGATCTGATCGGCGGCATCTGGCTGGCGCTGATCGGTTTCATCCTCGCCCAGTCGGCGCGCGGCTACGTGCGGCGCTCGGAGTTCTCGAGCCGGATCGAGGGGATCAGCGTCGCCGACGTGATGGACGCCGACCCGGTCGCGATCAGCGAGAGCACCAGCGTCGAGCGGGCGATCGACGAGTACTTCCTGCGCTACCGCTGGCCGTGGTTCCCGGTCGTCGACGCGACCGATCGGTTCCGCGGCCTGCTGGTCCGCGAGGCCGCCGACGCGGTGCCCGAGCCGACCCGCTCCCAGCAGACGGTCGGCGAGGTCTTCGAGCTCGACGCGAGCGGGACGCTGCGGGTGCGCGCCGACGCCCCGCTCGAGACGCTGCTCGGCAACGACGCCCTGCGCCGCCTCGGCGGGCTCGCCGCGGTCGACGCGGACGGGCGCCTGCGCGGCGTGGTCACCGCCGACCGGGTCGGGCGGGCGCTGCGCGACGCGGTCGGCGGGCCGCCGGCTCCCAGCTCATAACCGCGCGTCGCAACGGTCCTCGACGCCGGTTATGGGCAAGTCCGGGACCCGAGGCTGCCCTCCGGGACCTTCCAATAGGATCGAACCCGTGCCCAGCCACGACGTATTGGTGATCGGCGCGGGCCTCGCCGGGCAGCGGGCGGCGCTCGCCGCCGCCGAGGAGGGTGTCTCCGTCGGGATCGTCTCCAAGGTGCATCCGGTGCGCTCGCACTCAAACGCGGCGCAGGGCGGGATCAACGCCGCCCTGCAGGAGGGCGACACCTGGGAGTCGCACGCCTTCGACACGATCAAGGGCTCGGACTACCTCGGCGACCAGGACGCGATCGCGATCATGTGCCGCGAGGCGCCCGAGGAGATCCTGCACCTCGAGCACCTCGGCGTGCCCTTCCATCGCAACGAGCAGGGCAAGCTCGGCACCCGGGCCTTCGGCGGCGCCTCGGCGGCCCGCACCTACTACGTCGCCGACATCACCGGTCAGGCGATCATGCACGTGCTCTACGAGCAGCTGATGAAGCACTCGGCGCTCGTCGACCGCTACGAGGAGTACTTCACCACCTCCCTGGTGCTCGACGGCGACGGCAACTGCGTCGGCGCCGTGCTGCGCAACGTGCTCGACGGCTCGATGGAGCTGTTCGAGGCCAAGAACGTGATCCTCGCCACCGGGGGCAACGGCCAGGCTTGGCAGCCGACCACCAACGCGCTGATCTGCACCGGCGACGGGATCGCGATGGCCTACCGGGCGGGCGCCCGGCTGATGGACATGGAGATGATCCAATACCACCCGACGACGCTGGCGCGCAAGGGCTTCTTGATCACCGAGGGCGCTCGCGGCGAGGGCGCGCACCTGCTCAACGCCAGCGGTGAGCGCTTCATGGAGCGCTACGCGCCCAACAAGATGGAGCTCGCCTCCCGCGATGTCGTCTCGCGCGCCGAGCAGACCGAGATCAACGAGGGCCGTGGCTTTCCCGACGGCACCGTCGCGCTCGACATCACGGTGGTACCGCGCAAGCGCATCCACGAGGCGCTGCGCGAGATCGTGCTCGTCGGGCGCGACTTCGCCGGGGTCGACATCACGCGCGAGCCGATCCGCATCAAGCCAGGCAACCACTACACGATGGGCGGCGTGAAGACCGACGTGCACGGCGCGACCGGGGTCCCGGGCCTGTATGCGGCCGGCGAATGCGCCTGCGTCTCGGTGCACGGCGGCAACCGCCTGGGCGCCAACTCGCTGCTCGACACGCTGATCTTCGGTCGGCGCGCGGGCCAGCACGCGGCGAATCGCGCCAAGGGGGTCGCCGCGACCCGCCCCTCGATCTCGGTGCTCAACGACGCGCGGGCGATGGTCGACTCGATCGTCGCCCGCGAGCGCGGCTCCGGCCCGCGGGTCTCCGAGCTGCGCCGCGAGCTCGGCCAGACCATGGACCGCTTCGTCGCCGTGTTTCGCGACGAGGCGGGCGTCACGGACGCGCTCGAGACCGTCAAGCGACTCCAGGAGCAGGCCGCCGGCGCCTACATCGACGACCGCGGCACGGTCTTCAACCAGGACCTGCTCGGCGCGCTCGAGCTCGGCTACATGCTCGACAACGCCGAGTGCGCGTGCGTCGGAGCGCTGCACCGCACCGAGAGCCGCGGCGCCCAGTATCGGACCGACTTCCCGGAGCGAAACGACGACGAGTGGCTCAAGCACATCGACCTGAAGCTGAACGGCGACGGCCCGGAGATCGCCTATTCGGACGTGACGATCACCGACTGGCAGCCGATGGAGAGGACCTACTGACCATGGAGCAGGCAACCGCGAGCACCGAGTCCACCACGCAGAGCTACACGCTCAAGGTGCGGCGCTTCAAGCCGGAGGAGGGCGAGGGCCCCTACTGGCAGGAGTTCGAGGTCGAGCTCGACCCTACCCTGTCGGTGCTCGACGGCCTGCTGCAGGCGCGCGACCGCGAGGACGGCTCGCTGTCGGTGCGCTGCTCGTGCCGGGCGGCGATCTGCGGCTCCTGCGGCGTGAAGATCAACGGCAACTCGACCCTCGCCTGCCTGACCCAGATCGGCGAGGCCCACGAGGGCGCCAACCGGTTGGACGGCGGCTCGAAGCCGATTGTCGTCGAGCCGATGGGCAACATGCCGGTGGTCAAGGACCTGGTCACCGACATGGAGTCGACCCACTGGGAGAAGGTGCGCCGGGTCACCCCCTGGCTGCTCGACGACGGCGACCCGCCCGAGCGCGAGCGCATCGTGCCGCCGGAGTCGATGGTCGACATCACGCAGACGATCGCCTGCATCCAGTGCGGGGCCTGCGTCTCCTCCTGTCTGTCGATGGAGGTCGACCCCGACTTCATCGGCCCCGCCGCGCTCGCCAAGGCCTATCGCTTCGTCGGTGACCCGCGCGACGTCGAGTCCCGCGAGCGGCTCTACGATCTCGCCCAGGACCCGCACGGGATCTACGACTGCACCCACTGCTTCAGCTGCGTCGACGCCTGCCCGAAGGGCGTCGCGCCGATGGACCAGATCATGCGCCTGCGCCGCGCCGCCGGCGACGAGGAGGGCATCGACGACGCCAACAACGGCCGCCGTCACGAGAAGGCGTTCACGAAGATCATCGAGAAGAAGGGGACGCTCGACGAGGCGCTGCTCCTGCAGGAGTCCTACGCGGCCGGCGTCAAGGGCAAGCTGATGCCCAAGCCGGCGGCGATCAAGGGCCTGGTCGGCTCGCTGCCGACCGCGGTCCGCGGGATGCGCACGGGCAAGATGCGCTCGCTGCCGAAGCTGATCCCGGGCATCCACCCCAAGCTTCCGGGCGACGCCCAACGGCACGTCAAGGGCATCTACGCCCACGCCGAGGAACACCACACCGAGCTCAACCTCTACATCACCGGCGAGGAGGACGTCGAGCCCGAGCCCGACGAGGAGGAGCTGAGCCAGCCCGAGGCCTCGAGCGGACCGAAGGAGAACGAATGAACCATCGACGGCACACGCTTCTTTCGCCGCTTAAGCGGCTCACCTGATGAAGCTCGCCTACTGGCCCGGCTGCGTCTCGCGCGGCTTCACGACCGAGCTGCACGGCTCGATGGCGCTGGTCGCCGACCGGCTCGAGATCGAGCTGGTCAGCCTCGATCGCGCCAACTGCTGCGGCGCGGGAGTGATCGCCGAGCACAACCAGGAGCTCGCGGACACGCTCAACGCCCGCACCTTCGCGCTCGCCCAGCAGACCGGGCTCGGGATGATGAACATCTGCTCGACCTGTCAGGGCGCGCAGTCGGAGTGCCAGCAGCGCCTCGACGCCGACTCCGCCTACCGCGCCCACATCAACGAGGCCCTCTCGGACGAGGGGATCGAGTACGTCAAGGGCAAGCAGGGGTTCGAGAACAAGAACTTCCTCTGGGTCCTGGTCGAGGATTACGGGCTCGACCGGCTGAAGGCGAAGGTGACGCGACCGCTGGACCGCCTGCGCGTCGGCCCCTTCTACGGCTGCTACATCGTCCGGCCCAAGCACCGGCTCGGCTACGAGGAGCACCCCGACCGCGACCTCTATCTCGAGCGGGTGATCGAGGCGCTCGGCGGCGAGGTGGTCACTTACGACGGGGCCCGCAAGTGCTGCGGCTTCCCGGTGATCACGATGGCGCGCGACACCTCGCTGCGCCAGGCCGGGACCCACGTCTCCGACGCACTCGACCAGGGCGCCGACTGCCTGGTCACCCCGTGCCCGCTCTGTCACCTGAACCTCGACCTGCAGCAGCCGGAGGCGATGAAGGTCGTCAACCGCGACGAGAGCCTGGCCGTGCTGCACCTGCCCCAGCTGGTCGGGCTGGCGCTCGGCTTCGAGCCCTCCGAGCTGGGGATGAACCGCCACATCGCCTCCACCGAGTGGGTCGCCGAGCGACTCGTCGGGGTGCCGGCCTCGTGAGGCGGCTGGCGTGACCGCCGACCCGCCGCGGGGCACCAGGCTGCCGGGGCCCGAGCCGCCGCAGCCGCCGCCCGAGGTCGAGCAGGCCGCCCTGCTCGGGCACATCGACGACGCCGTGAGCCTCTATGTGAAGTTCACCGAGGTCGACCCCGAGACCGCGCGCCAGGTCGTCGAGCGGTTGGCCGACGGTTAGGGTCGCCCGGCGCGCCGCGCGTAGAGTCGGCGCGTGGCCGAGGAGCTGGTCAGCCAGTCGATCGGGCTGCCGAGCGGTGAGCTTCGCCTGCTGCAGCCGCGGGAGTCCGCCGAGCTGCCGGACGCCGGCGGGGTCGAGTGGGCGCCGATCGCCCCGTACTGGTCCGTGCTGTGGCGCAGCGGCGTGGCGCTCGCGCACGAGCTCGACGGCGTCGCGCTGCGCGGCCTGCGCGTCGTCGAGCTCGGCTGCGGCCTCGCGGTGCCGAGCCTCGCCGCCGCGCGCGCGGGCGCCGACGCACTCGCCACGGACTCATGCGCCGACGCGCTCGCGCTGGTCGCGCGCAACGCGCGGGCAAACGAGGTGCGTATCGAGACGGCGCCGGTCGACTGGGATGAACCCGATGAGCTCGTCGGGCGCGCGCCGTTCGATCTCGTGCTCGCCGCCGACGTCCTCTACGAGGGGGCCAGCGTCGCCCCGCTGCTCTCGCTCCTGCCCCGCCTCGCCCCGGAGGCCTGGCTCGCCGATCCCGGCCGACCGGCGGCCGGCGCGTTCCTCGAGCAGGCGAGGCGCCGGTGGGCGATCGAAACGCGCGTTCGCGGCGTTGTCGGAGTGCACCGGCTGCGGCTCCGCTAACGCACACGACGACGCCGGAAGGGGAGATCGAGCAGGGCGAACAGCACCAGGGCCAGCAGCGCCGCGCTCAGGATGTACCACGGCCAGGGACCCAGGTAGTCGAGCGGGCTGGGAGTTTGCGGCCGCTCGGCGAGGAACATGTAGTTGCCGCCGGTGAGGGCGTTCCCCACCCCGGCCAGGGCCGCCCATGCCACGGTCACTCCGAACACGCGCCGGACCGCACCCCGACGCGCGGTCAGCCCGAGCCCGAACGCGAGCAGGACGGCGGCCACCACCACGCCCGAGTGGGTGACGAAGTAGTGCCAGAAGAGGAGGCTGGGGTGGCCGTCGTCGGCACCGAGGGCGGGCGTGAGCACCGCGGCCAGCGATGCCGTCAGCCCCCAGAAGTAGGTGAGCTCGAAGGCCAGCGGGCGAAGGCTCCACAGCGCCAGCGCCGCGACGACGCCGACGGCGTCGGTGAGATGCAGCGGCAGGTCGAAGTCGAGCGCGTAGTCACCGCGCAGCGCGACAACCAGGTGATAGGCGAGGACCGTGGCGATCAGCAGCACGGCGAGCCCCCGCGCGACCAGGCGGGCCCAGGCCCCGGGGCGGGCGCGAGCGGCGACCGGAAGCCCAACGCAGAGCGCGGCGGTCAGGCCGACCGCCGCCAGATGGTCAGGGGAGAAGAGGAAGCTCTGGGATCCGGTCCCCGAAGTATCGCGCGGGCCGGCGGGCTCCAAGATGGGGAGCCCCAATATGCTTGCCGTGGCGCGCCGGCTGCTTGCCGTGGCGCGCCGGGTCGGGGCGGCGATCGTCGTCCTGTTCGCCGGCAACTCCCTCGACCAGGAGGCGGCGATCGATGCGGTCGACTTCAACCGCGACGAGAGCCTGGCCGTGCTGCACCTGCCCCAGCTGGTCGGGCTGGCGCTCGGCTTCGAGCCCGGGGAGCTGGGGATGAACCGCCACATCGCCTCCACCGAGTGGGTCGCCGAGCGACTCGTCGGGGTGCCGGCCT
>WHSW01000165.1 GCA_009379895.1 Solirubrobacterales bacterium
GGGGGCGGCCTGGCGGCGGCGGCGGCGCTCGGCGTCGTGATCGCCGCCGACGAGGCGGCCCATGGCGCCGGCGCGGTCGTGCTGGCGGAGGTCGGAGCCGATCGGAGGCGCCGGCCGACGATGCTCGCCTCCGACTCCGCGCGCCGGCTCGAGCGCGCGCTGCGCGACGCCGGGCTCGACGCGGCGGCCCGCGGACGACTCGCGTGGTTGCACGTCGATGATCGCGGCGATTGGCTCGAGCGCCTGCGGCTGGGGATCGAGACCGCCGCGAGCGCGCGGGTCGTGATCGTTCATCTCCCCGCGGTGCGCTGGCGCGAGGCACTCGACGGCGGCGCGATTCGCGCCCACGGAGCGCTCCTGCGCGCCGAGCTCCCCGCCCAGCGGTCGCTGGCGGCGCTCGCCGCAACCGAGCTGCACGCCGCCGGCCTGCCGGTGCGAATCACCAGGCGGCCGGTCGGACGGGTGGCCGCCCGGCGAGCGATCGCGGGGCTCGATCCCGGCGGCGACGCGACACGCCGGGCCGCCAGGCTTGCCACCGGGCTGATCGGTCGCCCGAGCGAGGCCGCGCGCGATCGGTCCGCCGTTCGTCCGCGGCTCGCCTCCGCCGCCGGTCAGGCGCTGCCGCTGGCGCTCGGGGGGATCTTCGCGCTCATCGTCTGCGCGCTGCTGCTCGCGGCGTTCGGCGGAGCCGTGACAGGCAAGTCGCGCGCTCAGCGCGCCGCCGACCTCACCGCCCTGTCGGCGGCGAGGTCGATGCGCGACGACTTCGACCGCCTGTTCACCCCGGCCCGCCTGCGCGACGGCAGCTCGAACCCGGCTCACCTGAGCAAGGATGAGTACCTCGACCGCGCGCGGCGCGCGGCGCAGCAGGCCGCGCTGCGAAACGACGTCGCCGCCGGGCGCCTGCGGGTCGAGTTCCCCGACTCGGCGTCGTTCGCGCCGCTGCGCGCACGGGCCGAGGTCGAGGCCTCGCTGGAGCTGTCCGAGGGCGGCCCGGGGATCGAGGTCGCGGCGCGCGCGCAGGCCGAGGCCGTTCCGCCGGCGAGCGCGTCGGCGCCCGCGGACGCGCCGACGATGGCCTCCGGGGGTGGCTACGCGGGGCCGCTCTCATATCGCCAGGGCGAGCCGATGCGCCCCGACGTGGCCGCCGCCTTCGACCGGCTCGATGCCGCGGCGCGCGCCGACGGCCTCGGGCTGATCGTCAACTCGGCCTTCCGCTCCGACGCCGAGCAGGCCGAGCTCTTCGCCCAGAACCCGGACCCGCAGTGGGTGGCTCCGCCCGGCACCTCGCTGCACCGCTGCGGGACCGAGCTCGACCTCGGTCCACCCGCCGCCTACGCGTGGCTGGCCGCCAACGCACCCGGCTTCGGCTTCGTCAAGCGCTACTCCTGGGAGCCCTGGCACTTCGGCTACGAGCGCGGGCCGGCGCCGTGCTCGGCCGAGGGCGACCACGTCGCCGCGGAGGGGACGGCGCCCTCGGCGGTCGGATCGAGCGACGGTGACGCCGCGGCCACCAGCCTGCCGGCGTTTGTGCCCTCGCGCTTCGTCGAACCGATCGCCGCGGCGGCGCGGCGCTGGAACGTGTCCGCGAGCCTGCTCGCCGCGCAGCTGATGGCGGAGTCGAACTTCAACCCGTTCGCCGTCTCGTCGGCCGGAGCGCAGGGGATCGCCCAGTTCATGCCCGGCACCGCGGCCGCGTATGGGCTCGGCGACCCGTTCGACGCCGAGGCGGCGATCGACGCCCAGGCTCATCTGATGTCCGATCTGCTTGCGCAGTTCGGCGCGATCCCGCTCGCCCTCGCCGCATACAACGCCGGGCCGGCGCCGGTCGCGGCCTGCGACTGCGTCCCGGCGATCCCCGAGACGCAGGCCTACGTCGCCCGCATCCTCGGGCTGATGGACGGCGCCGGCGCGATCAGCGTCGCTCCGACCCTCGAGGTTCGCCTCGTCGAATGAGGGCGCCGGGCTCGAGCTCAGCGGTCGTTACCCTGAGCGCATGCACGTGGTCAAGGTGGCCGGCGTCGAGGAGTTGCGGGACCTGATCGGCACGCCGGTCGGCCCGACCGACTGGGTCGAGGTGGCCCAGGCGGACATCGACAAGTTCGCCGACGTCTCGCGTGACGACCAGTGGATCCACGTCGACGTCGAGCGGGCCGAACGCGAGAGCCCCTACGGGACCACGGTCGCCCACGGCAACCTGACCCTGTCGCTGATCGATGCCCTGCGCCGCCAGCTCATCGACCAGCGCGGGGTGGCGATCGGGATCAACTACGGGTGGGACCGGGTCCGGTTTCCGGCCCCGGTCCCGGCCGGGTCGCGGGTCCGCGCCACCGCCGAGGTCCAGTCGGTCGACGAGCTCGCCGACGGCTGGTGGCACGTCGTCACCAAGTTCACGATCGAGAGCGACGCCGGCGAGAAGCCGGTCTGCGTCGCCGAGTCGGTCGGTCGCGTGCTCGTCGCCTGAGCGGACCGCACGCAGCCGACCGGACGCGCACCTGACCACACGCGCACCCCGGCGGGATGGGACGCGCGGCGCGGCAGCCCCGCAACCGTCACTTGACCGTCAGCGTGCCCTCCATGCCCGCATCGCGGTGACCGTCGACCGAGCAGTAGTAGGTGTACTCGCCGGCCTCGAGCTTGGCCGTCGCCGTGGTCGTGTCGTCGGTGATCACATCGGTGCGCGCGATCTCGTTGCCGTCCGCGTCCTCGATCACGACGTCGTGGCCGAGCGAGGCCGGATTGCTGAACTCGATCGTGTCGTCGCCCGCCGCCGCCGAGAGCGTGCTCTCGGTGTAGGCGAGCTCGCCGTCGGGGTCGGCCTCGACGCTGATCGTGCCGCCCGTGCCGCCCCCGCCGCCGCCGGTCGTGGTCGTCGTCGCGGATCCCGCCGCCTCGGTCTCGGTGCCGTTGTCGTCGTCATCGCCGCCGCAGGCCGCGAGCCCGAGGGCGGCGAGCACGAGCAGCGAGAGGATGAGGGCGAGTCTCTTCATCGCGGGATCCCTTCGTCGACGTTGCGGATCAACTCTAGCCCCCGGCGACCCCCGGCCCGCGCCCGAACCCCGCGCGGGCCCCCACGGGTCAGCGCCCGGTGAAGGTCGCCTCACGGCCCTCGAAGAAGGCGGTCACGCCCTCGCGCACGTCCTCGGTGGCCATCGAGTCGGCGATCCCGTGACGCTCGACCTGCAGATGGTCGGCGAGCGTGTTGTCGAGGCTCTGCGAGACCAGCAGCTTGCTCATCCGCACGTAGTGCGGCGCCTTCGCGGCCAGCTTCTCGGCCTTCGCGCGCGCCTCGCCGAGCAGCTCGTCGGGCGGCACAACCTTGGACACGATCCCCATCTCGAGGGCCTGTTCGGCCGACAGCAGCGGGTCGTTGAGCAGCAGCTCGATCGCCTTCGCCGGGCCGACCGTGCGGGGCAGGAAGTAGGTCATGCCGCCGTCCGGCGAGGCGCCGATCCGCCCGTAGGCGCAGACGAACGAGGCCTCCGCGGAGGCGATCCGCAGGTCGCACATCAGCG
The DNA here is from genome assembly GCA_009379895.1 of Solirubrobacterales bacterium. Taxonomy (GTDB): domain Bacteria; phylum Actinomycetota; class Thermoleophilia; order Solirubrobacterales; family 70-9; genus WHSW01. Next base: position 3,516 of record WHSW01000165.1, read on the forward strand.
CCAGCGAGAAGCCCGCGCCGGCGGCGACCCCGTTGACCGCCGCGATCACCGGATACGGGATGCGGCGAAAGTCGACGATCGCCTGGTGGAGGACGTCGGCGCCGTGGCGCACGTCGGAGGGCAGGTCGTGCTCGTCATCGTCGAGCCCGCCCTTGAACCAGTTGACGTCGCCGCCGGCCGAGAAGCCGCGGCCGGTCCCGGTCACGATCAGCGCCCGAAGCGGCGCCCGGTCGGCGAGCCAGCCCGCCGCGATCACGAGCTCGCCGATCATCTCCGGGCTCATCGCGTTGAGCGCGTCGGGGCGGTTCAGGGTCAGCGTCCCGATCGGGGTGTCGCCGTCGACCTCGATCGACAGGGTCGCGAGATCCGGCGGTGCGGGAGCCGTGGCGGTGCTCATTGCGGGAAAAGCCTCCTCGAGGGTCGGAGAACCGGCGGACGCGAACCCTAACCTCTGGCTCGTGGCCGAAACCCCCGAACGCCGCCCCTCACCTAACCCCGACACCCCCGGACGCGAAGCGGAGGAGGTGTCGGGCGGTGGTTCTCGCGGACGCGAAGCGGAGGAGGTGTCGGGCGGTGGCTCGATCGCCGAGCAGCGCAAGCGCCTCCCCGACCAGCCCGGCGTCTACCTGTTCAAGGATGCGCGCGGCGGGGTCCTCTACGTCGGCAAGGCGACCTCGATCCGCAAGCGGGTCGCCGGCCACTTCGCGGGCAAGTCCTCGCGCGGCGGCGCGGAGATGACGGCTCAGGTGGCGACCATCGACGTCCTGGTGACCGAGACCGAGGCCGAGGCGCTGCTCGCCGAGCAGCAGTTCATCAAGCGCCACCGGCCGCGGTTCAACATCCGGCTGCGCGACGACAAGTCCTACCCCTACATCGGGATCAGCCTCGACGAGGAGTTCCCGCGCGTCTACTTCACCCGCGAGCGCCACCGCTCAGGGCGGATCTACTTCGGTCCCTACTCGTCCGCGAAGCGCGTGCGCGAGACGCTCGACCTGCTCGGGCGGCTGTTTCAGTACCGCACCTGCGAGGGCCCGGAGCCCGGGCGCCGCTCGGGCGTCCCGTGCCTCGACTACTACATAAAGCGCTGCGGGGCGCCCTGCGTCGGCTACGTCGATCGCGAGGAGTACCGGCGGGGGATCGACGCGATCGTCGACTTCCTCTCGGGGCGCTACCGCGACGTCGAGCGCGACCTGGAGCGCAAGATGGCCGAGGCCGCCGGGACGGAGGAGTTCGAGCGCGCCGCCGTGCTGCGCGACCGCCTCGAGGCGGTGCGCTCGCTGATGGAGCGGCGCAGCGTCGCCGGCGAGCCGCTCGAGAGCGCCGACCTGGTCGCGGTCGCGGTCGAGGGGCAGGAGGCCAACGCGCAGGTCTTCCAGGTTCGCGACGGCGTGCTCGCCGAGCGCCACGGCTTCTATCTCGCCAACGAGGGTGAGCGCGACGAAACCGAGGTGACCGAGGAGTTCATCGCCCAGTACTACTCGGCGGCACCGGTGGTGCCGCGGCTGGTGGTGGTCGGGCCGGCGCTTCGCGAGCGCGCCGGGCTGGTCGCCGAGGCGCTCTCTGCTCGCCGCGGCGGCGCAGTCGAGGTTCGGGTCGCCGAGCGCGGGTCGCGCCGGCGGCTGCGCGAGCTCGCCGAGCGCAACGCGGCCCTCGCGCTCGCCCAGGACCGCCTGCGAGCCGAGCGCCGGCGCAGCCAGCGGGTCGACGCGCTCTCGGCGCTCCAGGACGCGCTCGGCCTCGAATCGCTTCCGGTCCGGCTCGAGGGCTTCGACATCTCCAACCTCGGCGGCGAGCACACCGTCGCCTCGATGGTCGTCTTCGAGGGCGGCGCGCCGAAGAAGTCCGACTACCGCCGCTTTCGCGTCCGCGGGGATGTGCAACGGCGGCGGGTGGAGAGCGACGACCCGATCGCCCCCGGACGAATCCGAGCAAGCTCGGATCACCGTTCGCCTTCGGCTCACTGGGAGGAGGCGATCGGCCCCGATGACTTCGCCTCGATCGAGGAGGTGCTCGGCCGCCGCGTCGCCCAGCTTCTCGAGCAGGCCGACCGCTCCCCGCACGACTCCGATCGCGACGAGAGCTTCGCCTCGGTCCCGGACCTGATCGTGATCGACGGCGGCAAGGGCCAGCTCTCTGCGGGGATGCGGGTGCTCGGGCCGCTCCTCGAGCGCGGCAGCGCGGTGATCGGGCTCGCCAAGCGCCTCGAGGAGGTCTTCGTCCCCGGCCGCCGCGACCCGCTCGAGCTGGCTCCCGACTCGGAGGCGTCACGACTGCTCCAGCGGGTGCGCGACGAGGCGCACCGCTTCGCCCTCGACCACCACCGCCAGCGCCGTGGCCGGGCGATGACCACCTCGCTGCTCGATGAGCTGCGGGGCGTGGGCCCGGTCCGCAAGCGCGCGCTGCTCGAGCACTTCGGCTCGCCGGAGCGCCTGGTGGCGGCGAGCAGCGAGGAGCTCGAGGCCGTGCCCGGCATCCCGGGCCGGCTCGCCCGCGAGATTCACCGACAGCTCAACCGGGCCGGATGACTCCCGGGCAGAGCGAGCAGAGCCTCTTCGGCCGCGAGGTCGAGCTGGTCGTGATCACGGGCTACTCGGGGGCCGGCAAGTCGGAGGCGATCGCCGCCTTCGAGGACTCGGGCTACTTCTGCGTCGACAACCTGCCGCCGCGGATGATCGCCACCCTCGGCGAGCTGCTGCGCCACCGGGGCAGCGGCGTGCGCCGGGCGGCGGTGGTCACCGACGTCCGCGGCGGCGACCTGTTCGCAGACCTGGTCGCGGTGCTCGACGAGCTCTCCGAGCGCCTCGACCCGACCCTGCTCTTCCTGGAGGCCGACGAGGAGACGCTCACCGACCGCTTCAAGGAGACGCGGCGGCGCCATCCCATGGCGCCCGACGGGCGCGTAGTCGAGGGCATCCGCGCCGAACGCGAGGTGCTCGGGCCGCTGCGCGAGCGCGCCGACGTGGTCATGGACACCGGCGGGCTGACCGGGGCGATGCTGCGCCGGCGGATCACCACCGACCTGCTCGGCCCGCGCGCGGATTCGAAGCTGGCGCTGACCATCCTCACCTTCGGCTTCAAGAACGGGCCGCCCCGCGACGCGGACCTGGTCTTCGACGTGCGCTTCCTGCCCAACCCGCACTACCGCGAAGACCTGCGGCCGCTGACCGGCCTGGACCCCGAGGTGGTCGAGCACGTCGAGGCCGGCGACCTGGCCCGCGAGTACTACCAGCGGCTGCTGCCGCTGCTCGACTTCCTGCTCCCCGCCTACGTCGCCGAGGGCAAGACGCACCTGACGATCGCCTTCGGGTGCACGGGCGGCCGCCATCGCTCGGTGACGATCGCCGATCGCGTCGCCCTCCACCTCGCCGGCCGCGATGACGTCTCGGTGCGGCTCGCGCATCGCGACGTGGAGCTCGGATAACAACTCCCGCCACGTCCTCCGCTCCCGCTCCAGACACATCGAACGCGGCTACGCCGCGGACTTTTGATGCTGCTTCCGCGTCCGGGCGTGCGGGGTGTCGGCTGTGGGTGTCGGCTACGGCTGTCCGGCGACGCCCCGGTCCTAGACTCACGCGCGATGAATGAGACCGTGATCAGCGTCTCGGGGCTGCGCAAGTCCTACGACGACTTCGAGGCCGTGCGCGGGATCGACCTCGAGGTCGAGCACGGCCAGGTCTTCGCCTTCCTCGGGCCGAACGGCGCCGGCAAGACGACGACGGTGGAGGTGCTCGAGGGCTACCGCGAGCGCAGCGCCGGGCGGGTCGAGGTGCTCGGCCTCGACCCGGCCGCGCCGACGCGCGACTGGCGCGAGCGGATCGGGATCGTCCTCCAGCAGTGCCGGATGCGCCCCGAGCTGACCGTCCGCGAGACCCTCGAGCTGTATGCCGGCTACTACCGCTCGCCGCGCGGGGTGGGGGAGACGATCGCGCAGGTCGGGCTTCAGGAGAAGACGGAGCAGCGCGCCGGCGGCCTCTCCGGAGGGCAGCTGCGCCGGCTCGACGTCGGGGTGGCGCTGATCGGCGATCCCGACCTGCTCTTCCTCGACGAGCCGACGACCGGGTTCGACCCCTCGGCCCGCCGTCAGGCGTGGGACGTGATCGCCGGCCTGCGCGAGCTCGGCAAGACGGTCTTCCTGACCACCCATTACATGGACGAGGCGCAGCGGCTCGCCGACCGGGTGGCGATCATCGCTGGCGGCGCGATCGTCGCCGAGGGGCGGCCCGACCAGCTCGGCGACCGCGAGAGCCGGCCGACCGAGATCACGTTCCGGCTGCCCGCGGGGGTCGCGGCCGGTCAGCTGCCCGGCGACCTCGGCGCCGCCGCGGCGGGTGGCAACGGCGCCGTGTCGGTCTCGACGCGCGAGCCGGTTGAGGCGCTCAACCGGATCACGGGCTGGGCGCTCGAGCGCTCGCTCGAGCTCGATGGGCTCGAGGTCCGGCGCCCGAGCCTCGAGGACGTCTACCTCGAGCTGACGGCGGGCGCGAGCGACAACGACGCAAACGGGGGCGGCGAATGAG
>WHSW01000166.1 GCA_009379895.1 Solirubrobacterales bacterium
GCTCGCCAGCGGGCCGGCGCCGAGCACGCCGACCGCGACGACCAGCAGTAGCGCCGCGCCCGAGCCGGCATAGGCGCCGATCAGCAGTCGTAGCCGCCGGGGCGCGAACCGCTGTTCGGGAGCGCGGGTGAGCAGGGAGCGTCGCAGCGCGGCCCGGTACCCCGCGCTCGGCACCGGGCGCTCGGTTCCGAGGCGCTCGGCGAGCCGATCGAGTCCCGGTTCGAGATCGTTCATTGGGCCCTCCTCGGTCATTGCTGGAACAGGGGCGAGCGCGGGTTGAGGTCGCGGGCCCGGCGGTAGCCGTCGATCGTCGCCTCGACGTTGCCGACCCGGGCCTCGAGCCGCGAGAGGACGAACCACGTGCGCCAGTTGGTCGGCTCGTCGGCGGTCGCCTCGCGCGCCGCCGCCGCGGCGCTTTCGAAGTCGCCCCGGCGCTCGAGGACCAACGCCTCCTGAAGGTTGGGCGTCGCAGCGTACGGCTCGATCCCCTTCGCCGTCTGGGCCTCGTCGAGCGCGGCGCTGAGCTGCGCGGAGCGAACCAGGTCCTGGCTCTCGCGGACCGAGGCCTCACCGGCGAGCGGGATCGCGACGACGACGAGCGCCGCGAGCGACGCAACGACGAGCGCGATTCGACCCGGCGATGCGAACCGCCCGGATCCGGAGGGAGCCTGGCCCCGGGTCCGCTCGGCCGCTGCGGGGCGCGCGCCCTCGGCCGCCGCAAGGCGGGGCGCCGCGAGCGCCGCCGCGAGCAGCAGGAAGCACACCGGCAGCACCGGGATCTCCCAGACCCAGTCGATTCCGGCCGCGACCGCGAATGCCGCGCAGCCCGCGGTCGCGGCGGCGAGCAGGGCGCGCCGTTCGGGGTCGGCGGCGAGCGCCGCCGCGGCTCCGCGCCAGAGCACGAACAGGATCAGCGCGCTGATCAGGATCAGGCCCGGAACCCCGAGCTCGCCCAGGCTCTCGAAGTAGAGCGAGTGGCCATCGCGCACGAAGCCTGTCCGGGTTCCCTCGCGCGCCCACCAGAACTCGAACGTCCCCGGCCCGATTCCGGTCAACGGGTCCGTCTCGGCGGCGTCGACCATCGACGACCACCACTGATAGCGGCCGTTTCCGCTGGCGCTGGCGAAGCGCTGTGCGCTGTCGTCCGGGCCGGCGTCGGCCTTGAAGTCATCCCAGCCGTCGGCGACTTTGCCGGGCGCGCCGAAGGCAAGCGCCCCGACCAGGCACACGATCGCAACCAGGCCGAGCGCGGCGAGTGCCCCCGAGCGCGAGACCACCGGGGCGCGGATCAGGTCGTGACGCTCGGCGAGGGCGATCGCGGCCTGAATCAGACCGACGCCCACGCAGGCGACGATCACCACGGCGAGCATCTCGTCGGCCTGCGAGCTCGCCGTCGCGCCGGTCAGGCCGTCGGCGAGCTGGTCGCGCTGCGCGCCCGCGGCGATCACCAGCCCGCTGCCGACGCCCGCCGAGAGCAGCGTCGGCATGAGCTGCAGCCGGCGTGGGTAGAGGGCCACGAGCACCACCAGGCCGACCACGATCTCGACCGCGCCGCCGCGCGAGAGCGTGTAGTAGACGGTGAGCGCCATCGCCGGCAGCGCCGCGGCCGCCAGCGCCCGGGCGAAGATGTGGCGCGCGCCGGCCGCGACGCTGAGCACCAGCGGGACGCCGATCGCGACCAGCGCCGCGAGCCCGTTCCAGTAGTCGAGGGGATAGTTCAGGCGTCGCCCCTGGGGCAGGAAGGCGGCCGCCTCGTTAGCGGGAAACCATTCGCTGTGCAGGCGCGAGAGCAGGGCGAGCGCGGAAACCAGCGCGATCGCCGCCCCGACCGAGTAGGCGGCGCGGCGGACCGCGTCGCGGCCCTGCGCGACGAGCGCCAGACAGAGGACGCCGGCATAGGCGGCGACCCGCGCGGCCTCGGCCATGCTGCGCTCGCTCGACTCCGACCACGACATGCCGAGGGCGGTCCAGATCGCGAAGGCGCCGAGCAGCACCAGCATCGCGAGGCCCGCCCGTGAGAGGCGCGCGGCCGGCAGCACGCCGGCGACCGCGCCGAGCAGGACGATCCACCAGACCGCGACTCCGATCTCACCGCGGACGATCGGGTCGTAGCCGCCCCCCTTCATCGCGAGATAGAAGACGAGCAGGAAGGGCAGGGCGTATCCCGCGAACGCCGGCCCGTATCGGGCGGCGGCCGCGAGTGCCGAGGAGCGTCCCGGGTCGAGCGCTGCCGCCCCTCCGTGGTGCGGGGTCTGATCCCGGATCTGCATCTCGCTGATTACTACGCTGCGCGCGCCGAATCGCTGACGCCGGGGCATCGTGCGGGGCATGGTCCTGTCAGCCCGGGGGGGTGCGGATCGTAAAAGGGGGCATGCGAAGGTTCACCACGGTCTCAGCTCTGCTCACGACCTCCGCGCTGCTTCTCGCCTTCGTCGGGCTTCCGGCGATCGCGATGGGCCAGGGGTCCGGCGTCGATCAGTACACCGAGAACGTTCCCGGGGCCGGCGGCTCCGGCAACGGCGGCGGCACCGGCGGCGGCTATCCCTACTGAGCGACCGCCGCTGAGCTAGGCCCGCCTCGGCTTGGGCGCGACGAGCCGCGGTGACCGGGGTGTCGACGCTTGATCCCGGATCACCGCGGCCCGTCAGCGCTCGGCGTCGGCGGGCTCACGAGCCTCGGGCGGGCCGCCCGGCGCATCCGGCGCCGCGACGGCGGCCGCGACGAGGATGAGGAGGAGGCCCGATGAACCCGGCGCGATTGCTGCGCCGCGCGCTCGCAGGCGCGGCCTTGGTGGCCATGCTGGCGCCCTCGGCCGCGGCCGGCGCGACCGTCGCAACGGCAGCCGCGAGACCGGTCACCGACGCCGCCCTGGGGACGACGCGCGTCGTCGTCTACGTCGCCACCGCGGTCCTGATCGGGGGCGTCGCGTTCCTGGCTCTCGTCGCCGGACCCGCGCTCGCCGCGACGGCGCCCCGGTCGGTCGGGCCGCGGGCCGCCGAGGCCCTGGCCGCCAACGCCCGCCGGCTCTTCCTGTGGGGGCTGGCCGCGGGCGCGATCGCAACGGCGCTCGGCATCGTCCTCCAGGCGTCGGCCGCGCTCGGGGGCTCGTTCTGGGACGCGCTGCGACCCGCGGTGATCGCGGACTCCCTCTCGACGCGATTCGGAGCGACCTGGGGGTTGCGACTGGTCGACCTCGGCGTGGTCGCGGTGCTGCTGCTAGGGGCGGCGACCGGCCTGCGCTACCGCGCCCTGCTGCCCGCGCGGCTCGGTGCGGGCGGTGCGGGCGCCACCGCCGCCGGCCCGCGCAGGCCGGTCACCGCAGTGGCGCTCGGCGTCGCGCTCTGTCTGCTCGTCCTCGTTCCGGCCTTCGGCGGACACGCCGGGGTGATCGAGCCGCGGTGGCCGCGGACGCCGGTGAGCTTCGTCCACGTCCTCAGCTTCGCGCTGTGGGGAGGTGGGCTGGTGGCGATGCTCGTCTGCCTGCCGGCGGCCACGCGGGAGCTCGAGGGCGCCGACAGGACGCGGCTTCAGGCCGCCGCAGTCGGGCGCTTCTCGACCCTGGCGCTGGCGGCGGTGGCGGGGCTGCTGGTGAGCGGGATCGCGCGGTCGGTGCTCGAGCTCGGGTCGTGGGGCGAGCTCACCGCCACCGGCTACGGCCGCGCGATCCTGATCAAGGCCGGGCTCTTCTCGGGGCTGATCGCGCTCGGCGCCTACAACCGCCAGCGCCTGTTGCCGGCGATCCGCTCGGCGATCGGCGGGTCCGACGGACCCGGTAAAGCGGCGCTCGCGCTGCGCCGGTCGGTCCGCGCCGAGGTCGTGTTGATCGGCGGCGTGCTCGCGGCGACGGCCGTGCTCGCTGGGCTGACGCCGCCGGCCGCGACGTAGGCGTGACGCTTTGCGACACGGCCCGCGTCGCGCAGACGAAGCGCCATCCGCGACATCGCGAGCTGGCGCTCGAGGCGCTCGCGCGCGCTCAGCTCACGCATCTCTCGTCGAAGCGCGGAGGTTGGCCGGTTGCCGCGCCGCTCGGGCACGCGCCAACGCTAGCCGAGGCGTTCGCGGGTTCGCCTGGTGCAGCCGCACGCCGCCCTCGAGGACCTTGGGCTCGAGGGAGGCGCGGCGCGCCGCGCCGCGCTCGCCCCGACCACGCGCGGGTTCGATAGATTTCCGACCGACCGGGAGGAAGTCGGGAGTGATCCCCAGACGCTGGCAGCTTGGCATCGTCGCGCTTGCCGTCGCGGTTACGGCGGCCCCGACGGCGCACGCAAGATCGGTGCACCTCGACGTCCTCTCGAGCGAGGCCGACATGGTGAGCGGTGGCGACGCCCTGGTGCGGGTCGACGCGCCGCGCGGCCTGATCGGAAAGCTGCGGGTGGAGCGAAACGGCGACGACGTCACCGGCGCCTTCGAGCGCCAAGACGGCGGCCTGGTCGGGCTGGTCGACGGCCTGGAGCTCGGTGAGAACACGCTCACGGTGTTCCACAACCGCCACTCGTCGGCGCCCGCGAAGTATCGCCTCACGCTCGTCAACCACCCCGCCACCGGGCCGATCTTCTCCGGGCCTCACCAGCGCCCGTTCGTGTGCCAGACGATCCAGGCTGGGCTCGGCGAGCCGCTCGTTGACAACCAGGCGGGCGAGGGGTTTCGGGTCCTGAACCCGGACGGCAGCACCGCGGGATGGAGCCTCGACTGCTCGGCCGAGACGACGGTCGACTACCTGTATCGGACGACCGGGGGCGACTTTGAGCCGCTTCCCGCCGACGGGTCGCGGCCCGACGACATGGCCACGACGACGCTCGACGGGCGCGAGGTCGACTACGTGGTGCGCCGCGAGCGCGGGACGATCAACCGCTTCATCTACTCGTTCGCGATGCTGGCGCCGTTCGGCGAGGGCCCCGGCGACGAGCCCGACACGTCGCTTTGGAACAAGCGCGCCATCTACACCTTCGACGGTGGGGTCGACATCGGCCACCAGCAGGGGACCCCGGGCGGCAGCGCGCTGGAAGACGATTGGCTGCGCAGGGGCTACGCGATCATCCACTCGAGCGGGACGCGGACCACCACCCACTACAACCTCGTGCTGGGCGGCGAGACGGCGCTGATGACCAAGGAGGAGTTCATCGAGCGCTACGGGGTGCCGCGCCACACCGTCGGCATCGGGGGATCGGGCGGCGCGATCCAGCAGTACGTCTACGGGCAGAACCACCCGGGGCTGATCGACGCGGGGATCCCGCAGTACTCCTATCCCGACATGGTCACCCAGACGGTCCACATCGGCGACTGCGAGCTGCTCGAGTACTACATGGACGTCACCGACGGCTCGAACCCGAAATGGGACGACTGGGAGAACCGCGAGTGGCTGGAGGGGCTCAACTCCGACGCCACGATCCCCAATCCCTACCGGCTCGGGGCGCCCGGCAACAGCGAGTGCGTCAACGGCTGGCGCGGGCTCAGCCCGCTGGCGCTCAACCCGCATTGGGCGCCGACGTTCGACGGCGTCGAGCGCATGGATCCCGCCGAGCTGGCGCAGACCGACTGGACCCACTGGGAGGACCTACGCAATATCTACGGCGTCGCGCCGAACGGCTTCGCCCGCCAGACCTGGGACAACGTCGGCGTCCAATACGGGCTCCAGGCGCTGACCGACGGCAACATCACTCCTCAGGAGTTCCTCGACCTCAACGCGCGGGTCGGGAGCTGGAAGGACCCCGAGGACGTGGTTCAGGAGGGCCCGCCGTTCGGCCCGCCGCTCGGCCCCGACCTGATCCCTGGCCTGCCGCCGATCACGCCGCCCTTCGACCCCTGGAGCTCGCGCAACATGCGGCTCAGCCCCGACGGCGGCGATACCCCCGCGCCCCGGCACGAGGGCGACGTCGCCGCCATGAACGCCGCCTACGAGCGCGGCCTCTACTTCGACGGCGATATCGACATCCCGCTGATCGACTGGCGCCACTACCTCGAGGAAGAGCTCAACATGCACAACAGCCACCAGTCGTTCGCCTCGCGCGAGCGGATGCTCGACCACGACGGCGACGCATCCAACCAGGTGATCTGGTTCACCGACGCGCGCCCCTCGGCCCAGTTCGACCAGACCCCCGAGGCGCTCGCGGTGATCGAGCGGTGGCTCGCCAGGATCCGCGCGCATCCCCACCGAAGCGTGGCCGAGAACAGGCCCCCGCTCGCCACCGACCGCTGCTTCACCACCCAGGGCGAGGAGATCGCGCGCGGCGAGCACGGCTGGGACGGGATCCTCGACGACCGGCCCGACGGCCCCTGCGCCGAGCGCTTTCCGATCCACTCCACCTCGCGGATCGTCGCCGGCGGGCCGCTGCGCGGCGGCGTCTACAAGTGCGCGCTGCAGCTAGTCGATGAGGCGACGGCGCGCGGCGTATACGGCTCCTGGACTCCGAGCGAGGCGCAGGTCGAGCGCCTCAAGGAGATCTTCCCCACCGGCGTCTGCGACTACTCCCAGGGGGACGTCGGCCGGCCGTAGCCACGGTCCCCCCGCTCGACCGTCAGCGCCCGTGCCGGTCGAGCTCCAGCACCTGCTGGAAGGTCGGGCGGTTGGTGGCCGGGAACGTGTTCGGGATCAGGCCGGGCACGAACCCGCTGCGGGCGGCGGGCGCTTGCCAGTCGGCCGGATCCGGGTCGCCCTGCTGCGCGGCGAGGTCGTCCGCGACGTCATCGACCACGCCCCACAGCGACGCGCGGCATGCGGCCAGCGAGCCGCCACCGCAGTAGCGGAGGTTGAACGGCCCCTTGACCCGGTCGCCGAGCAGGGTGCGCAGGTCCTTGTCGACGTAGGACTCGCCCGACAGGCCGTCGAGGCCGCGGACGGCGTCCACGTCGTCGACGAGATCTCCGAGGACGGGGCGCATCGTCTCCTCGGCGAGCGGTCGCCAGAGCGCGTCCATGATCACGGGGCCGGCCTCGTCGTAGATGAGGTCGCCGTCGGCGTCGAGGCGCGGGGCGTCGCGGCGCACCCAATCGTCGAGCAGGGCGACGACCGTCGCGTCGCGGGCGCTGGGCGCCGGGCCCGAGTGCAGCAGGCGGCTCACGACCGGCCAAACGGGCGAGCGCACGTCCTCGGTCGCGGCGCGGTTCATGATCCCGACGGCGTCAGTGAGCAGGGCGTGGCGCGGCCACTGGTCGAACAGCTCCACCCGCTGCACCGAGCCGTAGGGCTCGTCGTCGCCGTGCATGAAGCCGGGCGCCGACTGGTTGTTCCAGTTCAGCAGCAGCCCGCGGGGGCCGCTGCGGTCATGCGGATGCTCCTTCTCGCTCAGGAACCCCTGCCACTCGAACCGCCCGTCGCCGAGCGTCGGCAGCCGGCGGTCGAGCCCGGACGCGCGCTCGGGAAGCAGGCCGGAGGAGAAGAACGAGGTGAACTTGCGCGACACGTACCCCCAGTTGAAAGTGAACCCGAACTTGTTGGCGCTCTCCCAGAAGCGCTGCGGGGTGGACGCATCGCCCTCGGTCATGTCCTTCAGCGCGGCCAGGTTGAGCCCGTCGCGGCCGAAGGTCGAGCGCTCGCGCGAGAGGGCGTACGGCTCGCCGTCCACGGTGGCGGTCGCGAACACCGGGCCGTGCACCGAGACCTTGTAGCGGAGCGGCTGCCCGTTCAGCAGGCCGGCGTTGAAGTCCTCGAGGGCACGGCACTGGCCGCGGTATACGTAGTGCGTCGAGGCCCGCGTCGGCTCCGAGCCGTCCGGCTCGCACAGGCGCTCGGCGAAGACGTCGCGGACGTCGTGCCCGGCCGCGCCGCCAGACGCCGTGTCGGCAGCGGGTGGGGATGTCTTTGCGCGGATGGTGACGCTCATGATGGTTGTTCCTTTCGTCCTGGCTTGTTCCCCGACCGGCAAAAT
>WHSW01000167.1 GCA_009379895.1 Solirubrobacterales bacterium
GTGGGCGGGTGCGAAGCGGCGCCCCGCGCAACGCCTCGCGGGCCTGCTCGGCGCCCGAGCCGAGCGCCCGCGGGGGCTCGGCGCCGGTCCCCGCCGGCGCGGGGCTTACCTCACCAACCTCCGTCATGGTCACGGAGGCTAGGCTGACAGTGGGATGGGACGGATCGCCGACCGACTGACCGAGCTCGGGCTCGAGCTGCCCGCGCCGTTCGCGCCGCCGCCCGGGGTGGAGTTCCCGTTCGAGCTCGTGCGCACGAGCGGCGACCTCGCCTACGTCTCCGGCCACCTGCCGGTCGACGGGTCCGAGGCGCTCGCCACCGGACGGGTCGGCGCCGAGCTCGACCTCGCGCAGGGATACGAGGCGGCGCGGCTGACCGGGCTCTCGATCTTCGCCTCGCTCGCGCAGGAGCTCGGGGACCTCGACCGGGTATCCGGCTGGGTCAAGGCGCTGGGGCTGGTCCAGTGCGCGCCCGGCTTCGACAAGCCTCCCGCCGTGATCAACGGCTTCACCGACCTGGTGCTCGAGGTCTGGGGCCCCGCCGGCCGCCACGCCCGCTCGGCGATCGGCGCGGCGCAGCTGCCCTTCGACGCCCCGGTCGAGGTCGAGGCGGTCGTCGAGCTGTCCTCCTGACCGATCCGCCGATCGAGCCCCGACGGTCGATCGAGGGGCCGGTCCGCAAGCCCGTCCCGCGAGTCGACAGCTCGACACGCAACGAAGCCACGCCGTTTCGCGTCGAGCTATCCGCGCATATGGGGGTCAGCACGACAACGAGCGCGATTCGGCTCGATCGTGTCGTGTTTTCGGCCGCGCGGCCGACCCGGCACTCCCCCCTTACCCAGCTCGACCCTTCTCGTTGCTCGCCGGCCGCGGCTAGCGGTGTTCGGCAAAGGTCCGCTCGACCCACCGGTAGCCGGGCCGGTCGCGAAGCGGGGCGCGAAACGCCTCGAAGGGCGCCGGCATCTCGGGGATCAGCGACGGCCCCTCGGGCGGGTTGACCAGCGGGTAGAAGAGCGCGGCGGCGGTCAGGTCGGCGACCGAGAACTCCTCGCCGACCAGATGCGCGCCGTCGCCGCGCTCGAGCTCCGCCTCGAGCCGATCGAGCGCGGCGAGCACCTTCTCGCGCGCCCGCGCCGCCTCGTCCTCGCCCGCGACGCGGTAGCGCGCCTGGACGAACGTGGAGGCCAGGAGCCTGGCGGCGGGGCCGGCCGACTCGCGGTCGCGCAGGGGACCCGGCAGCATGCGCACGGCGAGCTTCTCCATCACCCGCGGATCGCGGCGCAGCTCGTGCCAGGCGAGCAGGCGGATATGCGGCCCGAGCTCCTCGTCGAAGAAGTCCTCGAGCTCGAGCGCCCGCGCCAGCTGCGCCGGGTCGCGCGGGTAGAGCGCCGGCCCGTCGAGGTCTCGCTCGAGCGCGGCGATGATCGCGGTCGAGTCGCCGATCGCGCGGCCGTTGAGCTCGAGCACGGGGAAGGTCTTCTGCGCGCCGCGGGTGCGCCACAGGGCGATCGCCATATGGGCCGGGGGCGGTGGCGCTCGGCGCTCGTGCTCGATGCCCTTGTGGGTGAGCGCCCAGCGGGCCTTCTCGCTGTAGTGGGAGATCGGGATGTGCCAGAGGACCGGCTTGTCGGCGGCGATCGGCGAACCCTACCCAGGGGGGGCCGCGCGGGCGCCTACTGCGCGGTGATCAGCCACGAGTAGTTCGGCGTGTCGCCGCGATGCAGCTCGAGCTCGGCCCCGTCGGGCAGCGTCAGCGCCAGCCGCTCGAGCTCGATCGGGGCCTCGGCCCCCTCGATCACGGTCACGATCTCGGCGCCGCCGGCGAGCTCGGTCACCGTCTCGAGCAGGGTCGAGCCGGCGCCTCCCCAGGCGACGATCCGCTCACCGGCGAAGCCGACCGAGTCACCCTGGCGAAAGCGGCCGTCGGCGTCATCGCGAGCCGCGGGAGCGACCGCGCCCGCCCGGACCGCCTCCAGCGCGCCCCGCAGGCGCTCGCAGTTGCGCTCGGCGCCGTCGGCGGGATCGAACTCGACCAGCGCCGCCAGCGCCGCCTGCTGGGAGGCGGACGGCGCGACGATCGCGGTCTTGTCCGTGAGCCGGGCGGCCTCCTCGGCCGCCATCGTCACGTTGCGCGAGTTGGGCAGCACGACGACCTCGGGCGCGGCGCAATCCTCGATCGCGGAGAGGATGTCCTTGGTCGGCGGGTTCAGGGTCGGGCCACCGTCGACGACCAGCGCCCCCAGCTCCCAGAACATCCGCCGCATGCCCTCACCGCTGGCCACGGCGACGACCGCCGAGCGACCGGCCTCGAGCCGGGCGCGCTGGTCGGCGACCTGCTCGTGCATGTCGGCGATGTCCTCGCGCTGGACCCGCCCGGCCCGGGCGAACAGGCCCTTGGCGGCGTCGGGGTCATCGGTGTGGAGGTGCACCTTGAGCGTCGCCTCGTCGCCGACGACGAGCACCGAGTCGCCGAGCTCCTCGAGCGCGCCGGCGTAGGCGTCGGCGTCGAGCCCCTCGCCGGTGACGATGAAGTTGGTGCAGTAGCGGAACCGCGAGTCCGCGTGGTGGACCTCGTCGAGCCGCGCGGCCGCGTAGTGCGGTATCTCGGGCACCTGGGCCTGCTCGCCGGCGAGCCCGGCGACCAGGCCGCGGACGATGATCACCAGGCCCAGCGCCCCGGCGTCGACGACCCCCGCCTCGGCGAGCACGTCGAGCTGCTCGGGGGTGCGCCGCAGGGCCGCCTCGCCGGAGACCAGCGCCGTGGCGAGCATCTCGGCCAGCAGCGCGTTCTGCTCGGCGTCGCCGGCCTCGGGGTCGAGACGGCCTCGCAGCCACTCCGCGCGGCGCTCGGCCACCGCCTCGGCCATCGCCCGGATCACGGTCAGCATCGTGCCCTCGGCGGGCTCGCGCACCGACGCGTAGGCGAACTCGCTCGCCCGCGAGAGCGCCAGCTCGACCAGCTCCGGGTCGATCAGCTTGCCCGGCGGGCTGGCGAGCTCGCTCGCCGCGCCGCGCACGATCTGGCTCAGGATCACCCCGGAGTTGCCCCGCGCGCCCATCAGCGCGGCCCGAGCAACGGCCCGCACGAGCTGCGGTCGCTTCAGCTCACCGTTGGTCTCGGACTCGAGGCGGTCGATCTCCTCGAGCACGTGACTCATCGTGAGCGCCATGTTGTCGCCCGTGTCGCCGTCGGCGACCGGGAACACATTGAGGTCGTTGATCTCCCGCCGGCGCTCCTCGAGGTGAGTGAGCGCGACGCCGACCACGTGGCGGAATCGGTGGAGGGATGAATCGGCCAAGCGCCGGGAACTTAGCGGTAGTCAAGGACCCCACCGAGTCCGCCATGCGCCTCAGGCGTGCTTGGTGACCTTGCCCGACTTCAGGCAGCGCGCGCAGACGTAGACGCGCCGGGGGGTACCGCCGTCGCTGACGCGCACCTTCTGCAGGTTCGGGTCGAAGCGCCGCCGGGTGGCGACCATCGAGTGGCTGCGCGAGTTCCCGAACGCGGGCTTCTTGCCACAGCTGAAGCAGACCTTGGCCATCGGACGCGTGATGGTAGCGCCACGCAGCCTCAGCGGGCGGCCGCGAGCGTCTCCCTCAGCGCCGCCATCCGCAGCACCGCGATCGCCGCGTTGCGTCCCTGGTCGCGCCGGTCGCCACCGGCGCGCGCCTCGGCCTGCTCGCGCGTGTCGCAGGTGATCAGCCCGAAGGCGCAGGGAACTCCGCTCGCGAGCTGGACGTCCTGGATCCCCCGGGCCGCCGCGCCGCAGACGTAGTCGTAGTGATTGGTCTCGCCGCGGATCACGGCCCCGACGCAGGCGACCCCGGCGAAGCGCCCCGACTCCGCGCAGTACTTGGCCGCCAGCGGCAGCTCGAAGGCGCCGGGGACCTCGAACGTGTGAATCGAGGCCGGGCTGACGTCGTGCTCGGCGAAGGCCTCGACGGCGCCGTTGACCAGGCGCTCAGCGAGGTCCCCGTAGAAGGTCGCGACGCAGACCGCGTACTCGGACGGCAGGGTCAGCGGTCCTCCTCGGGGTCGCCAGCGGCTTCGTCGCGGCGGTGCTCCTCGGCGATCAGCTGCTCATCGAGCGGCAGGCCCTGGTGATGGAGCACGTGACCCATGCGGTCGCGCTTGGCGCGCAGGTAGTCCTCGTTGTGGGGGTTGGGGACCGAGTGGATCGGCAGCTGCTCGGAGACCGAGAGCCCGTAGCCCTCGAGCCCGTGGATCTTCTTCGGGTTGTTGGTCAGGATCCGGATGCTCGAGAGGCCCAGATCGACGAGGATCTGGGCGCCGATGCCGTAGTCGCGTGAGTCGACGGGCAGGCCGAGCTGGAGGTTGGCGTCGACGGTGTCCATGCCCTCCTCCTGGAGCTTGTAGGCGCGCAGCTTGTTGAGCAGGCCGATTCCCCGGCCCTCCTGGGAGAGGTAGAGCAACACGCCGCGACCCTCGCGCTCGATCTGGGCGAGCGCCGACTCGAGCTGCTCGCCGCAGTCACAGCGCAGCGAGTGAAAGACGTCGCCGGTCAGGCACTCCGAATGCACGCGGACGAGCACGTCCGCGGCCTCGGCCACCTCGCCCTTGACCATCGCCACGTGATGCTTGCCGTCGAGCAGCGAGCGATAGCCGACCGCGGTGAACTCGCCGAACGCCGTCGGCAGCTTGGTCGCGACGACCCTCTCGACCAGCCGCTCGGTGCGCCGCCGGTAAGCGATCAGGTCGGCGACCGTGATCATCTTCAGGCCGTGGCGCTCGCAGTAGGGCACCAGGTCCGGCACCCGCGCCATGGTCCCGTCGTCGTTCATGATCTCGCAGATCACCCCGGCCGGGTTGAGCCCGGCGAGCCTTGCGAGGTCGACCGCGGCCTCGGTCTGGCCGGCGCGCTCGAGGACCCCGCCGTCCTTGGCCTTGAGCGGGAAGACGTGGCCGGGCTGGACGAGATCGCGCGGCTCGGAGTCCGGGTCGATCGCGACCTGGATCGTGCGCGCGCGGTCGGCGGCCGAGATCCCCGTGGTGACCCCCTCGCGCGCCTCGACCGAGACCGTGAACGCGGTCTGCAGCGGGGCCTCGTTCTTGGCCGCCATCAGATCGAGGCCGAGCTGGTCGCAGCGCTCAGAGGTCAGCGAGAGGCAGATCAAGCCCCGGCCCTCCTTGGCCATGAAGTTGATCGAGTCGGGGGTGGCGAACTGCGCGGCGAGCGTCAGGTCGCCCTCGTTCTCGCGCGTCTCGTCGTCGCAGACGACGACCATGCGGCCCGCCCGAACGTCCTCGATCGCCTCCTCGATCGACGCGAACGCGTCGCTCGAGGAGGCAGCAACGCCTGTCGCCACCTCCGCTTCGCGTCCGGGGGCGGCAGGGTCCGTGGTGGTGCGGCGTTCGATTGCGCTCAAGATCCTCTCTCCTTGAAGCCTAGAAGGCGCTCGACGTAGCGGGCGATGATGTCGAGCTCGAGGTTGAGCTGGTCGCCCTCGCCGGCGGCTCCCAGGGTGGTCCGCTCGAGCGTCTCGGGAATCAGCGAGACCTCGAGCTCGGCTCCGCCCAGCCCGGCGACCGTGAGGCTGACCCCGGCGACCGTCACCGATCCGTGCTCGACCAGGTAGCGCTCGAGCCCGTCCGGGACCCGCACGCGCAGGCGACGCGAGATCCCGTCCTCGCTCGCCGAGAGAAGCCGACCGACGCCGTCGACGTGGCCCTGGACGATGTGCCCCCCGAGCGGCTCGGCAGCGCGCAGCGCGGGCTCGAGGTTGACGCGATCGCCGGCCTCGAGACCTCCGAGGGTGGTCAGCCCAAGGGTCTGGTTCATCACGTCGGCCTCGAAGGCGTCCGGGGCGACCGTCGCCGCGGTCAGACAGGCGCCCTCGACCGCCACCGAGTCCCCCTCGCGCAGGCCCTCCGCGAGCGCGGCTCGGATCCGCAGCCGGGCGCCGGCGTCGCTCGCCTCGATCGCCTCGACGGTGCCCAGCTCGCGGATGACCCCGGTGAACATCAGCTCCTCACCACTCTTTCAGCCGCGCCCTGGCGAGCAGGTCCGGGCCGCAGCGCTCCCAGTCGATCGCCAGCGCGCGCTCGGCCTCGGCGACGCCCTCGACGCCGGCGCGGGCAGCGAGCGGGCGGCCCGAGCCGAGCATCACCGGAGCGAGGAAGAGGCCGAGCTCGTCGACCTCGCGGGCGTCGAGGAAGGCTCCGGCAAGCTCCGCCCCGCCCTCGAGCAGCAGCGAGGTGACCTCGCGGCGGCCGATCTCGTCGAGGGCCGCGCGCAGCCGCTCGACCCGATCGCCCGAGGTCTCCAGGACCTCGACCCCGGCCTCCCTCAGGGCGGCCGTGCGCTCGGCTGGCGCCGCCTGCGCGTCGACGACGACCAGCACGGCGACCTCGCGGGCGGTCCGGACCAGCTGCGAGTCGGGCGCCAGGCGCGCGCTCGAGTCGAACACCATCCGCAGCGGCTGTCGCGGCGCCCCGGCCCCGACCGCGGCGACGTCGCGCGCGGTCAGCAGCGGGTCGTCGGCGAGCGCCGTTCCGATCCCGACCGCGACCGCGTCGGCCTCGGCTCGCCAGCGATGCACCAGCGCACGGCTCTCGGCGCCGGAGATCCATCTCGAGTCGCCCGATCGCGTCGCCGTGTAGCCGTCGAGGCTGAGCGCCGACTTGAGCACCACCCGCGGACGGCCGGTCCGGGCGTGCTTTCGAAACGCCTGGTTCTGAAGCCGCGCCGCGCCCGCCTCGGGGCCCGCGGCCCACCGGACGTCGACCCCCTCGTCGCGCAGGATCTGAGGCCCGCGGCCGCTCGCCTTCGGGGTCGGGTCGTCGGCGCCGATCACCACGCGGGCGACGCCGGCGGCCAGGATCGCCTCGGTACAGGGCGGCTGGCGACCCCGGTGGGCGCACGGCTCGAGGGTCACGTGCATTGTCGCTCCGCCCGGCTCGTGGCCACGCTCGCGACAGTCGGCGAGGGCGGCGACCTCGGCGTGCACGCCTCCGAGCTCGGCGTGATGGCCCTCGCCGAGCAGCTCGCCGTCGCGGACGATCACCGCGCCGACCAGCGGGTTCGGGCTGACGCGCCCGCGCCCGCGCTCCGCCAGCTCCAGCGCCCGGCGCAGGAGCTCGGCGTCGAGGTCATTTTCGAGTGATGAAGCCAAATGCTCTCGAGCCTCGCTTGACTGACCAGTCAATCAAGATCATACGCCGTCGCGCGCCGATAACTTCCACCGGATGAGCGCATCGACCGCCGGCGCCGAGGCGAGACGGTTCGGGCGCTCGGCGGGCATGCTCTCCGCGGGAGTCGGGGCCGCCGGCGTGCTCACCTACGCGTACTTCGCGCTCGCCTCGCACAACCTCGACGCCGAGCTCTACGGCGAGCTCGTCGTGCTCTGGTCGGTCGTCTTCGTCTCGATCTCCGTCCTCTATCGGCCGGTCGAGCAGCTGCTCTCGCGGACGATCGCCGAGCGCCGCGCCCGCGGCGTCGAGGTCGCCGGCGCGCTGCGCGTCGCGGCGACGATCCAGCTCGCCGTCGCGGTCGGCTGCGCGCTGCTCATGCTCGCCCTGCGCGCGCCCCTGCGCGACTCGCTGCTCTCGGGCTCCGAGGATCTCTACTGGGTCATGTTCGGCGCCGTGCTCGCCTTCGGCGCGAGCTTCTACGCCCGCGGCTTTCTGGCCGGCAACCGGCGCTTCGGCCTGCTCGCCGGGCTGCTGATCTGCGAGTCGGCCTCGCGGGCGGCGTTCGCGCTCGCGGTCGCGCTCGGGATCGCCTCGGGTCAGTCCGCGGTCGCGCTCGGGATCGTCGCGGCGCCCTGCTTCAGCCTGCTCGTCGTGCCGCTCGCCTTCGGGCGGCGGGCGGCCGGCGCGTCGCCCTCCCCCGCGCC
>WHSW01000168.1 GCA_009379895.1 Solirubrobacterales bacterium
AGCCGTGGCCGATCCGGGAGGGTCAGGAGCGCGTCGTCCCGCTGGCGCTCGCGGCGCTCGATTTGATCGACGCGGGCGATGAGCGCAGCGTGCGGGCAGGGCGCGCCCTACTGGCTGGCCTCCTCGAGCGCGGCGCCGGGCGGCGTGGGGTCACGGCGCTCTCGGCCCTGCTCCCGTACGACCCGAGCCCGGCGGCCGAGGCGGCATCCGAGCTCGAGCTGCTCCTGCTCGACGTGGTGCGCGCGAACGATCTGCCGCCCCCGCAGGTCAATGTCGCCGTCGAGGGCTTCATCGTCGATGCGCTGTGGCCGGAGGCGAGGCTCGTCGTCGAGGTCGACGGCTATGAGTTCCACAGCGACCACGCGGCCTTCGAGCGCGACCACGCCAAGATCGGGGAGTTGCAGCGGGCCGGCTACTGGATGCTGCCGCTCACCTACCGCCGGATCGTCGAGCGGCCCGACTGGGTCGCGGGCGCGATCCGCGACCTGCTCGAGGCCGGGCCGCCGCCCCCGCGCCGGGCCGCCGCGAGGGGGCGGGCCGGGTGGCGTTACGGTCCGTGACGAAACCC
This sequence comes from Solirubrobacterales bacterium, assembly GCA_009379895.1. GTDB lineage: Bacteria > Actinomycetota > Thermoleophilia > Solirubrobacterales > 70-9 > WHSW01. The sequence goes on from WHSW01000168.1 coordinate 569, forward strand.
GCCCCACCCCCGCCGCCGATAGGCTGCGACGCCTGTGTCCGAGCTCAACCTCATCCTCCTCGGCCCGCCCGGATCGGGCAAGGGCACCCAGGGAGAGCGCCTGCGGGACGACCTCGAGCTCCCCTACTACGCGACCGGTGACATCCTGCGCGCCGCGGTGCGCGAGGGGACCGAGCTCGGCAAGCGGGCCAAGCGGTACATGGACCGCGGCGACCTGGTCCCCGACGAGGTGATCGTCGGCGTGATCGCCGAGCGGATCGACCGCCCCGAGGCGGCCGACGGGTTCATCCTCGACGGCTTTCCGCGCACCGATCCCCAGGCCGAGGCGCTGGACGCGAAGATGGCCGAGCTCGGGCGCAAGCTGACCGCTGCGCTGCTGATCGAGGTCGGCGACGACGAGGTGGTCCGTCGCCTGGGCGGCCGGCGCACCTGCCCCAACGGCCACGTCTTTCACGTTGAGCTCGACCCGCCGTCGAAGGAGGGCGTCTGCGACGTCTGCGCGGCCGAGCTCGAGATCCGCGACGACGACAAGCCCGACGTGATCCGCCATCGGCTCGAGCAGTACCACGCCAAGACCGAGCCACTGATCGATTACTACGATCGCCAGGGCCTGCTCGAGCGCATCGACGGCACGGTCGCGCCCGACGAGGTCGAGGAGGGGATCCGGGCGCTGCTGGCTACCCTGAGGATGGAGGAGGAAGCCTGATGTACCGCGGCGGGATCATCCTGAAGACACCGGAGCAGATCGAGCTCATGGCCGCCGCCGGGCGGATCCAGGCCCGCTGCCTGCAGATGCTGCGCTCCAAGTGCCGCCCGGGGGTGACCACCGAGGACCTCGACCGGGCCGCCGAGCGATTCATCGCCTCGCAGGGCGCGGAGCCCTCGTTCCTGGGATACCGCGGCTTCCCGGGCTCGATCTGCGCGTCGCCCAACTCGATGGTCGTGCACGGCATCCCCGGCCCGTCCGAGCTTCGCCGGGGCGACCTGATCTCGATCGACGTCGGGGTCACCAAGGACGGCTGGGTGGCCGACGCGGCGCTCACGGTGCCGATCGGCGAGGTGTCCCCGGTCGCGCGCCAGCTGCTCGCGACCACCGAGGCCGCGCTGCACGCGGGGGCCGCGCAGGTGCGGCCCGGCAACCACCTCGGCGACGTCTCGCACGCGATCCAGCGCCGGGTCGAGGGCGACGGCCTGTCGATCATCCGCTCGCTGGTCGGTCACGGCGTCGGCCGCGATATGCACGAGGACCCGCAGGTCCCCAACTACGGCGAGCCCGGCCGCGGCCCCGAGCTCGAGGCGGGCATGGTGCTCGCGATCGAGCCGATGGTCAACGCCGGTGGCCCCGACGTCCGAGTCGGCGAGGACCAGTGGGCCGTCTACTCCGCCGACGGGTCGCTCACCGCCCACTTCGAGTTCACCGTCGCCGTGACCGAGGAAGGCCCGCGCATCCTCACCCCCTGGCACGAGAGCTGAGCGATCGCGACGCCGCCGGGGGGGGCACCCGGGGGGCACCGCCCCCCGGGTGCCCTGCTACTATCTCTGGTCGCCCTACGGGGCATCGTTGCGCCCGTGGGCCCGACTCCTGGGGCCCGGCGGGCATTCTTATGAAGTGATCGATACGACCCCCGAGCGAGGGCATGAAGGTACGAGCGTCCGTGAAGCCGATGTGTGAGCGTTGCCGAGTGATCCGGCGGCGCGGCGTCGTGCTCGTGATCTGCTCGAACCCTCGCCACAAGCAAAGGCAGGGCTAAAGGTTTGTTGGTGAGCGACGGAAGGCGCGAAAGCATGTTTGCCCGCCTGGCAAGGCAGGCTTTCTGATGGCACGGATCGCGGGAGTCAACCTCCCCCTCAACAAGCGGATCGAGATCGGGCTCACCTACGTGCACGGCGTGGGGCGCTCGACCGCGGACAAGGTCCTCGACAAGGTCGGGGTCGACCCCGACACCTACGTCAAGGACCTGACCGAGGAGGAGACCGTGAACCTGCGTGACGCGGTCGAGGAGCTCGAGGTCGAGGGCGACCTGCGCCGCGATCGCTCGCAGAACATCAAGCGCCTCTCGGAGATCGGCGCCTACCGCGGCACGCGCCACCGCCGCGGCCTGCCCACCCGGGGCCAGCGCACGAAGACCAACGCCCGCGGCCGCAAGGGCCCGCGCAAGATGAGCATCGCCGGCAAGAAGAAGCCGCCGGCGAAGAAGTAGGGGACGCGCGTGCCGCAGCCGAAACGAGGCAGGGCCCGGACCCGACGCCGGGCGCGCAAGAACATCCCCTACGGAATCGCGCACATCAAGACCAGCTTCAACAACACGATCGTCACCATCACCGACACCGAGGGCAACGTGGTCTGCTGGGAGTCGGCCGGGTCGGCCGGGTTCAAGGGCTCGCGCAAGTCGACCCCGTTCGCCGCCCAGGTGACCGCCGACGCCGCCGCCCGCAAGGGCATGGAGCACGGGCTCGAGCGCGTCGAGGTCCACGCCAAGGGCGCCGGCTCGGGTCGCGACACCGCGATCCGCTCCTTGCAGGCCGCCGGCCTGCAGGTGACGACGGTCAAGGACGTCAGCCCGCAGGCCCACAACGGGTGCCGCCCCAAGAAGCGGCGGAGGCCCTAGCGATGGCGCGCGATACGGGACCGCAGTGCAAGCAGTGCCGCCGCGAGGGCCAGAAGCTCTTCCTCAAGGGCGAGCGCTGCCTGACCGAGAAGTGCGGCGTCGAGCGGCGCTCCTACCCGCCCGGCGAGCACGGTCGCGGGCGCGTGCGCGCCTCCGAGTACCGCCTGCAGCTGCGCGAGAAGCAGAAGGCGCGGCGCTTCTACCAGGTCCTCGAGCGGCAGTTTCGCAACTACTACGAGAAGGCCGCGCGCCAACCTGGGGTCACCGGCGAGAACCTGCTCCAGCTGCTCGAGCGCCGACTCGACAACGTGCTCGTGCGACTCGGCTTCGCCGCCTCGCGGCGCCAGGCGCGCCAGCTGATCAACCACGGTCACTGGCTCGTCAATGGGCGCCGCGTCGACATCGCCAGCTACCAGGTGCGTCCCGACGACCTGATCACGATCAAGCCCGAGTCGAACGCCGTCGACGTGGTTCGGCAGGCGACCGAGCTGACCGCGGCCGTGCCGCCGTGGCTGCAGGCCGATCACGACGCCCTGACCGCCAAGGTGCTCCGGCTCCCCGATCGCAGCGAGATCAGCGCGCCGGTTTCAGAGCAACTCATCATCGAGCTCTACTCGAAGTAGTAGCGCTCGCCCGTTTCCGACAAGCAAAGAGGTTTCCTATGACCACCCTGCCCGAATTCCAGATTCCCAAGATCGCCTCCGAGAACGTGGAGGACAACCAGGGGACGTTTATCGTCGAGCCCCTCGACAAGGGCTTCGGCTACACCTTCGGGAACTCGCTGCGCAGGGTCCTGCTCTCCTCGCTGGGTGGCGCCGCGATCAAGAGCGTTCGCATCGAGGGCGTCGCGCACGAGTTCTCGACCGTCGCCGGGATCACCGAGGACGTCACGGACATCGTCCTCAACCTGAAGGACATCGTGGTGCGGATGCACACCGATGCCGACGAGGTCGAGGCGCCCCTGGTCGCGACCGGGCCCGGCGAGGTGACCGCCAAGGACATCGACCTGCCTGCCGGCGTCGAGATCCTCAACCCGGACGCCCCGATCGCCACGCTCGAGAAGCGGACCAAGCTCGAGCTGTACCTGACCATCGGCCGCGGCCGCGGCTACTCGCCCGCGGAGGAGAACAAGTCCGAGGACCAGCCGATCGGCGTGATCCCGATCGACTCGGTCTTCTCGCCGATTCGTCGCGCCGCCTACAACGTCGACTCGGCCCGCGTCGGCCAGCGGACCGACTTCGACAAGCTCACCCTCGAGGTCGAGACCGACGGCTCGATCGAGCCCGGCTCGGCGCTGCGCGAGGCGGCCGAGATCCTGATCAAGACGATGGCGATCTTCACCGACGCCGATCGGGTCGAGGAGCTGACCAGCCGCGACGCCTTCGACGGCGCCGACGGCAACGGGCGCGAGCCGACCTCCCCGACCGAGGGCGACGACCGCCTGATCGAGGAGCTCGAGATCGGCGTCCGCGCCTACAACTGCCTGAAGCGCGCGGGAGTGCAGACGGTCGGCGACCTGGTGCAGCGCTCGGAGTCCGAGCTCAACGCGATCCCGAACTTCGGCAAGCGCAGCACGGAGGAGGTCAAGGAGGCGCTGGTCGGCCTCGGCCTCTCGCTGCGCGGCGAGTGACGCAGGCGGCATGCGCCACCAAAAGCAGCGCAACAAGCTCTCCCGCGACAGCGCCCATCGGCGGGCGCTGCTGCGCAACCTCTGCCGCGAGATGATCGAGCACGAGCGAATCCGCACCTCGCAGGCGAAGGCCAAGGCGGCCAAGCCGAAGATCGAGAAGCTGATCACGCTCGGCAAGCGCGGCGACCTGCACGCCCGCCGCCAGGCGCTCTCCGAGCTCGGCCAGGACAAGTTCCTCGTCCACAAGCTGTTCGAGGAGGTCGCGCCGCGCTATGCGGAGCGCCCCGGCGGCTACACGCGGATCGTCAAGCTCGGCCCGCGGCGGTCGGACTCGACCGAGATGGTCCTCCTCGAGCTGGTCTGACAGTCGGACACCGGCGCGAGGTGGATCGGCGCCGATGAGCACGGCCCGTCTGCGAATCGCCTACGACGGCCGGGGCTTCGCCGGCTGGGCCGCCCAGCCGGAGCGGCGCACGGTTCAGGGTGAGCTCGAGGCCGCGCTGGGTCGGATTCTCGGCGAGCGGGTGACGCTGACGGTCGCCGGGCGCACCGACGCCGGGGTGCACGCGAGCGCTCAGGTGGCGAGCTTCGAGCACGCCGCCGAGCTGCCCGACCGGCTCGCCGAGCGCCTCAACGGCGTCCTGCCCCGCGACGTCGCGGTGCAGGCCGCAGGGCCGGCGCCGGACGGCTTCGACGCCCGCCGCTCGGCGCGCTCGCGCACGTATCGCTACCGCGTCCTCGCCTCGCCGATCCGCGACCCGTTCGAGGAGGGGCGGGCGCTGTGGTGGCGCCACCCGCTCGACCGCGCTCTGCTCGACGCCTGCGCCGAGGCGGTGGTCGGTAGCCACGACTTCACCGCGTTCACCCCGACCCAGACCGAGCACGTGCTCTTCGTCCGCGACGTGCTGCGCTGTGAGTGGTCTCAGGAGCGCCGTCCCTCGGTTGACCCGCCGATCCCAGGGATGTCCACTGCGGTGCCGACCGGCGCCGCCGGCGGCATGTCCGAAGATCAGAGAGCGCAGGAGATGGGCGGAACGCTGCTGGCGCTGCAGATCGAGTCCGAGGCGTTCATGCGCAGCCAGGTCCGGGTAGTGGTCGGGACGATGCTCGAGGTGGCGGCGAGACGGCGGACGCTGGCGGACTTCCGCGCGCTGCTCGACGGTGCACCTCGCGAGCGAGCCGGCGAGACGGCCCCGGCACACGGCCTCTGCCTGGTCGCGGTGAGCTACTGAGTGGTGGACGAGCGCACGCGGGCGTTCGGCTACGCCGCCTGCGCATGGGCGGCGGTCTTCGCCGCGATCAGCTTCTACTGGGGCCTCGGAGGGACGTTCGCGCTCGACACGCTCGGGCTCGACCTCGAGCGACGCGCGCGCGAGGGCGAGGCCGTCTCGCTGGGGATCGGCCCGGGGGTGTTGAAGCTGGCCCTCGCGGCCCTGGCGCTGGCGCTCGCGCATCCGCCCCGCAGCCCCTCGCGGCGGGTGGTGAGCTGGGTGGCGTTGGCGGCCGGGGTCGGAATGTCGCTCTACGGCCTGCTGATGACCGGCGAGAAGCTGCTGATGAAGGTTGGGCCGATCGACGTGCCGGCCTCGCTGGGCTCCGAGCGCGTGGGCTGGTACCTGTTCCTCTGGGACCCGTTCTGGCTGCTCGGTGGCGTTCTGTTCATCGCGGCGGCGCTCGCGGCCCGCGCCGGATCGCCGACCCCCTCAGCCGCCCGATAGCTCGATCTCGGGCCCGAGGTTGGCCGGGCGCCCGGGCAGGTACATCGCGGTGCCGGTGGCGAGCAGCACCGGCTTGCCCTCGGCGTTGGTGACCCGCGCGCGAGAGATCGCCAGGGTGCGGCCCGCGTGCTCGACCCGGGCCTCGGCGACCAGCTCGCCGCCGTCGCCCTGAACGGGGCGCAGGAAGTTCGCCTTCAGGTCCACCCCGGCGATCGCCGTGCCTGCCGGGCTCGTCGTCAGCGCGGCGATGATCATCGCCTGCTCGGCGAGCATCGCGATCGTCCCGCCCTGCAGGCGTCGCGCCGGGCTGTTGAGCCACTCGCTGGCGGGCATCCGCAAGGTGGCGGTGCCCTCGCTGACCTCGGTCGGCTCGATCCCGGTCAGGTGGTGAATCGGCGGCGCGGGCAGCTCGCCGCGCAGCTGGCGCTCGAGGATCTCGCGGCCCCGCAGCTCGGCCCAGACCGCCTGGGGCAGGATCGCGGCCTCGGGCGGTGGGCGCAGGTAGGGGTCGGGCGAGCCGGGCTCCGCCGGCGGGTCGAGTGAGCCGGCGGCGGGCGGCGTGTCCGGCGGACCGGCGTCGGGCGGCGTGTCGCGCGGGCCGGCGTCCGGCGGCGTGTCGCGCAGGTCCTCGGGCGGCGGCTCGGGCAGGCCGTCGACACGGGGGAGGATCGAGATCCGCGAGGTCCCGTGGGCGATCATCCGCTCGCCGCGGGGGTCGAGCACGAAGACCTCCGCGAGGCCCAGCGAGCGCCCGACGTGGATCGCCTGCCCGTGCGCGGTCAGCGTCGCCCCGGGGCGCGCCGGGCGCAGGAAGGTGAGCGAGAGCTCGGCGGTCGTGTAAGGGGTCGCGGCGGCGACCTGGGTCTCGACCGCGACGCCGAACGCGACGTCGGCGAGGATCGCGAGCGTGCCGCCGCTCAGCAGCCCCGCCGAGTTCGCCAGCCAGCCCGACGCGGGCATCTCGGCGTCGCCCGTCCCGTCGCCGAAGCCGGTCGGGCGCGAGCCCGTGAGGCGGGACAGCGGGGGCGCCGGGGCGAGGCCGCGCCGAAAGCGCGCCAGGCGTTCGGCGCCCGGCAGCGCCAGCGTCCACGGCTCCGGGTAGCCGCCGCGCACCGGCTCGGAGGTCACCGGCTGCTCGTCTGCGTGCCGCGCACCCATGGCGAGCGCGACGCTACCGACCGCGGCGGGCTCGTGCTCGCGACGCCTCGGCGAATCCCAGTTGAGCACGCCGGGCCGAATAACACCTCGACCTCAACGGGTCAACGCACCACCCCTGACGTTTCGCATCCTCTCACG
>WHSW01000169.1 GCA_009379895.1 Solirubrobacterales bacterium
GCGACAACCCGTTCACGCTGACGCTCAAACCGCCGCCGTAGGCCGGGGCGCAGCGAGGGCCCGACCCGGCCCATCGCCTACCAACCTACGCCCGCCGGTAGCGAACGTGGACGACGCGAGAGCCAAATCATCGGCTCGGGAAGGGCGCCCAGCTCCACGAAGCGCGCCTCGACGGCCTCCTCGCCGTCAACGATCGGATCGCCGGTCCAACGACGCGCGACGAACAGCAGCGCAAAGCAATGAGTGACGTCGCCGTTCGGGTGGTGGATCGTGTGCGTCTCGGCGGCGGACAGAGCTGAACGCGGTCAGATCCTCGACGGCGACCTCGATGCCGACCTCCTCGGCCACCTCGCTGCGGCGGTGCTCGCGAAGCTGCCATGACACTGACGGGAGGCTAGGCCCGGCGGCTCGACTCGTGAGCACACCCACGACCTGGTCGTCCGATTCGTCGATTCAACCGGCCAGGCGAAATACTGCGTAGGCGATGTCGCGAGAGAACGTCGAAGTTGTGCGCGACCAATTTGCAGCCACGAACGAGCGGGACTTCCGGCGTGCAATGAGCCACTACGCGGAGGACGTGGAGCTCGTCGTGCACCACGACGCCTTTCTGAAGAGCGGAACCTTCAAGGGCCGCCACGCGGTTGGACAATGGTTCGCTGACTGGTTCACGACATTTGAGCCCGGCTATCACTTCGACATTGAGGAGGCGCGGGATCTCGGCGATGTTGTCCTGCTCGTCGCAACCCACCGTGGACGCGGGCGAGCCAGTGGGGTGGAGGTCCGCGGGCAGACCGGATACCTCTACGGACTTCGCGACGGCAAGATTGCTCGCGTCGAGCTCCATTCCGGCGGCGCCGAAGCCCACGAAGCCGCCGGGGTGCGGGAATAGCTGGATCGCTTGGACGAACAGCGATTGCGTTCAGTCGTCCGAACGTGAGCCACCGCGGCCGGCAACGCGCGGGCTCCGGTCTCACGCCCGCGGCGCGGCCGACTCGAGCTCGGGAGAATCTGCGTCGGCAGTCAGCGACTCGCTGCCGCGATTGTGATCTGCTCGCAAGACGCTCTGGTCCGCCAGCTTGTCCACCTTCGCGCCTTGGCGCAGTCCCTCTACTCGCGAAGGAGCGATGGCGCCCCTCTTCCGGCGCGCCGAGCGGCGGGCCGACGGGCGCCGAACGTTTTTCGCATGGTGGAGGGCGAGCCGCTGCCGACGAGCCATGGCGAGGATCTGTATAGGCGGGCCCACCGGCACCGCATGATGTCCACTCCCAACTCCTCTCGATGGTTCGCGGTGATCGTGGCGCACCTGCGCGCACCGTGGCTCGTGTGTGCGGACAACTATCGGCCCGCTCGAGGTCCAGATGCGCCGGGCCTCGGTGAGCCGTGCTCGGTCCGCAAGCGTCGAATGAGCTATCGAACGCTCTCTCGCGCCGGCGCGCTGGCGTCGGCGCCGCTTCCTGTGCCCGCCTCGTCGGCCGGTGCCGCAAGGCTGCGGCGTCGCGGTTTCTCGGTGAGACCGATCGCGACCCACAGGCCGGAGGCCGCCGTGAGGCCCGCGACGATCGCAATCGCAGCGCCGTAGCCGACCGCGTCCGCCGCGGCCCCCGCCAACAGACCGCCGGCGACGTATCCCATGTCGCGCCAGAACCGGTAGACGCCGACCGCCGGGGCGCGGGCAACCGGGGAGACCGCGTCCGAGATCGCGGCGATCAGGGTCGGATAGACCAGCGCGGTACCGACGCCGAGAATCACCGCTGCGAGCGTTGCCGCGCCAATCGCTCCATCCGAGGTGGCGAGGACCGCAAGGGCGACCGACTGCACGAGCATCCCGGCGACGATCAACGGTTTGCGGCCGATGCGATCCGACCATCGTCCGGCGAAGATCTGACCGACCCCCCATATGCCGGGATAGATCCCCGCGACCAGGCCGATCTGCGCGGCCGAGGCCCCGTTGGCGGCGAGGAACAGGGGAACGAGCCCCCAGGCAAGGGCGTCGTTGAGGTTGTTGACCAGACCTGCCTGCGAACAGGCCCGCAGCGCGGGGCGACGAAATGAAACGTCGGCGAAGGCTCGTCCGAGCCCGGGGGCCACCTCGTCGCGGTCGTGCTCGCCGCTTTCCTGCTCGAGTCTCACGTGGGCGGCCGTGTCGTGGACGAAGGCGGCGGAGATGAGCAGCGCGGTGAGCGCGATCGCCGCCCCGGCCGCAACGAGCACGTCGCGGGGAGCGAGCTCGGCCGCGAGCCAGCCGCTGAGCGCGGCGGCGACGGCCACGCCGCCATAGCCGGCGGCCTCGTTGAGGCCGAGCGCGAACCCGCGGCGCTTCGGCCCCACGAGATCGATCTTCATCACCACGGTCATCGACCAGGCCAGGCCCTGGTTGACCCCGAGCAGGGCGTTCGCCGCGACGATCCAGCTCCAGCTCGGCGCGAAGGCGATCAGCAGCGGCACGGGTAGGGCAAACAGCCAACCGCCGATCAGCAGCCGCCGCCGGCCGACGCGCTGCGCTCCGACGCCCGCGCCGAGATTCGTCAGCGATTTGGCGAGACCGAAGGCGACGATGAACGAGAGCACGGCGGCGCTCGAGGTGAGGCCGAAGTCGTCCTCGCCGATCAGCGGCAGGATCGAGCGCTCGAGGCCGACCATCGCACCGACGAAGGCGTTCACTGCGACCAGCAGCGAGAACTGCGCGAGGTTCTCGCGCAGCCCGAGCCGCACCTGCGCCACGGCTAGCCCTGTGAAGCCAGCGCCCGGCCCGCGCGATTGGCGGCGAGGATCTCCGCTTGGTGGTCTGGCGCCGGCGGGATGTCGCGGACCAGGGCGTCGACGAACGCCTCCTCTGACCCGTGCTGGAGGGCCCCGTTGTGACGGCGCTCGAAGCCGATCGTCGACGCCGGATGGCCGGAGAGGCCGCGGCCGCAGACCGAGCCCGCGTAGTGCGCCGGGTAGACGAGCAGGTGGTCGGGAAGGCTCAACAGCCGCTCGGTGATCGAGCGATAGAGGGCCCGCGCCATCTCCTCGACCGTCTCGTCGCCGTGGGCGTGCAGGTCGGGGCGGCCCGCATCGCCGACCAGCACCGCGTCGCCGGTGAGCGCGAACCAGGGCTCCTCCGCACGAGCGTGGTCGGTCACCAGATACGCATGGTGGGCGCCGGCGTGGCCCGGCGTCGCGATCGCCTCGAGCTCGGTGTTCCCCACCTCGACCGCCTCGCCGTCGGCGAGCGGATGGTGCTCGAAATCGACGCCCGCGCCCTCGGGTAAGTAGGCGGTTGCCCCTGTGCGCTCGATCAACGCCGGCAGCCCCGAGACGTGGTCGGCCTGCACGTGTGTCTCGAGCACGGCCGCGATCTCGGCGCCCTGAGCCTCCGCGCGCGTGACGTACTCGTCAACGAGCTCGACGTGGGGATCGACGACCGCGAGCCTGCCCTTGCTCTTGCAGCCGAGCAGGTATGAGGCGCAGGCGGTCTCGTCGTTGAGCAGCTGGCGGAAGTACATCGTGGGCTCCTGGACAGTTGATCGGGGTTGACAAGATATCAATTGATCGCTTGAATAACAAATATGAGCTCTCGCCATGCGAAGGACGCACTTTTCGAGGCGATCGCGCTGATGGGGAAGGCGTTCGCGAGTCCGCGACGGCTCGAGCTGATCGACCTCCTGGCCCAGGGCCCGCGTTCGGTCGAGGAGCTGGCGCGAGCGAGCGAGCAGTCAACCGCCAACACCTCGCAGCACCTCCAGGGCCTGCACACGGCGGGCGTCGTTACCCGCCACCACGAGGGGACGCGGGTCCGCTATGCCCTCGCCGGCGATGACGTTCTGGACCTCTGGCTGGCGCTGCGGGACATCTCTGCGACGCGGCTGGCGGAGGTCGAGCGGGCCGCTGGCGCGTACCTCGGCGAAACGGTCGAGGCGATCGCGCGCACCGAGCTCGAGTCAAGTCTGCGCAAGGGCGACGTCGTTCTGATCGACGTGCGACCCGAGGAGGAGTTCGAGGCGGGCCACATCGAGGGTGCGCTTTCGATCCCGATCGACGAGTTGGAGGGGCGCCTGGGTGACCTACCGGCCGGCGCGGAGATCGTCGCCTACTGCCGCGGCCCCTTCTGCGCCTTCGCCAGCCAAGCGGTGCGCCGCCTGCACGCCGCGGGCCGCAGCGCGCGCCGGCTCGATGCCGGCTGGCCCGAGTGGAAGCTTGCGCACGTCGATGCTGGGCGCGAGCGTAGGCCCGATGCGGTTGGCCCGATGAGCTGAGCTCCAAACGAGCGGTAGCCGTGGTCGGCTCGCGCGCTGAACGTTGGGCTCGAGCGTTACCGATCGACCGTCCGCGCGAGGCTCGCGTTAGCCTGACGAGACCAGCCAAGTCGCCATGGACGAACCCACCAGCGAGACCGACCGCGTCCGGCGCATCCTCGACAAGGAGGCGCCCAACTACGACCGCCAGATGGGCTTCTTCGAGCGCATCCTCTTCGCTGGTGGACGGGAGTGGGCCTGCGCGCAGGCCCAGGGCGAGGTACTCGAGATCGCGATCGGGACCGCGCGCAACCTGCCCCACTACGCCGACGACGTACGACTGACCGGGGTCGAGCTGAGCCCCGAGATGCTGGCGATCGGCCGGCGGCGGGCCGAGGGACTCGGGCGCGATGTCGACCTGCTGATCGGCGACGCGCAGGCGCTCAACTTCGAGGACGAGAGCTTCGACACGGTGATCATCACCTTCGCGCTGTGCACCATCCCCGACGACCGCATGGCGGCGAGCGAGGCCTATCGGGTGCTGCGCCCGGGCGGTCGGCTGGTGTTACTCGAGCACGTGCGCAGCCCGTCCCTGGCGGTGCGCAGCGTGCAGCGGCTGATCGATCCCCTGAGCGTGCGCTTCGGGGCGGACCATCTCGTGCGCGAGCCGCTCGACTACCTCGCCGACGTCGGCTTCGAGGTCGCCGACGTCGAGCGGCTCAAGTGGGGAATCGTCGAGCGCGTCCTCGCCCACAGGCCCGCGTAGCGCCCAGGCAGAGGTCTGGTCGGATCGGCCCTGGTGACCATCGCGATGGTCGTAATCACGGGAGGCGCGGCCTTCGGCGGGTTCCGGGCGTCGGCGCGGCGCCGACGTGGGGCGACCCCCGACCGTTGCCTGGCGCATCGCGAGGGCCTCATTTATGAATATCTGTTCAGGTGCTAGATTCATCGCGTGCCGCATCCCCTCGAGCACAGTCCAGCCGGGCGACCGCTCGACGCCGCCGAGGCGGCCGACCTGGCCGAGGCGATGCGGGTCTTCGCCGCCGCCAGCCGCGTGCGGCTGCTCTTCGCGCTCGTCGGCGGCGAGCGAACCGTCGACGATCTCGCGGCCGCGGTCGAGATGGACGGCAGCGCCGTCTCCCAGCAGCTGCGCGTCCTGCGCCAGTTGCACTTCGTCGCCACCCGTCGGGCCGGGCGCCACGTTCACTACCGCCTCCACGACGACCACGTCAGCGACCTCTTGGCCGCGATCCGCCATCACCACGAGCACGCGGCCCGCGGCTGGTCATCCAAGACAGCGCCGGCCGCCGAGGTCGAGGTCAAGTAGCGCCGCCCGTGGTCCTCGCCCATGTCGGACACTGGTTCTGGCAGTTGGCGATGTTCGCGCCGGTCATGCTCATCGTCGCGGGCCTGCTGATCGCCCGCCTGAGGGGCGACGGCGAAGCCGAGCCCTGGGATCCGCAGGCCGAAGACGAGCGCGCCGAGCGCGAGCTCGACGAGATTCTCGGCTCGTGAGCCATCACACGCCTGCGATCGGGGGCGAGCATGCCCACGGGCACTCGCATGGGCTGATCGACCCGTCGATCAACCGCTCGCGCGCCGGCCTTCGAGCCGTCGGCATCTCGCTCGCCGTACTCGGCGCCGCGGCGCTCGCCCAGGCGGCGATCTTCACCGCCACCGACAGCGTCGCCTTGCTCGCCGACCTCATTCACAACCTCGGCGACGCGCTGACCGCGATCCCGGTCGGGATCGCCTTCTTGCTTCGGTCCCGGCGCGCCGAGTCGATCGCCGGGCTGTTCGTCGTCGCGGCAATCTTCGTCAGCGCCCTGGTGGCCGGATATGAGTCGATCCTACGGCTGATCGACCCGCGCGCACCCGACGAGCTCGGAGCGCTCGCCCTCGCCGGCGTGATCGGGTTTGTCGGCAACTGGATCGCCGCCCTGGTGCGCACCGGGGCCGGCCGGCGGCTCGATAGCCCCGCCCTGATCGCCGACGGCGACCACGCGCGCGCCGATGCCTACGTGAGCCTCGGCGTCGTCGCCAGCGCGGCAGTGGTGGCGCTCGGCCTTGACGTCGCCGATCCGCTGATCGGCCTCGCGATCACGATCACCATCCTGCGCATCACCTGGCAGAGCTGGGCCACGGTCAGAGGCCATGCTCATCCCCACTGACCGCGGGCCGCGGCCCGCGGTCGTCATCAGCGCCCGTGGGCTCTGACATGGGCGGCAGGTGACCAGTCGCCAATTGTGTAGGTTCTACATATTGAGAGCCATGCATCAACTACCCGCCGAACCTCGGCCGAGATTGCGCCCGAGGTGCTCGGCAGGCTGTTCGAGTTGACGGTCGTGCTGGGCGAATCGATGGCGCACGGGCTGGCGGAGCGAGGACTGACGCGAGCGCGCGCGGAGCTGATCTGGCGCCTGCACGAACGCGAGCCGCTGACCCAGCGCGAGCTCGCCGACGCTTTGGGGGTGACCCCTCGCAACGTGACCGCGTTGCTCGACGCGCTGCAGGCCGGCGGATTCGTGGATCGAGCCCCCCATCCCACCGATCGGCGGGCGACCTTCGTCACGCTCAGCGAGCGCGGCCGCACGGTCGCCGCCGGACTGCACGCCGACCAACGTGCCTTCGCCACGCTGCTCTTCGAAGGAGTCGCGGCTCCTGAGCTCGCCCGCTTCGACGCGGCGCTCGAGCGGATAGTCGCGCGCCTTCACGAGCTCACCCCGGCCACCGCGGAGGAGCCTTGCTGACCCGCCGCTACGCCATTGCCGCCGCCGTTGGCGTCGTGGCGGGCGTCGCCACGGCGGCGATCATCGGGGTCCCCACCGACGTCATCGCGAATCCTTGGTTTGGACGCGAGATCCCGGTCGACGGCTTCGATGTCGCGGTGCTGATCGCCTTGAGCCTGGTCACCGGGGCGCTCGTGAGCACCTACGTGATTGCGAGTGGACCAACCGCGAGCGCCGGGCGCACGGGAATCGGGTCGGGAGTCCTGGGCTGGTTTGCCGTCGGCTGTCCGGTATGCAACAAGCTCGTCGTCGGCCTGCTCGGCGTCTCGGGAGCAAGCGGCTGGTTTGCGTCCATGCAGCCGTTGCTCGGCGCCGCGGCGGTCGCACTCGCGGTCGCCGCGCTGGTGGTTCGCGTGCGTGCGATCAGGCGCGGTGCCTGCTCGCAGCGGTCGTCGCGGGCGACGGATGGGGCGGGCGCGGTCCCCGAAGACGCCCGGCCGCGACCAGCCGCATGATCGAGGCGTTCGCCCGTCATCGCCGACCGCGCGATCCCAGGCTGGCCGATCCCGCCAGTTTGCCCCCTGCTAGGGCTCGGGGCGCGCCTTCTCGACCGCCGCTTCGAGGTCGGCGACGCTGAACGCGCCCTCGATGCGGGTCGCGATCCGTCCCGAGTCGTCGAAGACGAACAGCCACGGCTCCGTGCGCAGGCCGTAGGCCTTGAGCTCGGGACGCGACGAAAAGTCCACGGTGCCCGAGTTCGTGACGTCTGCGCGACAGCCGAGCTCGACCGTCGCGTTCACATAAGAAGCCCGTTCGAGGGACCTCTAAACCGCTTGGTCAAGCCAATAACTTGACCTAACA
>WHSW01000016.1 GCA_009379895.1 Solirubrobacterales bacterium
AGCATCCGCACCTGCACCGAGAGCACCTGCTTGCCCGGCGGGGCCCGGCTCGGATCGATGGTCACCGGCTGGGCGACGACCAGCAGGGGGCTCACGGGCAGGTACCCGTTCGCCGCCTCCGTGTAGGTCCGAGCCATATCGGCGACGTACGGGCCGATGTGCACGTAGCCGAACTCGTGCAGATCCTCCCCGGCGCTCCACGGAATCGGGCCGTCGAGCGCCGCGTGGACCATCATCGTGCCCGGGCCGTAGGCATAGGAGGTGACCCGGCGACGGAAGCCGTTGGGCAGCGCCTCGGCGGGCACCATGCCGTTGAAGAGGACGCCCGGCGTCAGGTTCGCGACCACCGCCCGGCGCACCGCGATGCGCTCGCCGGACTCGAGCTCGACCCCGATCGCCCGCCCGCGGTCGACCAGGATGCGGCGCGCCGCGGCCTCGGTCCGCACCTCCGCGCCCGCCTCGCCGGCGAGCGCCGCGAGCGCCGCCGCAAGCCGCGATGCACCCCCCTCGACCACCGACATGCCGTTCGCCATATCGGTGAAGACCTCGAGGAAGGGAAACATCGCCCCCGTCGCGACGTCGGGCCCGAAGTCGAGGTGCATGCCCCAGGCGGCGAGCAGCGACCTCGCCTCGGGCGACGCGAAGTACGTCTCGCCCAGCTCCCGGGTGGAGCCGGCCAGCAGCTGGGCCAGCTCGGAGAGGCCGCCCGGGCCGAGGCCGCGCCTCGCGCGAGCGAGCGCGCGGACGGCCGCCGCGGAGGGCAGCGGCGTCCCGTAGAGCTCGAACAGCAGCGGGGCGAAGCGGTCGTAGCGCTCGCGCAGCTCGTCCCAGCCGGCGGCGTCGGCGGCGTCGTGTGCGGCCAGCAGGCTGCGGGTTCGCTCCGCATCCCGGTAGACACGCAGGCTGGCCCCGTCCGGGAAGGCGCTCGCGTACGGCCGCGAGGTGGTCGCGAACGAGAGCCCGTGGCGTCCGAGGCCCTCGCCGAGCTCGGCGAATGCGGGCGAGCCACAGAACAGGTTCATGTTGGTGGCGAACAGGTCGTGCACGAACCCCGGGCGAGTGATCTCGGCGCTCGCCACCGCGCCGCCCACCCGCTCGTTGCGCTCGACCACCAGCACGTCCCTCCCCGCCTGAGCGAGGTATGCGGCGGTGACCAGGCCGTTGTGTCCCGCGCCCACCACGACGACATCGCGTTCGGTTCCTTGCGAGCTGGTTGCCATGCGATTTCTCCTGACGGCCACCTTGCCGTGACCCGTGGTGCGTGACTCTGTCACATAGATATGATCAAATGTGAGAATGAACGCATTGTCGGGGTTGCAGTTGGCGGGATGGCGTCAGTCGGGGACGAGGGAGGCGGGGTGACGCCGGACTCAAAGAAGCTCGCTCGTCTGGCCCGCCAGAGCGGACACCGCACGCTCGCCGAGCAGGCGTTTGCCTCCCTGCACGAGGCGATCGTCACCGGCGTGCTCGAACCGGGTGAACGCCTGCCGATCGAGGAGCTCGCCGAGGTCCTGACGATGAGCCCGATGCCGATCCGCGAGGCCCTTCGTCGCCTCGACTCGGCTGGCTTGGTCGAGAACATCCCCCACCGCGGCGCGCGCGTCACCGAGCTCTCGGTCGAGGACCTGCGCGAGGTCTACACGGTGCGCCTGGAGCTCGAGCCGCTCGCCGTTCGCGAGGCGGCGGCGAGCTTTACCGACGAGGACGCCCAGGCGGCGAACGAGGCGCTCGAGCGCCACCGCCGGGCGATCGAGGACGGGCGGGTGGGTGAGGCCTGGGAGAGCCATACCGACTTTCACTTCGCGCTCTACGCCCCGGCGCACAACCGCTGGCTGACCCGGCTGATCACGCCGCTGTGGGAGACCAGCGAGCGCTACCGCCACGCCAGCGGTCCGGTCGAGTGGCGCCTCGACGAGCGCCGCCGTGAGCACGAGGAGATCCTCGCCGCGTGCGTCGCCCGCGAGCCCGACCGGGCCTCGCTGGAGCTCTACAACCACCTCGCCCGCACCGCCAACCAGGTCTCCGCGCGGATGGGCGGCGGCGAGCTGTTCGCGCTGCGGCCTGGCGCGGACGCG
Organism: Solirubrobacterales bacterium; assembly: GCA_009379895.1. Taxonomy (GTDB): domain Bacteria; phylum Actinomycetota; class Thermoleophilia; order Solirubrobacterales; family 70-9; genus WHSW01. The sequence goes on from WHSW01000016.1 coordinate 2,076, forward strand.
AAGCTCGCGGCGGCGGGTGACGCCCGCCCTCGGTGACGACCGGCATCGAGATCGAGCGTCGCCCGCTCGGCGCCTCCGCGGTCGAGGCACCGCGGATCATGCTCGGCTGCGGCAACTTCGGCGGCGTCGGGTCGGCGCCCGAGTTCTTCGGGCGGGGCCAGTCCGAGCAGGAGGCGTTCGCGCTCATGGATGCCGCCTGGGAGCTCGGGATCACCCACTTCGACACCGCCGACGCCTACGGCGGCGGGCGCAGCGAGGCGGCGATCGGACGCTGGTCTCGGTCGCGCGGCGTGCGCCCGCAGCTCACGACGAAGACCTACAACCCGATGGACGCCGGCGCCGACCGCGGGCTCACCCGCGCGCGGATCGAGCGCCAGCTCGCCTCGAGCCTCGACCGGCTCGGCGTCGATCGCGTCGACCTCTATCTCGCTCACGAGTTCGATCCCGACGTCCCCCTGGAGGAGACGCTCGCGACACTCGAGGACCTGGTGGACGACGGGGCGATCGGCGCCTACGGCGTCAGCAACTTCGACGCGAGCCAGCTCGAGCGGGCCGCGGCGCTCGGCTCGCCGGCCTGCGTGCAGAACTCCTACTCGCTGCTCGAGCGAACGGATGAACTCGACCTGCTCCCGCTCTGCGCGCGGCGCGGGCTCGGCTACGTCGCGTTCGGGCCGCTGGCGGGCGGCTGGCTGACCGGCAAGTACCGTCGCGGCGCGGACTTTCCGGCCGGCTCGCGGATGACGCAGCGCCCCGAGCCCTACCGGCGCTTCCTGCGAGACGGGGTCTTCGACGCCCTCGAGGAGCTCGAGCGCAGGGCCGCCGAGCGCGGGATCTCGACGGCCGGGCTGGCGCTCGCCTGGCTGCTCGCCGAGCCGCGGGTCGGCGCGGCGGTGGTCGGCCCGAGCCGACCGGAGCACCTGCGGCCGGTCCGCGAGGCGCTCGCTCACCCCCTGAGCGCGAGCGAGCGCGACGAGCTCTCGGAGCTGTTCGCCTAGTGGCGAGCGTGCTGGTGCTCGGCCGCGGCGAGGTCACCGACGCGCTGCCGATCGGCGAATGCATCGAGGCGATCGCCGACGTGCTCGCCGCCCAGGCCCGCGCCGAGGTGCACCAGCCGCTGCGCTCGGTGACGACGCCGCCGTCGTCCGAGGGGTTCATGGGCCTGATGCCGGCCCACCGCGGGGGCGAGCGCCCGCTCTTCGCGCTGAAGGCCGTCTGCATCTTCCCGGGCAACCCGGCGCGTGGGCTCGACGCGCACCAGGGCACGGTGACCCTCTTCGACGGCGCCACGGGCGAGCCGACCGCGATCCTCGACGCCTCGGCGCTGACGGCGATCCGAACCGCCGCGGTCTCCGCCCTGGCCACCCGCCTGCTGGCGGCCGACGACGCGCGCGAGCTCGCCATCCTGGGCGCCGGCGTGCAGGCGGCGGCGCACCTCGAGGCGCTGCTCGCCGTGCGCAACTTCGATCGCGTGCGCGTCTACTCGCCCACCCGCGAGCACGCGGAGCGCCTGGCGCGGGAGGCGGGCGACCGGGCGCGCGTCGAGGTCTGCGACGACGCCGAGCGCGCCGTGCGCGGGGCCCAGGTGGTGGTGACCGTCACCACCTCGCGTGAACCCGTGCTCCGGCGCGAGTGGCTCGCCGAGGGCGCGCACCTGAACGCGGTGGGCGCGAGCTCGCCGAGCTCGCGCGAGCTCGACACCGCCACGGTGGCCGCGTGCTCGCTGTTCGTCGACAGCCGCGAGTCGGTGCTCAACGAGGCGGGCGAATACCGGCTCGCCGTGAGCGAGGGTGCGATCGAGGGCCCGGGCCACATCCGCGCGGAGCTCGGCGAGGTCGTCGCCGGCCTCCACGCCGGCCGCACTGGCCCCGACGAGCTCACCGTGTTCCGCTCGCTCGGCCTCGCGATCGAGGACCTGGCCGCCGCCGAGCACGCGGTCGAGAGCGCCCGGCGAGCGGGCGCCGGGGTCGAGGTGGAGCTTTGATCGCGCTCGCTGCGATCGAGTCCGCCCGCGAGCGGATCGCGGGCGCCGCGCTGCGCACACCGCTCGTCCGCCTGGCCGTCGACGCGCCCGGCGAGATCTGGCTCAAGCTCGAGAACCTGCAGCCGATCGCCTCGTTCAAGATCCGCGGCGCCGCCAACGCGGTGCGCGCCGCGGACCCCGCCGACCTCGAGGCCGGGCTGGTCACCGCGAGCGCGGGCAACATGGCCCAGGGCGTCGCCTGGATCGCCCGCGAGCTCGGCCTGCCCGCCACGATCGTCGTGCCCGAGCACGCCCCGGCGACCAAGCTGGCCGCGATCGAGCGGCTCGGCGGCGAGGTGATGCGCGTGCCCTACGAGGACTGGTGGCGGGCGATCGAGGAGTCCCGCGTGCCGGGCATCGAGGGCCTGTTCATCCACCCGGTCGAGGACGAGGGCGTGATGGCTGGCAACGGGACGATCGCCCTCGAGATCCTCGAGGACCTGCCCGATCCGGACGCCGTGCTGGTCCCGTACGGCGGCGGCGGGCTGGTGACCGGCATGGCGAGCGCGCTCCGGGCGCTGCGCCCGACCACGCGGGTCTACGCGGTCGAGCCCGAGACGGCCGCCGCCCTGAACGCCGCGCTCGCCGCGGGCGCGCCGACGGAGATCGAGTACCGGCCGTCGTTCGTCGACGGGTCGGGCAGCCGCAGCGTGCTGCCGGGCATGTGGCCGCGCGTGCGCGAGCTGATCGACGGGGCGTTCATCGCCTCGCTGGACGAGACGGCCGCCGCCGTGCGGCTGCTCGCCGAGCGCACGCGGGTGGTGGCCGAGGGGGCCGGTGCGCTCGCGCCCGCCGCCGCGCTCGCCGGCCGCGCCGGCGAGGGGGTGGTCGTCTGCGTGGTCTCGGGCGGCAACATCGACCTCTCGACGCTCGGCGGGATCCTCGCCGGCGGAACCCCCGGATCCACCGAGGATCGCGCCTGAACGCCACGGCCTCCAGTCAGCCGACCGGCGAGAGATCGACGGAGAGGCGACCGTCACGCTGGCGGGCGGAGGTCCCGAGCGCCGCGCAGGCGTCGATCAGGCGACGGGCGATCCAGGCGGTGTCGTCGCCCTCGGCGACCCGCGTGTGGCAGTGGTCGAGCTTCAGCGGCAGCGCCTCGAGGCCGACCGGCCGACCGCCGTCGAGATCGACGAACCACAGCAGGCCGAGGTCGTTGCGCAGCAGCGGGTCGACGCGGTAGTCGTCGACGAAGTCGCCGAGGTCGAAGAGGACCCGCCCCGCGACCCCGTGAAAGACGTGCGCCGAGTGGCCGGCGACGAGCGTCGCGCCACCCCGCTCGAGCGCCACGGCGGCGCGGCGGACCGGCGGCGTCGGCGCCCGGGTCATGTTCGGGCCCCAGTGGGCGAGGACGAGGAGCGGGTCGGGCACACCGTCGCCGACCGCGGGGCGCAGCCAGTCCGGCGGCCCGCCTCGCTCGAGGTCCGCGAAGGCGATCCCCGGCCGACCCGCCGCCGCGGCGTACTCGGCGGGGTGATCGGAGAGGGCGACGACTCGCAGCCGCTCGCCGGCCGCCTCGACCACCGCGGGCGCGCGCGCCTCACGCTCGTCTCGCCCCGCGCCGACCCAGCGGATGCCAGCCGCGCGCAGGTGCTCGAAGGTGTCCAGCAGCGCCACGGGCCCGAAGTCGAGCGCGTGGTTGTTCGCGAGGGTGACGCAGTCCACGCCCAGCTCCGCGAGCGCCGCCGCCGCGGCCGGCGGGGCGCGGAAGTGAAAGACGCGCCCCGGCACCGGCGCGCCCCGTTCGGAGATGCAGCATTCGAGGTTGGCGAGGCAGAGGTCCGCCGCGCGCACGGCGTCGATCACCTCCGCGGCGAAGAGCGATCCCGGTCGCGCCTCGCCGAGCCGCTCGCCAACGCCGCGACCGAGCATCGTGTCACCGGCGAGCGCGAGCCTCACGGGCGTCGATTCTCCGCTCTTTCGGGAGCTCCCGCCTCATCCGTCTAGCCTGTGCGGGAATGACCGCCGCCGCGACGATCTCGACCGCCCGCGAGCGCGAGCTGCTGGCGGCCGCCCGCGGGGGCGACGAGGGCGCCTACGCGCGCCTGATCGAGACCTACCGGGGCGAGCTTCACGCCCACTGCTATCGGATGCTGGGCTCGGTCCACGACGCCGAGGACGCCCTGCAGGAGGCGCTGCTTCGGGCCTGGCGGGCCCTGGCGCGCTTCGAGGGGCGAAGCTCGCTTCGCTCCTGGCTCTATCGGATCGCGACCAACACCTGTCTGACCGCGATCCAAAGGCGCCCCAAGCGCGTGCTCCCGATCGACTACGGCCCCGCCTCGGACCCCCATGACGGCCCCGGCGAGCCACTCGTCGAGTCGGTCTGGATCGAGCCCTACCCCGACGAGACGCTGGGCGTCGAGGACGGGCTCGCCGCTCCCGAGGCGAGCTATGAGCGCCGCGAGGGCGTCGAGCTGGCCTTCATCGCTGCGCTTCAGCACCTGCCGGCGCGCCAGCGCGCGGCGCTCATCCTGCGCGAGGTGCTCGGCTTCTCGGCCAAGGAGACCGCCGCCGCGCTCGAGACCACGGTCGCCTCGGTGAACAGTGCCCTGCAGCGGGCGCGCAAGACGATCGAAGAGCGCCTTCCCGACCAGAGCCAGCAGGCGACCGCGCGCTCGCTCGGCGACGATGGCGTGCGCGATGTCGTCGAGAGCTACGTGGACGCCTGGGACCGCGGGGACATCGACGGGGTCGTCGCGATGCTGACCGAGGACGCGGCGTTCGCGATGCCGCCGCTCGCGAGCTGGTTCGGAGGTCGCGACGGAGGTCACGACGCCCTCTCCGAGTTCCTCGCCGTCGGGCCGCTCTCGGGCGAGTGGCGCTGGCGCCACGTCCCCGCTCGCGCCAACGGGCAGCCGGCTCTCGCCTTCTACGGCTGGGACGAGGAGCAGCGGACGCACCTTCCCTTCGCGCTCAACATGCTCACCCTGCGCGGCGAGCGGATCAGCGACATCACCGCCTTCGTCTGTCGCTCGATCGAGCTCCCCGGCCGTGAGGCCTACGCGCGCTGGCCCGACCAGCCGCTCGATGCCACGAGGACCGCGGGGTACTTCGAGCGCTTCGGGCTCCCCGACCGCCTGGACTGACTCGACCCGCTCAGCACGCGTCGTAGACGTGGCGCCGCGAGCCGGGGGTGCTCACGCCCCGGTCGCGGAGCACGACCGAGACTTCGTCGCCGACCGTGCGGCACGCGCGGCGGAAGTCCCGGCGCCGGTACTCGATCGCGATCAGGTGATCGCCGTGGACGCGCCGGTAACGGCCGCACTCGTCGTAGCGCGCGCACTCCTCGGCGATCGCGAAGTCGAAGCCGACCTCGCGCGACTGCCGCGAGGTGACGCCGGCCGTGTTCTTCTGGCCGACGGCCATGCCCGCGGCGTGGGCGCGCTCGGCGAGCAGCCTCGCGTAGGCGAGCGCCTGGCGCTTGCCGAAGGGGACCCGGTTCGCCAGCGGGGTGCCGTCGAAGCGCGTCCACGAGTCGAGGTTGTCGTACTCGACCGCCCGATAGCCCTTGCGCGCGCAGCCGTCGATCATCCGGCCGACCCAACGAGCGGCCCGCCGGCGCTTGGCGGCGGTGCCGATGTCGATCAGGTACTCGCCGCCCCAGTTCGGGTCGTCGCCGAGCTCGCTGAGGACCAGCCGCCGCGGCCAGTTGGAGCGCTCATCCGGGCGGTCGACACCGCGCTCGTCGGCCTGGGTCTGGAAGGCGTTGACGTAACAGATCGAGTAGGCGGGCTCGGCCGCAGCCTCGCCGGAGAACCAGTCGCGCGAGACGACCGAGACTCCCGGGGCGAGCGGGTAGTCGCCACCGATCTGATAGTCGAAGCCGGCGTTGACCGGGGGCGGGGCGACGGCCGCGGAGGCGACCGGCCGGCCCTGCGCGGAGGCGAGCGGCCCGAGGGCGAGGAGGGCGACGGCGCCGACGAGCATTCTCACGGGCGTGATCGAAGCCTCATGACTGGATCGCCGCCACGCGCGGGGGCGGTCGCGAGGGTCATGGTCCCGACGATCCTAGACGCGGCCTCGTCGCCCGGGCGGCGGTCGGTCGAGGTCGCCGGCGGTCCGGCACAATCACCGAGGTGTCCTCACGCAGCTTCGCCGCCGACGCGCGGGAGTGGTTTCAGGTCGGCGAGATCGAGCCCGGGCTGCACGTGGTCGCCGAGCCGGGTCATGTCCTCAGCTGGTTGATCGCGGGGTCGGAGCGCTGCGCGCTGCTCGACACCGGCCTCGGCCTGGCCGACATCTCCACCGCGATCTCGCCCGTCGCCGCGGCGCCCGCGTTCGTCGTCAACTCCCACGTCCACTTCGATCACGTCGGCGGCAACGAGCTGTTCGAGCACACCGAGATGCATGAGCTTGCGCCGCAGTGGATCGAGGCCGGCTGCCGCGAGGCGCACCTGCGCGCTTACCGCGAGCTCGCCGACAGCATGAACGAGAGCTGGAGCCGGTTCGAACGCGCGGATCGCGACGGCTGGTTCATGATCGGCCCCGACGAGACGATGCGAGCCTGGCCCGGGCGCGGGATCGCCGAGCTCGGGTGGCGGATCGACCCCCCGCGGCCGACGCGCCTGCTGGCCGACGGCGACGCGATCGAGCTCGGCGAGCGGACCCTGCGCGTCATCCACACCCCCGGTCATGCCCCCGACCACATCTGCCTCCTAGACGAGGCGGCCGGCATCCTCTTCGCCCAGGACCAGGCCTACCACGGCCCGCACCTGATCTACGAGGAAGGGTCGGACCCCGCGGTGTTCGCCCGCTCGGCTCGCCGGCTGGCCGACGAGCTCGCGGGGCGATCCGGGTCGTCTACGTGGCCCACTGCCTGCGGCCGTCGGTCCCGCCGCGCTTCCTCGGCGAGCTCGCGGACGCGGCGGAGGCGGTGGCCGGCGGCGAGGCGCCGCTCTCGCCGATGCGGGGCATGTTCGGAGAGCGGGTGCGCGGCGCAGACTTCGGCCACTTCTCGATCCTGATCAGCCCCGAGGCGGGCGGCACCTGAGCGCTCACGCCCGGCCGATCGCGCTCACGCCCCGGTCGCGACCCTCCACGCGCTCTCGACCCGCTGCTGCTCCTCGGGTCCGCCGGGCGGGTTGATCGGCGTCGAGCAGTCCTTCGTGTACTCGGCGCTCGGGAAGATCAGCTCGCTCCTCGCCGCCTCGGGATCGGTCTTCTCGAAGATCTCCTGGACCCCGGCGACGGGCGTCACGGCGCTGGTCCAGGCGACGATCTGGGCCTGGTTCTTGGGCTCGTACGTGTAGTTGATCCACTCGTAGGCGGCCGTCGGGTTGGGCGCCCCGGCGGGGATCACCCAGTCGTCCCACCAGACCATGCATCCCTCGGCGGGCATCCGCCACTCGAGCTGCGGGTTGTCGGCCTGGAGCTGGATCGCGTCCGCCGCCCATCCGATCACCGCGACGGCGTCGCCCGTGACCAGGTCCTTCGCGTAGTCCGCGCCGGTGAAGCGGCGGAGCTGCCCGGACTGGCCGGCCTCCCCGAGCTTGTCGATGGCGGCGAGCCAGTCGTCGGTGGTGGCGGTGTCGGGATCGACCCCATCCGCCTTCATCACCAGGGGCACCGTCTCACGGAGCTCGCTCAGCACCTCGACCCTGCCCTTGTACCTGGGGTCGAACAGGTCGTTGATCGAGTTGACGTCGGGCGCCTCCTCCTTGTTGACGATCAGGCCCGTCATCCCGCCCTGCCACGGGATCGAGAAATCCCAGTTGGGATCCGAGCTCGGCGGCTTGACGTCCGGGTTCAGGTGCTCGAACGCGGGCGCCTTAGCCCCCTTGTCGAGCTTCTGGATGTAACCCAGGTCGTACATCTTCTTCGCCAGCCAGTCGCCGGCGACCATCAGCGAGCGGCCGCCCGAATCGCCCCGCTCGAGCAGCGGCTGCATCTTGCCGAAGAACTCGTCATAGCTGTTGACGTCCTCGACGTAGTCGAGGGAGATGCCGGTGTCGCGCTCGAAGTCACCGACCGTGTTCTTGTCGATGTAGAGCGCCCAGTTCGAGATCGTCAGGTCGCCGCCCGGCTCGCCCTCGGCCGTCGCCACGGAGACCTCCTCCTCGGCGGCGCCTCCCACGCCGTCGCCGTCCCCTCCGCAGCCGGACACGGCGAGCGACGCGGCGAGGATCAGGGACGCCACCGTAAGGACCCATCGCGATCCCCATTGCCTCGAGCTCACCTCGGTCTCCTCTCGTTCACTGGTCTCATCGCGTTGGAATCCGCGCGAACCACGCCTTCAGCACGGGGCGGATCACCGTGTGCTCGGGGTCGGGGTCCGGCGCAGGGAGCTGGCTGAGCAGCATCCCGTCGAGCATCGCCAGGAACATGCGCGCCTCCAGCTCGGGAGCGGGAGCGCGGAGCGATGCGAAGACCTCGGTCAGCGCCTGCTCCCACGCCCGCGTCCACTCCCGACATACGGGCTCGAGCTCGGGCTGCCGCGCGGCCTCCTGAAACAGCGCGTACTGGGCGACCGTGCGCCAGCGCTGCTCGCCGAGCTGGGGCAGGAGGATCGCGGTGAACTCGTCGACGAGCCGCCGGCGCGACAGGCGCCTGCCGAGCACTCCCGCGAGATGCTCGTGCAGGGTCTCGATCTCGAGCCGGGCGAAGTACTCGAGCGCCTGGCGGAGCATCTCCTGGCGCGAGGAGAACCAGTAGGTGGTGGAGCCGAGCGGGACTCCGGCGGCCTCGGCGACGGAGCGGTGGCTGACCGCGTCGATTCCCTCGTCGGCGATCAGGCGGAGCGTGGTCTGCAGCAGGAGCAGCCGGCGGGCGTTGCTTCGACGGCGCTCGTGCGGCCGCGCTCGGCCGCGACGCGTGGACGGCTCGCGATCGCGAGTGCTCAGCTCCTCCGTGGTTCGCCTTGCCGTGTACATTCGTACTGTACGATCGTACACGATGGAAGCCCCCCGTCAACACCGGCTGGTCGATGTGCTCGTGATCGGCGGCGGGGTGGTCGGGGCCGCGGCGGCGCTGGCGCTCGCGCGGCGAAGCCGCCGGGTGGCACTGGTGGAGGGCCGATCGCTGCGGCGCGCTCAGGGCTCGAGCGCCGGCAGCGCGCGCATCTTCGCGCCGGCCGCCTACCCCGACCCGTTGTACCTCGAGCTGGGCCTGCGGGCGCTGGAGCGCTGGCGTGAGATCGAGACGCAGAGCGGCCGGACGTTGCTCTCGGCGACCGGGGCGCTGACCCATGGCGAGTTCGCCGAGCGCGAGCTGCCCGCCCTGCGCGCGGCGGGCGTCGAGGCCGAGCTCCTCTCCCCCGCCGACGCGCTCGAGCGCTTCGGCGTCAGCGTCGGCAGCGACGCGCCGCTCCTGCATCAGCCGGATGCGGGGGTGATCCGGGCCGACCACGCCCACGGGGCAATCCTTGGCCTGGCGCGGGCGGGCGGCGCCGAGCTCCGCCAGGGCGAACGGGTGCACGCCATCCGGGAGCGCGATGAGGGCGGCCTCGAGGTGGACACCGCCCGCCGTCGCTGGCGCTGCTCGTCGGCGATCGTGGCCGCGGGCCCGTGGAGCCGCGAGCTGCTCGGCATCGCCGCCATCGACGTGCCGTTGAGCGCCTCCCGCCAGTCGGTGGCGTACTTCGACCTGCAGAGCCCCTCGGCGCGGCCGCCCGCGCTGATGGAGTTCGACGGCGAGGAGCCGTTCGCCCTCTGGGATCCCGCTCGGGGTCTGAAGGCGGCCTTCCACGCCCGAGGCGCCTTGGTGGCGGACGGCGAGCGGGGCCGGCCCCAGGTCGACCGGGACGCGATCGACCGGGTGGTGGACTGGGTGCGGGCGCGATTTCCGCGGCTCGCCGCGCGGCCGCACGGCGCCGAGGCGTGCCTGTACACCAATGCGCCCGGCGAGCGGTTCATCCTCGAGCGCCGCGGGCGAATCGTCGTCGCCTCGGCCTGCAATGGTCAGGGCTTCCAGTTCGCTCCCGAGACCGGCGAGCTGGTGGCGGGCCTCGCGCTCGAGGCGCTCGAGGCCACGGAGGTCGGGACGTGAGCGGGTGAGCGACGAAATTCGACAGCTCGATGACTGCCTGTCGGTGCGCGCCGGAGCACTGTACGTGGAGGACTGCGCGGCGGAGGCGCTCGCGGCGCGCTTCGGCACACCGCTCTACGTCGTCTCCGAGGGTCAGCTGCGTCGCAACGCGCGGCGCCTCCAGCGGGCGTTCGCGGCTCGCTGGCCGGCGGAGCTTCTCCTCCTTCCGTCGATCAAGGCCAACTCGTCCCTCGCCCTGCGCCGCATCCTCACCGAGGAGGGGGTTGGTTGCGACGTCTTCGGCGAGGGCGAGCTCGAGGCCGCATTGCGGACCGGCACGGTCCCCGGGCAGATCTCATTGAACGGGCCGATGAAGGGGGATGGCCTGCTCGAGCGCGCGATCGGCGCCGGGGTGCGGATCACTCTCGACAGCCGCGCCGAGCTGGAGCGCACGGCGGCGGCGGCGGCGCGACTCGACCGGCGCGCGCACATCCGCCTGCGCATGCGACCCGACCTGGTCGGACATGACGAGCCCTCGGAGATGTCACCGAGCGGGGTATCGGTGCGCGACGCGATCCAGCGCTACAAGGCCGGGATTCCGACCGAGGACCTGCTCGCGATCGGCGAGCGCGAGGTCCGCGACCCGAACCTCGACCTCGCCGGCATCCACCTCCATCTCGGCCGCCACTCCGCCGACCCGGAGGTCTGGCGGGGGGCGATCGACTCCCTGGCCGAGCTGCTCCCACAGCTTCGAGAGCGGTGGGGCGGCTGGACCCCGCGCGAGCTCGACCTCGGCGGCGGCTTCCCCGTGCCGCGCGATCCCTTCGGGCGGGCTCTGCCTCAGCGCGCCAGCGCCCCGCCCCGCGCGCCGGATATCGACACCTACGCGGCGGTGGTCTGCGAGCACCTGGCCGCCCGGCTCGACGGGCTCGGCATCCGCGCGGCCGAGGTGCAGCTCGAGATCGAGCCGGGGCGCGCGCTCTACGCCGATGCCGGCGTCCACCTGGCGACGGTGGGAAACGTCAAGCGCCAGACCCGACCCCGCTCACCTGGGTCGAGACCGACTCCTCGGACTCCTACCTGCCCGACGTGAACCTCGAGTTCAACCGCTGGACCTGTCTCTCGGTGGCGCGCGCCGAGGCCGAGCCCGCGATCGTCGCCGACGTCACCGGGCGCACCTGCGCGCTCGACGTGATCGTGCCCGACGCCGAGCTTCCCCGCGTCGAGCCGGGCGATGTCCTCGCCTTCCTCGACACCGGCGCCTACCAGGACCCGGGCGCGACCAACTTCAACGCGCTGCCGCGGCCGGGGACCGTCCTGGTGACCGGCGGCGACGCCGCGCTGATCCGCCGCCAAGAGACCCTCGACGACGTGTTCGCCCGCGATCTCGTCCCGGAGCGCCTGCGGCACGGCTCCCCGGCGCTGGACGGTGCCGTCGGCTGGCGGGCCACCGGCCTCGACCACGTCTCGGTGACCAGCGCAGACCTCGACCGCTCGCTCGCCTTCTACCGCGACCTGCTCGGTCTCGAGCTGCGAGGCCGGGGAGAGGCCGAGGGGGGCGAGTTCGAGATCACCGGCATCCCCGACCCCAGCGTGCGTTGGGCCGACCTCGAGCTCTCGCATGGGCAGGTGCTGGAGCTGATCGAGTACGTCGAGCCTCGGGGAACGCCGAGCCGGCCGCTACCCAATGACCCCGGCGCGACCCACATCTCCCTGCGCGTGGCCGACATCGACGCCGTCCACAGCCGGCTGCGCGAGGCGGCGGTGAGCGTCGTCAGCGAGCCGGTCAGGATCGCCTCGGCCGGGGCCTGGCAGGGAGCGAGGGTGTTCTATGCGAGCGACCCCGACGGGGTCACCGTGGAGCTGATCCAGCCGGCTCCCCTGCCGGGCCAATAATCTGGAGGCTTGACGCCTCGATCACCGCGCATCTCCTGGATCTCGATCGTGCCGGTGAAGGGGCTGCGCATGCAGACGCGCGAGGAGGCCTTGCTGACCCGTGACGGGATCCCCGGCGATCGCGCGTTCTTCGTCGTCGACCGGACCGACACCATGATCAGCGCGACTCGCCTCGGCCCGCTGGTCGCGGTCGTCGCCGAGCACGACGCTCGCACGGGCGAGCTCTCGCTGCGGTTTCCCGACGGCCGAGAGGTCGCCGGGGAGGTCGAGCTCGGGGACCCCGAGGAGGTCGGATTCGCCGGCGAGACCGTGCCCGCGCGAACGGTGCTCGGTCCGTTCTCGCCCGCCCTGAGCGACCATTGCGACAGGCCGGTGCGCCTCGTCTCCGCCGCCGGCGAGCGACCCGGGGTCGACCGCGGCCGAGACGGTGCCGTGACCCTGCTCTCGATCGCGTCGCTCGAACGGCTGCGGGCGCAGGCCGGTGAGCTCGAGCCCGTCGATGCGCGGCGGTTTCGCATGAACCTGGGCGTCGCGGGCCTGGAGGCCCACGAGGAGGACGACTGGGTCGACCGCGAGATCAGGGTCGGTGACGCGCTCCTGCGGGTGGCCGGGCACGTGGGCCGCTGCGCCGCCACGACGCGCAACGCCGAGACCGGCGTGGTCGACTTCGAGACCCTGCACCACCTCCAGGCCTACCGGGGCCGGCTCCTGACGACCGAGCCGCTGCCCTTCGGTGTCCACGCTCGCGTCGTCGAGCCGGGCCGGGTGCGCCTCGACGATCCGGTCACCGTCGCGGCGTGACGGGGCTGCCGCGGGTCAGTCGCTCAGCCGGCTCGCGAACGGAACGCCCGCAGGCCGCCGGCCCAGCCGTCCGGAGGCCCGGGGCCGCTCAGCCCGACGCGCGTACGCGCTGGGTCGCCGTGCGTCGCCGGTAGGCGCGGCTCTTGATCCGATTGCCGCACGTCTCCATCTGACACCAGGTCCCGCCCCGATTGCGCGAGCTGTCGAAGAACGCCCATCGGCACTCATCGCTGGCGCACACCTTGAGCCGCGACCACTGCGACTCGAGTTGGGCGCAGAACACGATCCCAACCATCTGCGAGATCAGGCCATCGATCGAGGCGGCGGGCGTCAGGTCGAGCGCGAGCCCGCGATCGTCAGCGGCGGTCAGCTGGACCCGGTGCTCGGCGCTCAGGCGGTCGAGCCGGGCGCTCGCGGCCGCATCGAGATGCCCGGTCAGGTTGGCGTCGATCAGATCGCGGATCGTCGCCCGACACTCGACCAGCCGCGCCAGCTCCGGTCCCTGGACCTCGATCTCGGGAGAGCGGGTCGGCCGGCGCGAGCCGGCCGGCGCCGAGCCCGAGCCTCAGCCGTCGAGCACGGTCAGGTCGAGCTCGCGCAGCTCCTCGATCGGCGCGACTCGCGCTCCCGCTGTCACACCCGGGCGCCGAGCTTCGTCATAGAGGTGACGGAGCAAATACGCGGCCGAGGTGACGGTCGCCTGCCGCGCCGGGCGCCGGGCTCACGGCGGCGCCGGCGAGAAGGAGGCTTGCAATGCACGCACCAGCGACGTCTCAATCCAATGCCGAGGGCGCCGTCGGGATCGCGGCCGCGCTGGCCGGCCTGGGCGTGGTCACGTTCGCGCTCTTTCCGCTGGCGCTCCCCTTCGTGATCCTGCTGATCGCGTCGACGGCCCCGCTTCTGGTGGTCGCCCTCGCTGCCGCGCTCGTCGGCGGGGCGCTCACGGCGGTGGGCCTCGCGGTGCGCGCGGTCGCGCGACGCGCCGGCCGCCGCCGCCGCGAGCCCTCGCCCCAGGCCGGTGTCTCGATGTCCCCGGCCGTGCGCCGCCAGGTGCACTGAGCCGCGGACTCGGCGGTCCGCCGGTCCGCGCCGCCGGGACTCTCCGAGGCTCAGTCGTCGAGCACGGTCAGGTCGAGCTCGCGCAGGCGCGCCGGATCGGCGAGCAGGTCGAACTCGACGATCTTGCCGTGCGCGACGGTGACGCCGGCCACCGCGACCGGGCGCCCCCGCGGAGCGACGACGAATCCCGCCGCCCCGTTGACGAGGGCCGGCCGAGCGGAGGCGGCCAGCGGCGCGAAGGTGCGAGCCCGCTCGACGACGGCGCGTGCCCCCCGCACCTCTCGCGAGGCGCCCGCGGGGACCGCCCCGCGGTCGACGCGAAGCACGACGTCGGGGTCGAGCACGGCGAGGAGCGCGTCGAAGTCGCCGCCGCGCGCCGCGGCGAGGAAGGCGTCGACCACCTCACGCTGGCGCGCGAGGTCGGCGTCGGGAACCGCGGCGGCTCCCCGCACCCGGCGCCGCGCGCGGCTCGCCAGCTGTCGCGCCGCGGCCGGGGAGCGGTCGACGATCGGGGCGACCTCCTCGAACGGAACGCCGAACATGTCGTGCAGCACGAACGCGAGCCGCTCGGGGGGAGCGAGCGTCTCGAGCACGACGAGCAGCGCGAGGCCGACCGAGTCGGCGAGCAGTGCCTCGTGCTCGGGATCGACCTCGTCCTCGCGGCTGACGATCGGCTCGGGCACATGCGGGCCCAAGGGCTCCTCGCGCCGCGACGCGCGCGAGCGCAGCATGTCCAGGCAGACGCGCGCGACGACCGTCGTCAGCCATCCACCGAGGTTCTCGACATCGCCGGTGTCCGAGCGGCTGAGCCGCAGCCAGGACTCCTGGACGGCGTCGTCGGCCTCGCTCACCGAGCCGAGCATCCGGTAGGCCACAGCGCGCAGATGGGTTCGGTTGGCCTCGAACTGCTGCGCCAGGTAGTCGCGGTCGTCCATCGGTCACATCCCTTCGTCGCGATCCGTCATAGGGGTGACGAGCCAAACGCAGCCGATGTGACAAGGAGATCGACTTCCAATGCAGCGCAAGTGGTGGACCCTGACCGCCGTCTCGGTGGCGACCTTCATGCTCCTCCTCGACATCACGGTCGTCAACGTGGCGCTGCCGTCGATCCGCGACGACCTCGGCGCCAGCTTCACCGACCTGCAATGGGTGATCGACGCCTACGCCCTGACCCTGGCCGCCCTGGTGCTGACCGCCGGCTCGCTCGCGGACCGCTTTGGGCGCCGGCGCCTGTTCGCCGTCGGGCTGGCCGTCTTCACGGCGGCCTCGCTGCTCTGTGCGCTGGCGCCGGATGCCACCTTCCTGAACCTGGCGCGCGCCCTGCAGGGGGTCGGCGGGGCGGTGATGTTCGCGGTCTCGCTGGCCCTGATCGGCCAGGAGTTTCGCGCCGGGCGCGAGCGCGGTATGGCGATGGGCCTTTACGGGGCGACGATCGGCCTCGCGGTCGCGATCGGCCCGCTGGTCGGCGGGGCGCTCACCGACGGGCTCGGGTGGGAGTCGATCTTCTATCTCAACCTGCCGATCGGCCTCGGCGCGATCGCGGTCACCTACCTAAAGCTGCGTGAGAGCCGCGACCCCGACGCGACGCGCGTCGACTGGGCGGGCGTCGCGACCTTCAGCGGCGCGCTCTTCCTGCTCGTGCTGGCGCTCGTGCGCGGCAACGACGAGGGCTGGGGCAGCTCGATGATCGTCTCCCTGTTCGCCGCCACCGCCGCCCTGCTCGGCGCCTTCATCGCGATCGAGCGCCGGGTCGCCGAGCCGATGCTGCCGCTGGGGCTCTTTCGGCGGCCCGCCTTCACCGGCGTGCAGCTCGCGGCGTTCGCCGTCTCGGGCTCGATGTTCGCGCTCTTCTTGTACCTGACCCTGTACCTGCAGAGCTACCTCGGCTACTCGCCGCTCGAGGCGGGGCTGCGCTACCTGCCGATCACCCTGGCGAGCTTCATCGCCGCGCCGATCGCCGGCGCCCTGCTCTCGCGCGTCGCGGCGCGGGTCATGCTGAGCGGCGGCCTGGGCCTGGCGGGGATCGGGCTGCTGCTCATGTCGGGGATCGAGGCCGGCTCGGAGTGGACGACCCTGCTCGGCGGCTTTTTGGTCGCGGGCGTGGGCGTCGGACTGCTCAACCCGGTGATCGGCGACGTCGCCCTGAGCGTGGTGCCGAAGGAGCGCAGCGGCATGGCGGCGGGCATCAACGACACCTTCCGCCAGGTGGGCGTCGCCGTGGGGATCGCCGTCTGGGGCGCGGTCTTCGTCGGCCGCGGTGCCGACAAGATCGCCGAGCTGCTCGCGGGGACCCCCGCCGCAGCCGGGGATCGCCCGCGCGAGCTGATCGAGGCCGCCTCGTCGGGCAACCTGGATCAGGCCCTCGCCGCGGTCCCGCCGCCGGCCCGGGATGCCGTCTCGAACGCGGCCGGCGCGGGGTTTCTCACCGGCCTCAACGAGGTGCTGACGCTCGGCGCGCTGCTCTGCTTCGCCGGCGCGATCCTGGCCCTGTGGCTCGTCCGCGAGGGCGAGATCGAGCGCGAGCCGGTTGAGGCGGCGCACGAGCCCGAGGCCGCGACGCTGCCGGAGTCGGCCGCCGCCTGACGAGCGACGGCCGGTGCGCCGGCTCGGCCGCTGCGCCCGATCACGCGGCGGGGCCGGCTGAGGAATCCGCGGGGGTCAGCCACTCGAGCCAGGCCGCCCCGGGGTGGGCCAGCGCCAGCAGGGCGCGCCGCCGACGCCCGCCCCGGTAGCCGAGCCGCCCGAGAACGCCGAACACGCCCTCGCGCCGGTTGCGCTCGACCAGCGCGGCGGGCACCGGGACGCCGAGGACGCTGTGCGCCGCGGTCGGTCCCATCGGCACCAGCGGGTCGATCGAGATCCAGTCGAGCTCGCGCCGGCGCCCGGCCCGGTCGATGAGCGCGCGAAAGCGCTCCAGCTCCTCGGGCGGAAAGAAGACGTGGACGTAGCTGTCCACCAGGCACGCCAGGTGTCCCGCCGGGATCCCGTCGAGCACGTCGGGCAGCACCTCGCAGGCGTCGCCGCGCACGGTGCGGGCCGGATTGGCGGTGGCGATCTCGGCGGCGCGATGAAAGCGGGTCACCGCCCCGATCTCCTGCGGCACGCAGGCCGCGAGCCAGGCGCGGACCCCCGGATCGGAGATGTCGAGCGGCTCGGCGTCGATGCCCACCCGGTCGACGACCTCGGGGAGCGCGGGCGGGAGCGGCGGCGCGACCCCGCCGCGCACCTCGGTCTCGATCGTCAGCGGCGAGCCCGGATCGCCCACCGACTCGCGGCGCTCGCCCGGACCGCGGTAGACGTAGCGGTAGCGGTCGAGATGCAGCCCGAGCCCGGCACCGGTCCCGATGTCGATCAGGACGACGTCGCGCCCCTCGGCCACCGCCGGGGCCAGCGCCGGGACCACGTCGGCGCACCGGCCCACCTCGTTCATCTGATAGCGGTGACGGGCGCAGAGCTCGAGCAGCCGCTCCCGGTGGTCGAGGATGAAGTCGCGGTACTCGCGGCGAAACCGGCGGTCGAGCGCCGGCTGCGGCTCGCCGACGCGCGGGAACCAGCCCCGGAGCGGCTCCGGCTCGAGCTCGAGGACGAGGAACGTCGCCGCCGCCTCGAAGAGCAGCGCCGGCACGCGGTCGGGCGGGATCTGCGCCGCGATCGCGAGCAGCTCCTCGTCGTCGGCCAGGGCCTCCAGCTGAGCGGCGGTCAGCCGCCACGCGAGGGGCGCTCCCTCCGGCGACCAGGCGGCAGCGACCAGGCGCGCCTGCTCGGCAACCACCTGGGGGTCCGTCGCAAAGGCCATCCTCGCGCGAGTCAGCCGCGCCCGGCGCGAGGACCGAGCGCCACGCCGACTATTGACCCGCCGCCACCTTCGACCACTCGGCCTTGTGGGCGCGCTTGGCCGCCTGGTAGTCGGCGAGCGCCTGCGGCGAGTCGACGTCGCCGAGCGTCGGGTGCGGCGGCACCAGCTCGCGCGCGGCCTCGACGTCGAAGCGCTTCGCGAGCACCGCGCCAAGGGACTTGACCTTCATCTCACCGAACCCGGGGAGCGCGGCCAGGTTGGCGCGCAGCGAATCCGCGTCGCGCGCCCCGTTCCACACGCGCGCGGCGTCGCCGTCGTAGCGGTCGCGCAGGTGCACGGCGAGCTCGTGCACGCGCCGGGCCATCGACCCCGGATAGCGGTGCAGCGCCGGCTTGGCGCGGAAGGCGGGCTCGAGGTCGGCTGCCGCAAGGTCGCCCGCATCGAGGGTCCCGAGACGCTCGCGCAACACGAGCGGCCCCGAGAACGCCTTCTGCACGGTCACCTGCTGATCGAGCGCGAAGCCGATCAGCAACGCCATCGGGTCGGAGGCGATCAGCTCGTTCGCCTCGTCGGAGTCGGTGAAGAAGAGGCGCTCGGGCACGAGGCCATCGTAGAGCAGCCGCGGATGGTCCCGACTGGGATGATTCGCGCATGCCAGCCGAGGAATGGGCGACGCCCGAGCACGCGCAGCGCTACCTCGCCCGAGCCGACGACTATCCGCACCGCGCGGAGGGCGAGGGCGTCCTGGTCGAGCAGCTGCCCGGCGGCGCCCGCCGCATCCTCGACCTCGGGACGGGCGATGGGCGGCTGCTCGGCCTCCTCGCCACCGATCGCCCTCAGATCAGCGGCGTCGGCCTCGACGTCTCCGAGCCCATGCTCGAGGCGGCGCGCAGCCGCTTTCGCGACGATCGCCGCATCGAGCTCCTCGAGCACGACCTCGCCGCGCCGCTGCCCGCGCTCGGACACTTTGCTGCCATCGTCTCCTCGTTCGCCATCCACCACCTCGAGCACGGGCGAAAGCGCGCGCTCTACGGCGAGGTCCTCGATCTGCTCGAGCCCGGCGGAGTGTTCGCGAACCTCGAGCACGTCGCGTCGCCGACCGATCGTCTGCACCTGGCGTTCTTCGCGGCGATCGGCGAGCCGCTCGCCGATGAGGATCCGTCGGACCGCCTGCTCGACGTCGAGACGCAGCTCGGGTGGCTGCGCGAGCTCGGCTTCGATGACGTCGACTGCTACTGGAAGTGGCTCGAGATGGCCCTTCTCGTCGGCGTCAAGCCGCTCGGAACCGGGTAGCTCGACCGTGACCCTCGTCCTCTACCAGCACCCGTTCGCCTCGTTCGCCCAGAAGGCGCTGGTGGCGCTCTACGAGCTCGATCTCGAGTTCGAGCGCCGCCTGGTCGAGAACGAGGACTCCCGCGCCGAGCTGACCTCAGTCTGGCCCCTGGCGAAGATCCCGGTGCTGGTCGACGACGCCGCCGGCATCACGGTGCCTGAGTCGACCTCGATCATCGAGTACCTCGACGGCCTGGCCCCGGGTGGGCCGGCGCTCGTCCCGGCCGACCCGGCGGCGGCGCTGCAGACGCGCCTCTGGGACCGGTTCCACGACCAGTACGTCGCGGCGCCGATGCAGAAGATCGTCACCGACAACCTGCGCCCCGAGGGCCGCAGCGACCCCGAGGGGGTCGCCGAGGCCCGCCGGACGCTCGACACCGCATACGGCGTCCTGGATGCACAGCTCGCCGACCACGAGTGGACCGCCGGCCCGACGTTTGGCCTCGCCGATTGCGGGGCCGGCCCGACGCTGTTCTACGCCCGCATCGTCCATCGCTGGGACGAGCGGGCGCAGGCGAGCATCACGCGCTACTACCGCGCGCTCGTCGAGCGCTCCGCACTGGCCCGGGTCATCGACGAGGCCCGCCCCTACCGCGAGGTGTTCCCGTTGCCGTGGCCCGACGACGCCGACGAGCGCTGAGGCAGCGCGACGGCGCCGAGGCGGCCCCGGTCCAGCTCAGCCCGCAGCACGGTCTCGCTCACCGTCCGCTCGGCCGCCCAGCGGGGCGCACAGCGCTCGATCAGCGCAAGCGCCCCGGGATGCAGGTCCGGCGGCTCGTCGGTCACGCGCTCGCGGCGATAGCGAGCGCGGAGGTGAACGGCGTGCTCCGCGGCCCACAGCTCGAGGCTGATCGTGGTCGCGCCGTCCGGCAGCACGGCGGCGACGAGCGTCCGAACGATCCGGCGCAGGGCGGAGAGCTCACCCGAGCTCACGGTCGTCTGGAGCCGGTCGAGCTCGCGCCGGACCGACTCGGCGGCGCCGAGCTCGCAGCGCAGATCGAGGTGAACCGCGGGCGAGTGCGCGGGTGCCATCGGTACTGCGGCCGTCAAACGGTCCGCAGGGCCTCCGTCGGAGAGACGCCGGCCGCGCGGATCGCGGGCGCCAGCCCCGCGATCGCCCCGATCGCGAGCGCGGCGCCGATTCCGCCCGCCCACGCGGTCACCGGGATGACCGCGTCCCAATCGGAGATCGACGCATAGATCACGGTGGCGAGCGCCCCGGCGGCGACACCCGCCGCGCCGCCGAGCAGCGCGAGCACGATCGCCTCGGCGAGGAACTGGGTGCGGATCTGCCCCCTGGTGGCACCGAGGGCCCGCCGCAGGCCGATCTCCGAGCGGCGCTCGAGGACCGAGATGATCATGATGTTGGCGACGCCGACCGCGCCGACGAGCAGCGCCACCGCGCCGAGTCCGAGGAACAGGCCGTTGAGCGCGCTCTGCGCCGCGGCGCGCGCCGTGAGCGCGTCCGATGGCTGGCTGACGTCCGCCTCGTTGGGAGCCTCGGGATTGGCGGTCTGGGCGAGCACCGATTGCACGGCGTCCACCTCGCTGGTCTGGGCGCGCACATAGATCGTGCTCGGGGGCCCGACGGCGGGCTTGCCGTCGGCGACGCTCGCGTAGTCGAGATAGCGCTTGGCGGCGGGGTAGCCGACGATCACGCTGGTGTCGATCTCGGTCGCGAGCGCCGCCGGCTCGAGGATCCCGCCGACGTAGAACCACCCTCCGCCGAGCCAGATCCGCTGGCCGGGGTAGATGCGATCGATTCCGAGCCGCTGCGCGGCGACCGCTCCGAGAATGGCGACGGGCTCTCTCGCGGTAGCGGCGTTCAGGTAGCGACCCTGGGCGACGCCGGTGGCGATCACCCCCAACAGGTCGAGGCTCGCGGCCTGAACCTGCAGGCCGTTGGTCTCGATGCTCGGGATGAGCGGGCTTCGGTACGCGTTGACATTCTGAATCGAGGCGGCGTCGGCCACCTGCTCGACGGCGTCGACGCGTCCGATCATCGACGGGGCGGCAAGCGGGAGCTGCGCCTCCTCGCCCGCGAACGACTGCCCCTTGGTGACGGTGAGCAGGTTCGTGCCGAGCCGATCGATCTCCTCGAGCAGGCCGGCCTGGGAGGAAGACGAGAGCCCGAGCACGGCGACGATCGCGGCGACGCCGATCGCGATTCCCAGCGCCGAGAGGCCGGCGCGCATCCGCCGCGTGCGCAGCCCGAGGCTCGCCACCCGGGCCAGGTCGCCTGGACGCAGTCCTGACGGACTCCGCCTCACGAGCCCGCCTCCACGGCGGCGCCGTCGCGGACGATTCGCCCGTCGAGCATCTCGACCTGGCGGGGGAGCCGCGCGGCGAGGTCGTGGTCGTGGGTGATGACGACGATCGTCGCGCCCTGGCCGGCGTTGAGCTCGCCGAGCAGGTCGAGGATCGCGGCGCCGTTGACGCTGTCGAGGTTGCCGGTCGGCTCGTCGGCGAGGACGATCGCCGGCCGCCCGACGAGCGCGCGGGCGATCGCGACCCGCTGGCGCTCGCCGCCCGACAGCTTGCTCGGGCGAAATCCGACCCGGTGGGCGAGTCCGACCGCGGCCAGCGCATCCGCGGCCCGCGCTCGCCGCTCGCCGACCTCCACCCCGGCGTAGAGCAACCCGTCGGCGACGTTCTCGAGCGCCGTCGAATGCTCGGCGAGGAAGAACTGCTGGAAGACGAAGCCGATGCTGCGGGCGCGCAGGGCCGCGAGCTCGGAGTCGCTCAGGGTGGCGACGTCGGCCCCGTCGATCCGCACCACGCCCGAGGACGGTCGGTCGAGGGTGCCGATGATGTGGAGCAGGGTGGTCTTGCCCGATCCCGAGGGTCCGACGATCGCCGCGAGCTCCCCGCCTCTGACCGTGAGGCTCACCCCGCGCAGGGCGGGAACGGGCGGCTCCTCTCCGTAGGTCTTGGTGACCGCGTCGAGCTCGAGCACGGTGCGTTCGCCGCCATCGCCAAGCGTGGCCTGCGTGGGGTCGTCGGTTGGGCCGGCCGGGTCCCGGGACATCGCGCGCCTGGGGGTCATGTCGACGGGACCACCACCTGCTGTCCGGCCTCGAGATCCGCGCCGCTCACTTGCACGAGGCCGTTGGCCTGGTCGAAGGCGCCGAGGTTGACCGACACGAGCTCGCGCTCGCCACCGGCGCCGACCGTCTCGACCGCGTAGCCGCCACCGGCACGGGCCAGGAGCGCGGTGACCGGCACGCTGAGCGCGTCCTTGACCCGCTCGGTGGTGATCTCGACCTCGACCGGGGCCTGGTCGATGGCCGCGACGTCGTCGGCGTCCTCGAGCCTGACGTAGACGGGGATCGTCGCGCTCGCCGAATCCTCCTCTGAGCCGGAATCCGACCCCGACCCACCGCCGCCCGCGACCGTCCCGACGTCGGTGACGATCCCCGGCGTCGTCTCGTTGTCCGGCAGGGTGACCCGGGCACGGTCCCCGATCTCGACGACGGCCGCCTGGGAGGCATCGAGGTCGACCTCCACCCGCCGCCGGGTCGAGGTGGCCTGCGCGACCGGCGCGCCGGGCTGGGCCATCGTGCCGAGGGTCGCCGTCACCCTGGTGATCCGCAGCGGCCCCGGCAGGAAGACCGCCTGCTCGGGCTCGAGCGAGCCGGTCTGCTCGAGGCCGAGCTCGTCCTGCAGCCGTTCGAGCGCGGACGCCGTCTCGGCGCCGAAGTAATCGGACGTTGGATCGAGCTCGTCGCGGCCGGCGTAGCCGAGCGAGACCAGGTTGCGATTCAGCTGCCGAACATCCGGTCCGTCCATTCCCTCGGACAGCGACCGGTAGGCGGGCGTGCGCCCGCAGAGCAGCGCCACCGGCTCGTCGGCGACGCGGTAGAGCACCTCGCCGCACCCGATTTCATCGCCGGTGCCCGGCAACGCCGTGTAGGCGCCGGCGGCCTGGTTGACCACCGAATACGGCGAGCCGTCGGCCTGGGCGGCATAGTCGAGGGAGCCGCTCTGATAGACCTGCGAGGCGAGGCGGCCGCGCTCGACCCGCGCGAGCGAGGGGGCGCCCTCGCCGTCGCTGTCGCCCTCCGCTCCGCTCGAGTCGCCGAACGGGCCGATCACGGCAACCAGGGCCGCCGCACCGATCAGCGCCGCGACCCCCCCGGCGAGCCGAATCCGCCGCCGCCCAGGGGGCTGCTCGCCGTTCGGCTCCGTCGCGCCGGGCGCCTCGGCCGTGCTGGTCGGCGCGCCGACGCTCACGGCGCACCGCCCAGCCCCGAGAGGATCTCGTCGCAGGCCTGCTGCGCGGCCTGAAACTGCGGCGAGTCCCCGGCGACCCCGGGCGGCAGCTGCATCCGCACGCCTCCGCCGGAGACGTCCGGGTCGGGGAACTCGGGGACGCCGTTCTCGCGCATGCACTTCGCGTACTCGAGGGCCGCGGCCTCCATCTCGGGGTTCGGGGCGCCGCCGCCCTCCGCCCCCGCGGGCGCCAGGTCCTGGCACGCCTCCTGCGCGGCCTGCCACTCCGGCGAGTTCGGGTCGAGCCCGTTGCCCGGCGTGACTCGGAGCTGGATCCGGCCGTTGACCGGGTCGGGGAACTCCGACACCCCGTTCTCGCGCATGCACTCGGAGTACTGCACCGCCTCGTCGGAGTCGGCGCTCGCCTCGGAGGCCACGGCGCTGTCGCCGTCGGCGCCGTCATCGCCGCAGCCGGCCGCGAGCAGCCCGGCGGCCGCGAACGCAAGCAGCACCGGACCGGCCCGCCCCCTCCACCACGATCGGCGCGCCGGCGCCCGCGCGGCGGTTGGGTTGCTGGTTCGCTTCGTATTCATTCTCAGGGACCTCCTTCGGATCGCTGGATCTGCATCGGGGGCCGTTGTACGAAAGCGGGGGTAACACCGGCCAAACGGTGTCTGTTAACTCGCTGTTACCTCGGATCGCCATCCTTGGCTCGCGCACGAGATGCCCGGCCGACTCGCCAACCTCGCCTCCCGACCACAGCTCCCGCGACGGACGGTGCGGCTGCGCCTCACCCTCCTCTACGGGGTGCTGTTCCTGCTCTCGGGCGCGGCCCTGCTCGCGATCACCTACCTGCTGGTCAGCCGCTCGACCGGCGACCGCGTCCTGTTCACGGCGAGGGCCGGGACGCCGCCCGAGCTCCAGGCCCCCGGTGGGCTCGACAACTTCCCCTCGCAGGGCCCGATCCCCAATCGGCTGGAAGACACGACGAAGCAGCTCCGAGCCCAGGCGGCCAACCAGCGAGACGATCAGCTCGAACAGCTCCTGATCCAGTCGGGGATCGCGCTCGGCGTGATGTCCATCGTCTCGATTGGGCTCGGCTGGCTGATCGCCGGGCGCGTGCTCGGACCGCTGAGAACGATGACCGCCACCACCCGCCAAATCTCGGAGCACAACCTGCACGAGCGGCTCGCGCTCGAGGGCCCGAGCGACGAGCTCAAGGACCTCGGCGACACGATCGACGGCCTCCTCGCCCGGCTCGAGGCGGCGTTCGAGGCCCAGCGCCGGTTTGTCGCCAACGCCTCGCACGAGATGCGGACGCCGCTGGCGATGATGCGCACCTCGCTCGACGTGACGGCCGCGAAACCGGGGCCCGTCCCGCCCGAGCTGAGCACGCTCGACGGCAAGCTGCGCGAGGGCCTCGACCGCGCCGACCGGCTGCTCGAGAGCTTCCTGACGCTTGCCCGAGCCCAGCACGACGGGGTCCCGGAGCAGACCACGGTGTCGCTCCCGGAGATCGTCTCCGCGACGGTCGCCGATCGCGGCGATGCGATCGAAGCGAAGGGGATCGAGCTGCGCTGGGAGCTGGGTCCGCTGAAGGTGATCGGCAGCGAGACGCTGCTCACGCACCTGGTCGAGAACGTGATCGACAACGCGATCCGCCACAACGAGACGGGGGGGTGGATCCGCGTCGAGACGCGCGCCGGCAACCCGGGCCAGGTCGTGGTCGAGAGCGGTGGCCCGCGGTTGGAGCCCGACGCCATCCGCGACCTCTCCCAGCCCTTCCGCCGGCTCGGGGCTGAGCGGACCAGCTCACAGAACGGGATCGGCCTCGGGCTCTCGATCGTCGCGGCGATCGTGAACGCTCACGGCGGCGAGCTCGACCTCGCGGCCCAGTCGGAGGGCGGCCTGCGAGTGCGAGTCGCCCTGCCCCGCGCCGAGACGGGAATCGTGGCGGCCGGGGCGATCGCGTGAGGGTCCTCGTCGTCGAGGACGTGCGGCGGCTCGCCGACGACATCTGCGAGGGGCTTCGCGACCAGGGCATCGCCGTCGACGTCACCTACGACGGCCTCGACGCGGCCGCCAAGATCAACGTCCACGCCTACGACGTGCTCGTCCTCGACCGAGATCTGCCGGGCGTGCACGGCGACACGCTCTGCCGAATGGCCACCGAGGGCGAGCGGCCCCCGATGGTGCTGATGCTGACCGCGGCCGACTCACCCGGGGATCGGGTCGCCGGACTCACGCTGGGCGCCGACGACTACCTGCCGAAGCCGTTTCACTTCCCCGAGCTGGTGCTGAGAGTCAGGGCGCTCGCGCGGCGTAGGCCCGCGGCGAGCGGCCGCATCTACCGGGCGGCGGGGATCGAGCTCGACCCGCTCAGGCGCACGGTCACCCGCGACGGAACCCCGGTCGACCTCTCGGGCAAGGAGCTCGGGGTGCTCGAGGCCCTGATCCGGGCGGCGCCCGGCGTGCGCAGCGCCGAGCACCTCCTCGAGGAGGTCTGGGACGAGAACGCGGACCCGTTCACGAAGACCGTGCAGGTCACGGTCAGCCGGCTGCGGCGCAAGCTGGGAGAGCCCCAGGCCATCCAGACGATCCCCGGCGCCGGCTACCGGATCGCGGACGCTCCGGCACGCAAGGAGTGAGCGCGCCGAGCGAGCGGCGAGCCCTCCGCCCTACAGCGCCAACCCCACCGGCTCCTCCAAGAGAGCGCGCACGCGCGCGAGGAACATCGCGGCCTCGGCGCCGTAGAGGATGCGGTGATCGCAGGCGAGCGTGACGCCCATCAGCCGCGCCGAGGAGAGCTCGCCGTCGGCGAGCACCGGGCGCTCGGTGACCTCGCCGACCGCCAGGATCGCGGCCTGGGGCGGGTTGATCACCGGATAGAAGTTGGCGACCCCGAACATGCCCAGGTTCGAGACGCTGAAGGTGCCGCCACTGAGCTCGGGCGGGGTGATCGTCTGCTCTCTTACCTTCCTTGCCAGCTCGCGGGCCTCGGTGGCGATCTGAGCCAGGCCCTTGCGGTCGGCGTCGAAGATCGTCGGCACGACCAGGGCGGCGGGGGCGGCCACCGCGACGCCGACGTTGATGCGCTCATAGAGCTCGAAGCGCCCGTCGCGATAGGCGCCGTTGGCGCGGGGGA
Source organism: Solirubrobacterales bacterium (assembly GCA_009379895.1). Classification (GTDB taxonomy): domain Bacteria; phylum Actinomycetota; class Thermoleophilia; order Solirubrobacterales; family 70-9; genus WHSW01. The sequence continues at coordinate 28,299 of WHSW01000016.1, forward strand.
AGTCGCGCAGGGAAAGCGCGGCTGCCTTGATCACCATGTCGTTTAGCGAGGGCAGCGCCTCGCCCTCGGCTGCGGAGGCCTTCAGGCGAGCGCGGGCGGCCACCGCGCGGGTCATGTCGATCTCTGCCTGCAGATAGAAGTGCGGCACGGTGGCCTTTGACTCGGCCATGCGCCGGGCGATCGTCTGCTGGAGGCGCGAGAGCTCGACGGTCTGCGTCTTGCCCTTGACGGTCTCGGGGGTGGCGGCAGGGGCCGGGGCATCCCCGCCGACGCCGAGAGAGGAGCGCGCGCCGGCGGGGGCCCGGGGCCTAGACGACCGTCGTGCGGGGGGGAAGGAGCTGGGGCGGCCTCGACGTCTGCGCGGATGATCCGCCCGCCGGGGCCAGAGCCCGAGAGCGCGGCCAGCTCGACCCCGCGCTCGGCGGCGATCCGGCGCGCCAGGGGCGAGGCCTTGACGCGCCCGTCGGCGGCGGGAGTGGGGCCGGCCCCCTGCGCGGGCGCGGGAGTGGATGCCGCCTCCGCCTGCGCGGGCACGGGCTCGGCGGGCGCCTCGGGGGCCGGGGGGGCCGATGCGTCGGGCTCCTCTCCCGTCGCCTCGTCTTGATCACGAGCCGCGCCACCGTCGCCGTCGGCGGCCCGCTCGTCGCCGCTCGGAGCCTCCCCCGCCTCGCCGACCCGCGCGATCACCGCGCCCAGGGCCACCGTGTCGCCCTCGGCGGCGCTGATCTCGGTCAGCGTCCCGGCGACGTCTGCCTCATAGACCATGTTCGCCTTGTCGGTCTCGATCTCGACCAGCTCGTCGCCGACCGCGACCTCGTCGCCGACCGCCTTTAGCCAGGCGAGGATCGTGCCCTCCTCCATCGAGTCAGAGAGGCGGGGCATGACTATGTCCTCGGGCATGGCCACCTCCTCGGCGTGGCGGGCGGGGGTGCGGTGGTCGGCGGGGCCATCAGCCCAGGTCGACGGCGACGTACTTGGTGTCGAGGTACTCCTCGATCCCCTCGCGGCCGCCCTCGCGCCCGAAGCCGGAGGCCTTGACGCCGCCGAACGGCGCGGCGGGGTTGGAGACCAGGCCGCGGTTCAGTCCGACCATCCCGGTGTCGAGCCGATCGACCAGACGCAGGCCACGCTCGAGGTCGCGGGTGAAGACGTAGGCGACCAGCCCGTACTCGGTGTCATTGGCCGCGGCGACGGCCTCGTCCTCGTCGTCGAAGCTGACGACCGCCGCGACCGGGCCGAAGATCTCCTCGTCGAGCAGCCGGGCGTCGGCGCGGACTCGGCTCAGCACCGTCGGCTCGTAGAAGTAGCCGGCGCCCTCCACGGGGCCGCCGCCCGTGAGCGCCGCGGCGCCGCCCGCGAGGGCGTCGCCGACCAGCGACCCGACCTTGTCGCGCTGCTCGGCGTCGATCAGCGGCCCGACGTCGACCTCGGAGTCGGTGCCGCGCCCGACCCGCAGCGCGCCGAGGCGCTCGGCGAGCCGCGCGGCGAACTCCTCGGCCACCGACGCGTGCGCGTAGAAGCGGTTGGCGGCGGTGCAGGCCTCCCCCCCGTTTCGCATCTTCGCGATCACCGCCCCCTCGACTGCGCGCTCCAGGTCGGCGTCCTCGAAGACCAGGAAGGGCGCGTTTCCGCCCAGCTCCATCGAGACCCGCAGCAACCCCGGCGCAGCGCCGGCGACCAGCCGGCGCCCGACCTCGGTCGAGCCGGTGAAGGAGAGCTTGCGCGAGCGTGGGTCGGCGATCAGGGGATCCATCACCCGGCTCGCCGACGAGCTGGTGATCAGGTTGACGACCCCGTCGGGCAACCCGCACTCGATCAGGATGTCGACCAGCGCCAGCATCGAGAGCGGCGTCTGCTGGGCGGGCTTGACGACCACCGTGCAGCCGGCGGCGAGCGCCGGACCGATCTTGCGGGTGCCCATCGCCAGCGGGAAGTTCCACGGCGTGATCAACAGGCAGGGGCCGACCGGCGCCTTGGTCACCAACAACCGCGACCCGCCGTCAGGCGCCAACCCGTAGCGACCCTCGATCCGCACCGCCTCCTCGGCGAACCAGCGCAGGTACTCGGCCCCGTAGGCGACCTCGCCGCGCGCGGCTTGCCCATCTCGAGGGTCATCAGCAGGGCCAGCTGCTCGGAGCGCTCCTCGATCAGCTCGAAGGCCCGGCGCAGGAGCTCGCCACGCTCGCGTGGCGCGGTCGCGGCCCACGACTCGCCGGCGGCGACCGCGGCGTCGAGCGCCGCGACCGCGTCGGCGGCGGTCGCGTCGGCGACCTCGCCGAGAACCTCACCGGTGGCCGGGTCCTCGACCTCGATCGTCCCCGCCCCGGTCGCGTCGCGCCACTCGCCCCCGATCCGCAGGCTGCGCGGGACCGACTCGACCACCGAGCGCTCGACCGAGGCGGTGGCGAGGGCGCTCACGCCGCCGTCTCCACCCCGGTGCCGAGCCGCCCGCGGACCGACTCGACGATCGTCTCGGCGGATGGCAGGAAGGGATCCTCGAGCGTCGGGCTGTAGGGGATCGGCGTCTCCTCGGTGGCCACGATCCAGGCGTCGTCGAGGTCGTGCAGGCCCCGCTCGGAGACGACCCCGAGCAGGCCGGTCGCCCAGCCGCCCGTCCGCGGGCCCTCCTCGACGGCGAGCAGGCGGTTGGTCCTGGCGACCGAGGCGAGCACCGTGGCCGAATCGAGCGGGCGCAGCGAGCGCAGGTCGACGACCTCGACGTCGAGGCCGTCTCCGGCCAGCGTGTCGGCGGCCTGCAGGGCGTCGCGCACGCCCTTGGAGATCGAGACGATGGTCAGGTCGCGGCCCTCGCGGACGACGGCCGCCTCGCCGATCGGCAGCACCTCGTGCTCGGGCTCGGGGCCCTTGATCGAGTAGAGGCGCTTGTGCTCCAAGAAGAGCACCGGGTTGTCGTCGCGGATCGCCGCCTTGAGCAGCCCCTTGGCGTCGCCGGGCGACGATGGAGCCACCACCTTGATCCCGGGGATCCCCTGAAACCAGGTGCCGGGGCTCTGGGAATGCATCGCCCCGAAGCGCCCGCCGGCGCCGACCGCCGAGCGGACCACGAGCGGCGCCGAGCCCTGCTCGCCCGAGACGTACCAGAGCTTCGCCGCCTGATTGACGAGCGAGTCCATGGGCAGCGCCATGAAGTCGCCGAACATGATCTCGATCACCGGGCGCATCCCGGTCGCGGCGGCGCCGAAGGCGGCGCCGGCCAGCGCGAGCTCGGAGATCGGGGTGTCGAAGACGCGGTCGGCGCCGAAGCGCTCGGCGAGACCCGGCGTGACCGCGAACACCCCGCCCTGCTCGGCGGCCACGTCCTCGCCGAAGAAGACGACCGACGGATCGCGCTCGAGCTCCTCGGCGATCGCGTCGCGGATCGCGACCCTGAACTCGAGCTGGCCCGGGGAGCTCCCTCGTTCGGCGCTCAAGGCTTGAACTCCGTCGCCGGGCGCTCGTGCGGGTCCGGGTAGGGCGCCGCGAGCGCGGCCTCGGCCGCGCGCTCCATCTCCCCCTGGGCCTCGGTCTCGACCGCCTCGACGTCGGCCTCCGAGACGCCCTCGGCGAGCAGCCGCCGGCGGGCGACGGTGAGCGGGTCGCGCTCGAGCCAGCGCTCGAGCTCCTCGCTGGGGCGGTACCTGGCCGGGTCGGACTTCGAGTGACCGAAGTGGCGGTAGGTCTGACACTCGAGCATGGTCGGGCCGGCGCCGGAGCGCGCCCGCTCGACCGCCCCGGCCGCGGCGGCGCGCACGGCCCACAGGTCGTTGCCGTCGACGACCTCGAACGGGATCCCGTAGGCGCCGGCGCGGGCCGCGATCTCGCCGCCGCCCGTGACCCGCAGCATCGGGGTGAACTCGCCGTAGAAGTTGTTCTCGCAGACGAAGATCACGGGCAGCTCGAGCACCTTGGCGAAGTTCAGGCACTCGTGGAAATAGGCCTGGTTGGTGGCGCCGTCGCCGAAGAAGGCGACCGAGACCCTGCCCTCGCGCTTGCCCGAGAGCGCCGCCCCGGTGGCGGCGGCGATGCTGCCGCCGACGATCCCGAAGCAGCCGACCAGCCCGTGCTCGAGGTCGACCACGTTCATCGACCCGGCGCGCCCGCCGCAGACGCCCGTCGCCCGGCCCAGCATCTCGGCGGCCAGCGCCTCCGGGGCGGTGCCCTTGGCGAGCGCGTGGCCGTGACCGCGGTAGGTGCCGCTGGCGTAGTCGTCGGGCGCAAGCGCCATGCAGACGCCGACCGGGATCGCCTCCTGGCCGGCCGACAGGTGGGTGGTGCCGTGTACCTCGCCCTTTAAGAAGAGGCGATGGATGGTCTGCTCGAACTCGCGGATCACGACCATCCGCGCGTAGGCGTCGAGGTAATCGCGCGCCGCGGGCTCGCCCCGCTCGGGCGCGGTCGGCGACTCGACGCGCCGGGCCTCGGGCGCGCTCAACGGCTCGAGCCCGCGGTCGCGCGCATCGCCTCCGCGAGCTCGCCGAGACCGTCGGTGACCGCGGCGTGCTCGGACTCGAGCTCGAGCCCGGAGAGCTTGGCCTGCTGATCGAGCAGCAGCGCGAAGTCCTCCTCGGTGTAGCCCTGCGCGATCAGCGCCTGGACGAGCTCGCGGGCAGCGGCGGCGACCGGCATCGGTACGCCGACCTCGTGTGCGAGCTCGAAGCCGAGGTCGAAATCCTTGCGCAGCAGCACCGGGGTGAAGGTAGCCGAGTAGTCGAGGTTGACGTAGGCGGGCGCCTTGTAGCGGGTGAACATTGAGCCCATGACGCTGCGGTTGATGAACTCGAGCAGGTCGGCGCGGGCGATCCCGCCCTTCTCGGCGAGCACCGTGATCTCGGCGAGCGATTGGGCGACCACCCCGAGCAGCAGGTTGTGGCAGATCTTCGCCAGCCGCGCCAGCTCGCCCTCGCCGACGTAGGTGGCGCCGTTGCCGAGCAGGTCGAGGTAGGGCTCGACCTCGCGGTAGGCGGCCTCGGGCCCCGAGACGACGAAGGTGAGCAGGCCCGCCGAGACGACCTTCGGGTTGCCGCTGACCGGCGCTGCGAGCAGGGCGACGTCGCGCTCGCCCGCCTGGGCTCGCACCCGCGCCGAGGCCTCCGGCGAGACCGTCGTCAGGTCGACCACGATCCGCGGCACGACCTCGCCGTTGGAGAGCACGCCGGCGGGTCCCAGCACGACCTCCTTGAAGTCGTCGGGCCCGGCGACCATCGTGAACACGATCTCACGGTCGCAGAGGTCCGCCGGCGAGTCGACCACGAGGGCGCCGAGCTCGGCCAGCGGTTCGGCCTTCGAGCGCGTGCGGTTGTAGACCCCCACGTCATGGCCGGCCTCGAGCAGGCGGCTGACCAGGCTGTAGCCCATCCGGCCGGTGCCGACCCAGCCGAGCCGCGTCCTCCCCCTGCTGCCGTCTCCCATCATTTCTCCTGTAGTCGGTCGTCGCTGGCCGGTCGAGGCGCGTCGCCCGCCGCGTCTTTGCAATCGTTTGCAGATAATAGCCGAAGCGGCTCCGGAGCGTCAAGCAGGGTGCCTGGATTCACCCCGGGCGACCGCTCGGCGGTACACTTCTTGCAAACGATTGCGGAGAGGCTTGCCGATGGGACTGCACACATACGGGCTGATGGGGGTCGACTGGGAGGAGCGGGTTCGCTTCGACCGCCTGCGCGAGCAGCGCCTGGCGCGAGTCTCGAAGTTGCTGTCCGAGTCCGAGATGGGCGCGCTGCTGGTGTTCGACTTCAACAACATCCGCTATGTCACGAGCACCCACATCGGCGAGTGGGCGCGCGACAAGATGACGCGTTTCGCACTGCTCACGCGTGGCGGCGAGCCGCACCTGTGGGACTTCGGCTCGGCCGCCAAGCACCACCGGCTCAACTG
>WHSW01000170.1 GCA_009379895.1 Solirubrobacterales bacterium
CTGGAGGGGGTCTACATGGAGTCGGTGGCCAGGTGAGGCGGTCGGGTGCCGAGACCGGCACGTCCGTCTCGCCCGGCGGCGGCGCGCGGACGCCGAGCTCGCCGGTCGCCGAGTCGCCCGTGCCAGCGCCCGCGCCCTGGCGCAGCCTCGCCTGGCTCGCCGGTCGTGAGTGCCTGCGCGTCTCGCGCCTGTGGACGCAGACGATGCTGGCCCCGGTCGTCTCCTCGGTGCTCTTCATCCTCGTCTTCGGGCTCTCACTCTCGGGCCGGATCAGCGGCATTGCGGGAGTCCCCTACGACGTCTTCATCGTCGGCGGCCTGGCGGCGATGGCGATGGCCCAGGCCGCCTATTCGAACAACTCGAGCTCGATCTTCCAGGCGCGCTCGGACCGCTACATACACGACGTGCTCTCCGCCCCGATGCATCCCTGGCAGATGAACCTCGGGCTCTCGGTCGGCGGCGCCTACCGGGCGCTGGTAATCGGCGCCGCGGTGATGGCGATCGCGATCCCGCTCACCGGCGCCTCGGTCGAGCGCCCGCTCGCCCTGATCGCTGCGGCCCTGCTGCTCGTGGTCGGCTTCGGCGCCCTCGGGACCGTGATCGGGATCTACGCCGAGACGTTCGACCACCACACCTTCGTCAACAACATCGTCATCCTGCCGCTGACCTTCGTCGGCGGCGTCTTCTACTCGATCGACAGTCTCCCGACGCCCTGGGAGCAGATCTCGCACTTAAACCCGATCTTCTACATGGTCAACTCGGTCCGCTACGGGTTCCTCGGCGCCAGCGACGTCAGCGTCGTGCTCTCGTTCGCGGTCACGATCGCGTTCGCGCTCGTGACGGTCGCCTGGTCGCAGCACCTGTTCGCGACCGGCAAGCGGCTGAAGGCGTAGGCGGGGCGGATCACTTCCAGTTGGCCACGTCAAGCGTTCGCCGAGGGCGACTCGAGCGGGGAACCGAGTTGCCGCGGGAAGGGGGGCGGGGCGGGAGACGTCAGCCCCGGTGACGAAACCCGCCCCACCCCTCGCCTGCCGAGACCTCCGGGGCCCCCACCCAATCCACCCCGGCGCTACCTTTCCCCCCGTGGGAGAGCAACCCGTAGACCTGCTCGCGCGGGTGCCGCTGTTCGCCGAGCTCTCGCCGGCCGAGCTCGAGCCGATCGCCTCGGTGGCGATCCCGCGGTCGTTTCCGAGGGGTGTGCGGGTCTTCATGGAGGGCGATTCGGGCGACGCCTGCTACATCGTGCGGACGGGCGACCTGCGGGTCACCCGCGAGCACTCGGACGGCCGCGCGATCTCGCTCGCCACGCTCGGGCCGGGCGACATCTTCGGCGAGCTCGCGATGATCGACGGGGGCACCCGCTCGGCCAGCGTCGAGACCCTCAGCGAGGCCGAGCTGCTCGCCCTGCCGGCATCCGCCGTGCGCCGGGTGATCGCCGCCCACGGCGACATCGCGGCGAAGCTGATCGTCGCGATCACCCGCCGGCTGCGCGAGACCAACGAGCGGGTCTCGCGCCAGTCGTTTCAGACGGTGCCCAGCCGGGTCGCGGGGGTGCTCGCCCAGCTGACCGCCGAGGAGTCGATCCCCGACGGCCGCGACGGGATCACCGTGCGCATGACCCAGGCGGACCTCGCCCAGCTCGCGGGGACCTCGCGCGAGAGCGTCAGCCGCTTCCTCGCCACCCTCGAGCGGGCCGGCGTCGTCGCGGTGGGCCGCGGCCGGGTGACGGTCCTCGAGCCGAGGCGGCTTCGCGCCTACATCTTTTAGCCGGGCTCGCCGCTGACCGACTTCGAACACCAGCGCGCGCGGATGGTCGAGCGACAGCTCCGCCGCCGCGGGATCGCCGACGAGCGCGTGCTGGCCGCGATGGGCGAGGTACCCCGCGAGGCGTTCGTGCCCGAGCGCGCGCGGCGCCGCGCCTATCACGACGGGGCCCTGCCGATCGGCGCCGAGCAGACGATCTCTCAGCCCTGGATCGTGGCGGCGATCTGCCAGGGGCTGGAGTTGAGCGGCGATGAGCTCGCGCTCGAGGTCGGCACCGGCTCCGGCTACTCGGCCGCGGTGCTCGCCGGGCTCGCGCGCGAGGTGGTCAGCGTCGAGCGCTTCGCCGAGCTCGCGACCCGGGCCCGCACGACGCTCGCCGAGCTCGGCTTCGCCAACGTCGAGGTCAGGGTCGGCGACGGGAGCCTCGGGGCGCCCGACCGAGCCCCGTTCGGGGCGATCGCGGTCCACGCCGCCGCCCCGGCCGCCCCGGCGACCCTGCTCGGCCAGCTCGAGCCCGGCGGCCGGCTGGTCGTTCCGATCTCGGGGCGGGGCGCCGACATGCTCACCGCGCTACGCGCGACCGAGGCCGGGATCGAGGAGCGGGTGATCGCACCGAGTCGCTTCGTGCCCCTGATCGGCGACGAGGGCTTTCGCGAACGCTGACCTCCCGCTCGCCACGGTAGGCTCACGCGGTCATGCCCCGTGGCCTGTACGCGCTCAACTTCTTCTCGCCGGCCTTCGTCGACCAGCTCAAGCGGGGGCGCAAGACCGCGACCATCCGGCTCGGGGACAAGGCGCGCAAGTACGAGCCCGGGCAGCTGGTCTGGATCACGGTCGGCCACCAGCACAGTCCTCGGGAGAAGATCTTCACGGCGGTGATCGACGACGTCGAGGTCAAGCGCGCGCGCGAGCTCTCTCCGCGCGACATCGAGCACGACAACCCCGAATTTCGCCGCGTCGAGGAGACCCTCGGCTTCATGCGCCAGATCTACGGTCGCGAGATCGATCCGGAGGAGACCGTGACCGTGGTCCGCTTCTCGCAGGTGATCGAGAACCCCCACGGCGCGCAGTTCGGCAACGGCGAGACCCCGTCGCGCAACTAGTGCGGCACTAGCGGCGGTGGCCCGGTGGCGCGCGAGTACCGCTTCCTGACCACCTGGCTGCTCGATTCGGCGCGCGAGCCGGTCTGGGAGGCGATCTTCGACCAGCGTGCCTGGCCCTCCTGGTGGCGCGGGGTGCGCGACGTGGTCGAGCTCGAGCCGGGCGACGCGACCGGGGTCGGCTCGCATTCGCGCCTGACCTGGCGCTCGAGGCTTCCCTATGACCTCGTCTTCGAGGCCCGCACCCGGCTGGTCGAGCGCCCGCGCCTGATCGAGGCCGACGCCTTCGGCGAGCTGACCGGCAACGGGCGCTGGCGACTGTTCGAGCAGCGGGGGGTCACGGCGGTCCTCTACGAGTGGAACGTCTCGACCACGAAGCCCTGGATGAACGCCCTCTCTCCGCTGCTCGGCCCGGTGTTCGAATGGAACCACGACTGGGTGATGCGCAGCGGCGCCGAGGGAATCGCGCGCCTGCTCGGCTGCCGGCTGCTGGCCGTCGACTGAAGCGACGGACGATCGGAAGGCGGCCGGCTTCGCGGTCGATGGATCTTAGTCTCAACGACTGAGATCCATATGTCTCGGCCTGAGGTCGCTACACTGGGCCCGTGCTTTGGCACTCGCATCTGTAGAGTGCCAATGGCGTTCGAGAAAAGCTGATCTGAAAGCCAGTTCGAGAATGGAGGTAACCAGATGAACCTGAAGCCCCTTGGCGACCGTGTGATCGTCAAGGCCGTGGAGGAGGAGGAGACGACCGCAAGCGGCATCGTCCTTCCCGACACCGCCAAGGAGAAGCCCCAGAAGGGCAAGGTCGTCGCGGTCGGCGACGGAGCCTGGGACGAGGACGGAGAGAAGCGGATCCCGCTCGACGTCGGCGAGGGCGACGAGGTCCTCTACAGCAAGTACGGCGGCACCGAGATCAAGGTCGACGGCGATGACCTGCTCGTGCTGCGCGAGTCCGACGTCCTCGCAAAGGTCATCTAGCGGCGGTCCGCGACCGGACTGCCGACTCAGGCATCTCGCCTGGAATTTGAGAAGGAGGAACTGAACCTATGGCTCACAAGGAGCTGAAGTACGACGTGGAGGCGCGCACCTCCCTCCAGGAGGGCGTCGACGCGGTAGCCAACGCGGTCAAGGTCACGCTCGGCCCGAAGGGTCGCTACGTCGTCCTCGACAAGAAGTTCGGCGCGCCGACGATCACCAACGACGGGGTCACGATCGCGCGCGAGATCGAGATCGAGGACGTGTTCGCCAACCAGGGCGCCCAGCTCGTCCGCGAGGTCGCCACGGCGACCAACGACGTGGCCGGCGACGGCACCACGACGGCGACGCTGCTGGCCCAGACGATCGTCCGCCACGGCCTCAAGAACGTGGCCGCCGGCGCGAACCCGCTGGCACTGCGCCGCGGGATCGAGACAGCGGTCGACCAGGTCGTCGACCAGCTGCGCGACAAGCAGTCCAAGGAGGTCGGCGGCAAGGAGCAGATCGCCCGCGTGGCCGCGATCTCGGCGGCCGACGAGGAGATCGGCAACGTGATCGCAGACGCGATCGAGAAGGTCGGCAAGGACGGCGTGGTCAACGTCGAAGAGGGCCAGACCTTCGGGATGGAGCTCGAGTTCACCGAGGGGATGCAGTTCGACAAGGGCTACATCTCGCCGTACATGGTCACCGACCAGGAGCGCATGGAGGCTGTCCTCGAGGACCCCTACATCCTGATCGCCAACCAGAAGATCGGCTCGGTGCGCGACATGCTGCCGGTGCTCGAGGCCGTGATGCAGTCGGGCAAGCCGCTGGTGATCGTCGCCGAGGACGTCGAGGGCGAGTCGCTCGCGACGCTGGTCGTCAACAAGCTCCGCGGCACCTTCACCGGCGTCGCGGTCAAGGCGCCCGGATTCGGAGATCGCCGCAAGCGCATGCTCGAGGACATCGCGATCCTCTCGGGCGGCGAGGTGATCACCGAGGAGATGGGGCTGAAGCTCGAGAACACGCAGGTCTCGCAGCTCGGCCACGCCCGCCGCGTCGTCGTCTCCAAGGACACGACGACGATCATCGACGGCGCCGGCGAGAAGAAGGAGATCGAGGGCCGGATCAACCAGATCCGCACCGAGATCGAGAACACCGACTCCGACTTCGACCGGGAGAAGCTCCAGGAGCGCCTGGCGAAGCTCGCGGGCGGGGTTGCCGTGGTCAAGGTGGGCGCCGCCACCGAGACCGAGATGAAGGAGAAGAAGCACCGCGTCGAGGACGCCCTGCAGGCGACCCGGGCGGCGCTCGAGGAGGGCATCGTCCCGGGCGGCGGCGTCGCGTTGCTCAACGCCCAGGGTGCGATCGATTCGAAGGGGCTCGACGCCGATGAGGCGACGGGCGCGGAGATCATCCGCCGCTCGCTCGAGGAGCCGATCCGCCAGATCGCGGAGAACTCCGGGCTCGAGGGCTCGGTCGTGGTCAACAAGATCCAGGGCCTGAAGGCCGGCGAGGGTCTGGACGCGGAGACGGGCGACTACGGCGACCTGATCAAGGCCGGCGTCATCGACCCGACCATGGTCACCCGGTCGGCGCTGCAGAACGCGGCCTCGATCGCCAAGAACATCCTCACCACCGAGGCGATCGTCGCCGAGCCGCCCGAGAAGGAGCCGGCGATGGCCGGTGGTGGCGGCGGCGGTATGCCGGACATGGGAGGCATGATGTAGCTCACCCGATCGTGCCCGGTACGCTGGGCTCGACAGGCGAGTGCCCGCCGGCGCGGGCGACTTACGAAGGGCCCGGTGGAGCGATCCACCGGGCCCTTCGCTTGCGGTTCGGCGGGGTGACGCCCGACCCGCCGGCGCCGCCGGTGGGACCAGGTTGGGACCGATCCGACACTGACAGCTGCACGCAGGGCGCGTACCTTCGCGGCGAGCGCGATGACGAGGCAGGAGCCAGGGGCGCCCCCGGACGCCCGAGCAACCGGACTCTCGCCCCGCTGGGGGGCGCTGCTTGGGCTGGTGACGGCCGTCGCGCTCGGACTCCCGGCCACCGCCGGCGCCGTCGACTACTGCGTGCCGAGCCTGGCGGCCGCGAACTGCCCCGCCGGCGCGACGCTCGAGGCGACGCTCGAGGGAGCGCTCGCCGCGGCCGCTGGCTCGACGGCTGCGGCGGACGCGATCTACGTTGCCCCGGACAGTGCCAACGGCGGTCCCTACACCGCGCCGGCCGGCGGCTTCGACTACGTGGCGAGCACCGCCGGCAATCACGTCGCGATCCACGGCAGCGGCTCCAGCGGCGCGGACCACACGACGATCACCGGCCCGAGCGCCGACGACGTGCTGATGGTGGACGGCCCGGCCGTCGGCACCGGGAGCTCCTCGATCGAGGCGCTCGAGATCGCGATCCCCGCCTCCTTTGTGGCGAGCCGGTTCGGCCTGATCACCGACGGCGTGGCGACCGAGATCGCGGTCACGCACGATCCCGCCCAGTCGAGCGACTTCATCGGCGTGCGGCTGCTCGGGGGAGCCGAGCTCACGCGGAGCACGGTCACGGTTCGCAACGGCCCGCTCCTGAGCGCCAACAACCGTGCGGTACTGGCTCAGGGAAGCGACATCTCGGTCGAGCGCTCCGTGCTCGAGGGCGCGACCGGGGTGGAGGTGAGCTCGGGCACCAACGTGCTGGTCTCCCGGCTTGACGTGACGGCCGACTCCGCCCCCGTGGTCGCCCGCGGCGGATCCGACGTGCGGGTAGAGAGCTCGCTCCTGCGGGGGAGGCAGGGCGGATTGGTGGCCCTCTCGAGCTCCACCGGCACCAGCCTCGAGGCGGACGGGGTGACCGTGGTCGGGGAGGTGGCGGCGATGTCGGAGGGCGTGCTGGTCGGCGCGCAAGGCGCCGGTGAGAGCGCCACCATCGAGCTGGCCAGCTCGATCGTCACCGGCTACGCGAACAGCCTCTTCGCGATCGCGAACGCCGGGACCGCGAGCCTGGTCGCGACCTTCTCCCGGTTCGAGCCCACGACGGCGTTCGAGAGCCCGATGGGCGGGGGCACCGCCGACCTCTCGCCCCCACCGGGCTCGCTCCAGCCGGGCGAGAACATCGCGGGCGCCCCCGGGTTCGCGGACATCGTGAGCGGGGACTACGGCCTGGCCCCGGACTCGCCGGCGATCGATGCGGGCGATCCGACCGCGCCGCCCCAGGCGTCCGACCTGGCGGGCAATCCGCGGGTCGTCGACGGGGATGGAGATCAGATCGCCGTCACGGACATGGGAGCCTTCGAGGCGCCGAGCCCGCCCGACTCCGATGGCGACGGCGCCGCCGACGGCCTCGACAACTGCCCGGCGGTCGCCAATCCGGGCCAGCAGGACGGCGACGCCGACACCCTGGGCGATGCCTGCGATCCGACCCCGACTCCGCCGCCCCCGAGCGGCGCCACCCCGCCGGGCGGCGCCGATCAACCGCCCGGCGAGGGCGCCGTCTCCTGCCCCGAGGGGACCTCGCCGACCGTCAGCTGCACCGTCGACGAGCAGGACCGCACCAGCTTCGCCGGCACCGACCTCGCCGAGGCCTTCGTCGGCACGACCGGCGACGACGTGATGGCCGGCGAGGGGGGTAAGGACGAGATGCGGGGCCGCCCCGGCGACGACGTGATCAAGGGCGGCGGGGGCAAGGACGAGCTGCGGGGCGGTGGCGGCCGCGACAAGCTCAAGGGTGGTGCGGGCCGCGACAAGCTGCAGGGCGGCGGCGGCAGGGACCGGCTGAGCGGCGGCAGGGGCCGCGACCGGTTCTCCGGCGGCGGCGGCAACGACCGCATCGACGCACGGGGTCAGCGCGGCGAGCAGGTGAGCTGTGGCGCCGGCAGGCGCGACCGGCTGCGCGGCGCGAAGGGGGACCGGGTGAAGCGCAACTGCGAGCGCGCCCGGCGCCGCTGAGGCCCA
>WHSW01000171.1 GCA_009379895.1 Solirubrobacterales bacterium
CTCGAGCTGACGGCGGGCGCGAGCGACAACGACGCAAACGGGGGCGGCGAATGAGCGCCATCGGCCTGGCGCTGCACCAGTTTCGCTTCGACCAGAAGACCTTCTGGCGCAACCCGGGATCGGTCTTCTTCACCGTCGCCCTGCCGCTGATCTTCCTGCTCATCTTCGCGACGATCTTCGGCAACGACCAGCTCGAGGAGCTCGGCGGGATCACGACGACCACCTATTACGTCCCCGCGATCCTCACCCTGGCGATCGTCTCGGCGACCCTGCAGAGCCTCGCCGTCCAGCTCACCGTCGATCGCGAGAGCGGGATCCTGAAGCGCGGTCGCGGCACGCCGCTGCCGCCGTGGGTGTTCTTCGCCGGCCGGGTCGGCAACGCGATCACGATCTCGATCCTGATGCTGATCCTCGTCACCGGCCTGGGTTGGCTGATCTACGACGCGTCGATCCCCTGGGAGCACCTGCCGGCGGTCCTGGTCACCCTGGCGATCGGTGCGGCGAGCTTCTGCTGCCTCGGCGTTGCGCTGACCGCGGCGATCCCGTCGGTCGACGCCGCGCCGGCGATCACCAACGTCTCGGTGCTGCCGCTCTACTTCCTCTCCGGCGTCTTCATCCCCGAGACCGAGATCCCCGAGGGGGTCCTGCACTTCGCCGACCTGTTCCCGATCCGCCATTTCTTCGAGGCGTTCCTGGCCGCCTGGGACCCGACCACCGTCGGCTCGGGGTTCGAGTGGGGCCACCTGGCGATCGTCGCGGCATGGGGCGCGCTCGGCCTCGTGCTCGCGATCCGCTTCTTTCGCTGGACTCCGCGCACCGGGTAGCGGGTAGGGTCAGCGGATGATCCACCACGTCAGCGTCGACGTTCCGGACCTGGAGCGCAGTGGCCGCTTCTATGACGCGGTGCTCGGCTCGCTCGGCTGGCGCCGCCATCGGGACGACGCCGAGGTGATCGCCTGGGGGATCGTCCGCCCGATCTTCTTCGCCGCCGCGTGCGACTCGCTCGACCCGCCGTCGGGCCACGTCTGCTTCGCGGCCAGCGGCATCCCCGCCGTCAAGGCCGCCTGGGAGGGCGGGGTCGGCGCCGGGGGCGCCGATGACGGGGCGCCTGGCCCGCGGCCCCAGTACGGTGGCAGCTACTACTCGGCCTACCTGCGTGACCCCGACGGGCACCGGGTCGAGATCGCCGTCGGCAGCACCTGAGATCGAGAAAGGAACGGAGCAGATGGCCAACGTGAAGGTGGGGATCAACGGCTTCGGGCGGATCGGCCGAAACCTCTTTCGCGCCGCGTACGAGGCGGGCTCCGAGCTCGATTTCGTCGCCGTCAACGACATCACCGACCCGGGCACCCTCGCCCACCTGCTCAAGTACGACTCGATCCTCGGCCGTTTCGGGGGCGAGGTCGAGGCGCGCGAGGGGGCGATCGCCGTCGACGGCCAGGAGATCAGGGTCCTCGCCGAGCGCGACCCGGCGGCGCTGCCCTGGCGCGAGCTCGGCGTCGAGGTCGTGATCGAGTCGACCGGCCTGTTCACCAAGCGCGCCGACGCCGCCAAGCATCTCGAGGCGGGGGCCGAGAAGGTGATCATCACCGCGCCCGCTACCGACCCCGACGTGACCGTCGCGCTCGGCGTCAACTTCGACCGCGATTACGACCCCGACGCCCACCACATCATCTCCAACGCCTCCTGCACGACCAACTGCCTGGCGCCGGTGGCGAAGGTGATCCACGAGGCGATCGGGATCGAGCGCGGGCTGATGACCACGATCCACGCCTATACCGCGGACCAGCGGCTCCAGGACATGCCGCACAAGGACCTGCGCCGCGCCCGGGCGGCGGCGATCAACCTGATCCCCACCTCGACCGGCGCGGCGCGGGCGGTCGGCCTCGTGCTCCCCGAGCTGAACGGCAAGCTGAACGGGATCTCGGTGCGGGCGCCGGTCGCCACCGGCTCGGTCGTCGACCTGACCTGCGAGGTCGCCCGCGAGACCAGCGCCGAGGAGGTAAACGGCGCGATGCGCGAGGCCGCCGAGGGCCCCCTGGCGGGGATCCTCGCCTACACCGAGGACCCGATCGTCTCCACCGACATCGTCCAGGATCCCCACTCATCGGTCTTCGACGCCGAGCAGACGATGGTCATGGAGGGCGACCTGATCAAGGTCATCTCCTGGTACGACAACGAGTGGGGTTACTCGAACCGCTGCGTCGAGCTCGCCGCCAGGGTGCTCGAGCGCGAGCCGGCCGTCGCTTGAGCGATCGGGCCGGCGCGCGCCTGAGCGAGCGTGGTGGTTTCGAGAAGGCGAGCGTCCGCGACGCCGAGATCGACGGCCGCCGGGTGCTCTTGCGCGCCGACCTGAACGTCCCGCTCGAGGACACGGCCGAGGGCCGCGTGGTCGGTGACGACACCCGCATCCGCGCCGCGTTGCCGACGATCGAGCTGCTCCGCGAGGGCGGCGCGGCCGTGGTGCTGGTCTCCCATCTCGGCCGGCCGCAGGGTCGCGACCCGCAGTTCTCGATGCGGCCGGTCGCCGAGCGGCTCGCGGAGCTCACCGGCGCCCCGGTCACGCTCGCGCCGGGGGTGATCGGCGAGCCGGTCTCCGAGCTCGCCCGCGGGCTGGGCCCCGGCGAGATCCTGGTGCTCGAGAACAGCCGCTTCGAGCCCGGTGAGACCGAGAACGATCCCGAGCTGGCGGCGGCGCTCGCGGGACTGGGCGACGTCTACGTGGACGACGCGTTCGGCGCCGCGCACCGGGCGCACGCGAGCACCGAGGGCGTCGCCCGCCTGCTACCCGCCTACGCCGGGCTGCTGCTCGAGCGCGAGGTCCGGGAGCTGACCGCCGTGCGCGACCACCCGGCGCGCCCGCTCTGCGTCGTCCTCGGCGGGGCCAAGGTGAGCGACAAGATCGGGGTCATCGATCGCTTCCTCGAGGGCGCCGACAGCATCCTGATCGGTGGCGCGATGTGCTTCAGCTTCTTTTCGAGCCAGGGCATCGCGGTCGGCGATTCGCTGGTCGAGGAGGAAGGAGTCGCGCTCGCGGGGCACGTCCTGGCGCGGGCCCAGGCCGCCGACTGCGAGCTGCTGCTGCCGATCGACCTGGTGCTCGGCCGCTCGTTCGACGCCGAGACCGAGGTCCGCGAGCTCGAGGGGGTCGAGGTGCCCGACGCGTGGATGGGGCTCGACCTCGGGCAGCGGACGGTCGCCGCGTACGAGCGGGTGATCGGCGACGCCGGGACGGTCTTCTGGAACGGGCCGATGGGCGCCTTCGAGCTCGAGCCGTTCGCCGCCGGGACGCGAGCGGTCGCCGAGGCGGTGGCCGCGGCGCCGGCCTTCACGGTCGTCGGCGGCGGCGACTCGGTCGCCGCCCTGAGCGCCTTCGGGCTCGCCGATCGAGTCGACTGGCTGTCGACGGGAGGCGGCGCCTCGCTCGAGCTGATGGAGGGACGAGGCCTGCCGGGCGTGGAGGCCCTGCGCGATGCCTGACGCCGCCCGCACGCCGCTGGTGGCGGCGAACTGGAAGATGCACAAGACGGTCGCCGAGAGCGACGACTTCCTCGACCGCTTCGTCGGCGCGATCGGCGATCTGACCGGCGCCGAGATCGTCGTCTGTCCGCCGTACACGGCGCTGCCGAGCGCCGTCGAGCGAACCCGTCGCTCGCCGATCCGGATCGCGGCCCAGAACGTCCACTTCGAGGACTCGGGCGCGTTCACGGGCGAGATCTCGATCCCGATGCTGGTCGAGCTCGGGGTCGGCGGCGCGATCGTGGGCCATTCCGAGCGCCGCCGGCTCTTCTGCGAGACGGACGAGGCGCTGGCGCGCAAGCTGCCGGCGCTGCTCGACGCCGGGCTCGAGGCGATCCTGTGCGTCGGCGAGACCGAGGCCGAGCGCGACGCCGGGCGGACCGAGGAGGTGCTGCGGCGCCAGATCGAGGCCGACCTCGCCACCGTGGCGGGCGAGCGCCTCGGCGCGGTGGTGGTCGCCTACGAGCCGATCTGGGCGATCGGCACGGGCCGCACCGCGACCCGTGAGCAGGCCCAGGAGGCGATCGCCTTCATTCGCGCGCTGCTCGCCGACCGCGACCCGGCGGCCGCCGCCGCGGCGCGGATCGTCTACGGCGGCTCGGTCAAGCCCGCCAACGCCGCCGAGCTGTTCGCCGAGCCCGACATCGACGGCGGTCTGGTCGGCGGCGCGTCGTTGGACCCCGACGACTTCGTCGCCATCTGCGCCGCCGCCGCACCGTGAGGCGGAGCGAAGCGAAGCCGAGCCGCGCCGCCGTTGAGGCGCCTGGCGTGATCCTGCCCGACGGCGCCGAATCGCTGCCGGTCCCCGCCCTCTGCCTCGTCATCCTCGATGGCTGGGGCCTGGCGACCGACGGGCCCGGCAACGCGATCGCTCGGGCCCGGACGCCCACCTTCGATGAGCTCTGGGGACGCTACCCGCACGCAACGCTCTCGACCAGCGGCCGGGACGTCGGCCTCCCCGACGGCCAGATGGGCAACTCGGAGGTCGGCCACCTGAACCTCGGCGCCGGCGCGATCGTCGAGCAGGACCTGGCGCGGATCGACGAGTCGATCGCCGACGGAGGCTTCTTCGACAACGAGGTCCTGCTCGCCGCCTGCGCCGCCGCCCGCCGCGGCCCGCGGGGGCGCCTGCATCTGGTCGGCCTGGTCTCCGACGGCGGCGTGCACTCGGGCTGGGAGCACATCGAGGCCTGCGTCGAGCTCGCGGCGCAGGAGGGCGTCCCCGATGTCATCGTGCACGCGTTCACGGACGGGCGCGACACCCTGCCCGGGTCGTCGCCCGGCTACGTGGCCGAGCTCGAGCGCTGGCTGCGCCACGCCGGGCGGATCGGCACCGTCGGCGGTCGCTACTACGCGATGGACCGCGACCAGCGCTGGGAGCGGACCAAGCTCGCCTACGACGCGATCGTCCACGGCCGCGGCCTGGAAGCGGCGACCGCGGCGGAGGCGATCGCCGAGGCGCACGAGCGCGGCGAGACCGACGAGTTCATCCGCCCGACCGTGATCGGCGACTACGACGGGGTCGCCGACGGCGATGCGGTCCTGCATTTCAACTTCCGCCCCGACCGCGCGCGCCAGCTCGTCCGCGCGCTCGGCGAGCCCCGCTTCGACGAGTTCGATCGCGGCGCGGCGCCGGCGATCGAGCTGACCACGCTGACCGAGTACCGCGCCGGCTGGGGCTACCCGGTCGCCTTCCCGCCGCGCGAGCCCGAGACAACCCTGGCCGAGGTGCTCGCCGAGCGGGGCGAGCGCCAGCTCCACGTCGCCGAGACCGAGAAGTACGCCCACGTGACGTACTTCTTCAACGGTGGCCGGGAGACCGAGTGGGAGGGGGAGGAGCGCCGCCTGGTCGCCTCGCCCCGCGACGTCGCGACCTATGACGAGCGGCCCGAGATGAGCGCGCGGGCGGCGGCCGACGCGTTCGTCGAGAGCTGGTCGAGCGGGGACTACCGGTTTGCGATCATAAACTTCGCCAACCCCGACATGGTCGGCCACACGGGCTCGATCCCGGCCGCGGTGGCCGCGGTCGAGGCAGTCGACTCCTGCCTGGGCGAGGTCGTCGCCGTGGTCCACGAGCGGGGCGGCGCCTGCATCGTGACCGCCGATCACGGCAACGCCGAGCACATGCTCGAGCCCGACGGCTCGCCGAACACCGCCCACACGCTCAACCCGGTGCCCCTGCTGATCACCGTCGCGGGCCTCGAGCTCGCCGCGGGGGTGCTCGCCGACGTCGCCCCGACCGCGCTCGAGCTGCTCGGGATCGAGCGCCCCGCGGCGATGACCGGCCGCGCGCTGATCGAGCGCTGAGCGCCCGATCGACCCGGACCCCAGGGCTCAGTCCCGCAGGACGTCGGTCCCCTCAGTCGCAAGGACCTCAGTCCCTACGACTGAGGATTACGTTTGGTGGGCGGTGGTGGGTCGCGGGGCCTTATCTACTATAAGATCACTTAGGTTTTCTGATTCTGAAACTGAGGAGGAAGTTGAGATGGCAATTGTACGATGGGATTCCGGACACGTGGTCCGCGCCCCGCAGTCCGAGGTCGACCGGGTCGTCGACGCGTTCTTCGGCACCGGAACCACCCGTGTCCGGCGCTGGGTTCCGGCGATGGACCTGGTCGAGACCGACGACCACCTGGTCCTGCGCGCCGACCTGCCGGGGCTGAGCCGCGACGACGTCGAGATCGAGATCGAGGACCACGTGCTGACGGTCTCCGGAGAGCGCAGGAAAGAGGACGAGGAGCGGACCGAGGGCCACTACCGCGTCGAGCGCGTCTTTGGCAGCTTCTCACGCTCGCTGACGCTGCCGGACGGGGTTGACGCCGACCGGGTCGCCGCCGGGTTCGACGACGGCGTGCTCGAGGTGCGGATCCCCAAGCCCGAGGAGCGCAAGCCGCACCGGGTCGCGATCGGCGCCGGGGTCAACGGCACGGCGACCGAGGCGTCCGAGAAGTAGCGGTCGAGCGCATACGCTGGGGGCGTGCGCGACGACCCCCAGCGCCTGCGCTTCGAGATCGATGCGCGTGACGGAGCCGCCCGGACCGGGCGGCTCCACACTTCCCACGGGCCGGTCGAGACGCCCGCGTTCGTGCCGCTGGCGACGCGCGGCGCGGTCCGCACCCTGAGCTCGGCCGACGTCGCCGCGCTCGGCTACCGGCTGGTGCTCGGCAACACCTTCCATCTCTTCCTCTCCCCGGGGCCCGAGCGGGTCGCCGAGCTCGGCGGCCTGCACCGGTTCATGGGCTGGGAGCGGGCGATCGTCACCGACTCGGGCGGCTTCCAGGTCTTCTCGATGGCGCACGGCAATGTCGCGGACGAGATCAAGGGGCGCCGCGGTGCCGCCGCGCCGTCGGGCGGGGCGGTCGAGATCTCCGAGCGCGGGGTCGCGTTTCGTTCCTACGTCGACGGCTCGAAGCGATTCCTCGGGCCGGAGGAGTCGATGGCGACCCAGGCGGCGCTCGGCTCCGACATCGCGCTCAGCTTCGACGAGTGCACGCCCTACCACGCCGACCGCGACTACACCGCCCGCTCGACCGAGCGCACCCAGCGCTGGCTTGAGCGCAGCCTCGCCTGGCACGCCGAGCATGGACCCGCCGACCAGGCCGTGTTCGGGATCGTCCAGGGCGGCGTGCACGAGGACCTGCGGCGAATCTCGGCCGAGGGGACCGCGGCGGCCGCGGCCGACGGCCTCGCGATCGGCGGCACGCTCGGCCGCGACAAGGAGCAGATGCACGGCGTCGTCGAGCTCACCGCCTCGCTGCTTCCCGGCGAGCCCGCCAAGCATCTGCTCGGGATCGGCGAGCCCGACGACCTGCTGGTCGGGATCGGGATCGGGATCGACACCTTCGACTGTGCGGTGCCGACCCGGCTCGCGCGCCACGGGATGGCGCTCGCGCCCCTGCCCGCCTCGCGGTTTCGCTTCGACGTCGCGCGGGCCGCGTACGCGACCGACGAGGGCCCCCTGGTGGACGGCTGTGAGTGCGCGACCTGCGCCCGTCACACCCGCGCCTACCTGCATTACCTGTGCCGCGCCGAGGAGCTGACCGCCGGCCGGATGCTGACCATCCACAACCTGGCCTTCCTCGAGCGGCTGCTCGCCGGGGCGCGCCGCGCGATCCGCGCCGGCCAATTGTTGCTGTACTGCCAACCCAAGCTCGATCTCGCCGACCGGACCATCAACTCGGTGGAGATATTGGTGCGGTGGTGGCATCCGGACCGAGGCATGG
>WHSW01000172.1 GCA_009379895.1 Solirubrobacterales bacterium
ATCGCGAACGGGCGCTCGGGCAGGGCCCGCGCGAGCTCGCCGAGCAGCGCCGACGTTCGCGCCACGGCCACGCTCACGCCGGGGAGCGCCGGTTGGCGATCACGGCGGCGATCGCGAACAGGATCCCGATCGTGAAGATCAGGGTCCCCATCACGAACACCTGGGGCGGGATGCCGACCTTGACCGCGCCGTAGACCCAGAGCGGGAAGGTCAGGGTCTGGCCGGCGACGAAGCTGGTGATGATGAAGTCGTCGATCGAGAGCGCGAAGGCGAGCAGCGAGGCCGCCAGGATGCCCGGGAAGATGAGCGGCAGGGTCACCTTCCAGAAGGCCACCAGCGGGCTCGCCCCCAGGTCGCGAGCGGCCTCGACGAGCGACTCGTCGAGGTCCGAGACGCGGGCCTGGACGACGATGACGACGAAGGCGACGTTGAAGGCGACGTGCGCGAGGAGGATCGTTCCGAACCCGCGCGGCACGCCCAAGTAGACGAAGAAGCCGAGCAGCGAGGCGCCGACCACCACCGAGGGCGCCGCGATGTCGGCGAGCACCACGACGTCGCCGAGGCCGCGCCCGCGGAAGCGATAGCGCGCCAGCGCCAGGGCGGCGGGGGTGCCGAGGGCGACCGCGATCACGGTGCTCAGCGCCGCGATCTCCAGCGAGTGAAGGAGCGCGTCGGTGAGATCGGAGATCTCGAACAGGCGCCGGTACCAGTCGAGCGTGAACCCGTTCCAGGCGAAGGTGAGGCGGTCGGTCGGCGACTGGTTGAACCCGTACAGGATCATGACCGCGATCGGCACCATGGTGTAGAGCAGCACCACGACCACGTAGGTGGGGAGCAGGAAGCGGGTCCATCGCCTCCGAGGCGGGCGGGCGGGAGAGCGCGGCCGGGGCGACGCCTCGACGGTCGCGGCCTCCATCAGGTGTACTCCTGCAGCCTGCGGGTCCCGAACGTGCGCGGGTAGAGGAACATGCCGACCAGCAGCGTCGTCATCAGCATCAGGGCCAGCGCCGAGGCGAGCGGGTAGTTCGAGTTCTGCACGTACTGGGTCTGGATCACGTTGCCGATCATCGTCGTGTTCGGCCCGCCCAGGATCGAGGCGCTCAGGTAGTCGCCGACGTTGGTGATCGCGACGAGCAGGATCCCCGCGTACACGCCGGGCGCCGAGAGCGGCAGGATCACGCGCAAGAAGCGCTGGCGCGCGTTCGCGTACAGATCGGCGGCGGCGTCGACGTGGGCGCGGTCGATCTGCTCGAGCGAGACGTAGAGCGGCAGGGCCATGAACGGCAGCGCGTCGTAGGTCAGGCCGGCGATCACGGCGCCGGGCGTCGACAGCACATGCACTCCCTCGCCGAGCAGCCCGATGTCCTTGAGCGTGCCGAGCACGATCCCCTCGTCGGCGAGGATGAACTGCCAGGAGAGGATCCTGATTACGAACGAGACGAAGAACGGAAGCAGGATCAAAAACAGCAGGACCGACTTGTGGCGCCCGCCGTGGAAGGCGATCCAGTAGGCGACCGGATACATGACGACGAGCGCGATCAGGGTCGAGATCCCCCCGTAGAGGAAGGAGCGGCCGTACTGCGTTGCGTACTGGCTGACCGCGTCCGGGTAGACGTCGAAGTTCCAGGTCAGGTTGAAGCCCTCGACCGGGTTGCCGACCATCAGCGAGACGGAGATGATGGTGAGCAGCGGGATCAGGAAGAAGACGAGCAGCCAGAGCCCGGCCGGCAGGCTGAGCAGGTAGGGGACGATCGACCGCCGCAGGCGCGCGCCCACGCTCATGACTGGATGATCGGATCGAAGATCGAGGTGTACTCCTCGTGGTCGTCGACGCCCTTGAACGTGTAGTACTCCCGAAACTGGCGCTCCAGCGACGGCGGCGGGAAGACCAGCGGGCTGTTGGCGACGGTCGGGTCGTCGATCTTCGTCGCGATGATCTCCTTCGCGTCGGGGACCGGCGACAGGTACCAGACCCAGTCGGCGATCATCGCCTGGATCTCGGGCCGGTAGTAGAAGTCGATCCACTCCATCGCGTCGACCGGGTGCGCGGCGTGCAGGGGGATCATCGAGTTGTCGTGCCAGAGCATCACGCCCTCCTCGGGGACGACGAACTCGAGCTCGGGAAAGCCGGAGTTGTTGGCCTGAAAGACGTCGCCCGACCAGGCCTGGGTGACCCAGGTGTCGCCGTTCTCGAGCGCCTTGATGTAGCTCTGGTCGTAGTACTGGCGCACGATCCCGTCGTCGCGCTGCTTCTGGAGCAGCTCGGCGGCGGCGCGCCAGTCGTCGGGCGTCGAGTTGGGCTGATCGGTATTCCCGAGCGCCAGCATCCCGACCGCGCCGAGCTCGGTGTTGTCGGCCATCATCCCCACCTTGCCCTCGAAGGCCGGGTCGAAGAGGTCCTTGACGCTGGTGATCTCGCGCCCGGTCTTGCGCGGGTCATAGGCGAGCCCGGTGAGGCCTGCCTGCCAGGTGACCGTGTAGGTGTTGCCCGGGTCGAAGCTCGGGTCCTTGGCGATCGGGCCGGCGTACTTGGTGAAGTTCGGCATCCGCGTCCGGTCGAGCGGGATCAGCCAGCGGTTGTGGATCATCTGGGTCAGCTCCCAGCCGTCGCTGATCACGATCAGGTCGTAGCCGATCGACTGCTCGGCCTCGAGCACCGGCCTGATCTGGGCGAAGAACGAGGCGTTGTCCTGGATCACGGCCTTGTAGTTGACCTCGATCCCGGTCTGCTCGGTGAACTTCTGCAGGCTCGGGGTGCTTGCCGTGGCTGGTGTCGATGTAGAGCGGCCAGTTGGCCCAGTCGAGGGCCCCCTGCTGCTCCTGTCCGGCCCACCAGTTCGTCCAGTTGAAGTCGGCCTCGGCCCCGGACCCCCTCGTCCCCTCGATGCCGCAGGCCGCCAGCAGGCCGGCGAGTCCGGCGCCGGCCGCCCCCGCCGCCGCGCCGCGCAGCAGCCCGCGGCGGGAGATCCGCGCCTCGGTCAGGCCGCGCAGCAGCGCCACGTCGGCGTGCCGGTCGCTGGAGCCCACCTCGGTCATCGGTTCACCTCCCGTCCTCGCCGAAAAATACACGTTGCAAAAGCCACGCAGCGGGTTTCGTCGGGCCCGATCGACGAAGTTTGGACCGTCCGGCCAAGCCGGCGCGCCGGCGTGGGCCGCAACGGAGGCGCGCCGGGCGAGCGCTTCAGATAAGCCGGCTCAACGGCGCCGGACCTCGGCTCCGGCCTTCGGCCTCCGCCTCAGATGCGGACGGTCTCGGCGCCGAGCTCGGCGGCGATCGCGATCTCGGGCGAGTAGTCGACCGGGACGACGATCAGCGACGGCTCGTCGAGCGCCAAGGCCTCGGCGAGGCGCCGCCGGTAGTCGGCGACCGAGTCGCAGCGCCAGGCGGGAAGGCCGAAGGACTCGCCGAAGCGGACGAAGTCGGGGTTCTCGAAATCGGTCCCGAAGTGGCGCCCGAAGCGCTTCTCCTGCTTCCAGACGATCGAGCCGTACTGGCGGTTCTCCCAGATCACGTTCACGAACGCGGTCCCCAGCCGCTTCGCGGTCTCGAGCTCCTGCGCGTTCATCAGAAAGCCGCCGTCCCCGGAGACCGCCACCACCTTGCGGTTCGGGCGGACCAGCTTCGCCGCGATCGCCGCCGGCACGGCGAACCCCATCCCGGCGAGGCCGTTGGCGATCAGCACGGTGTTCGGAGCCCGCGCCGGCCACAGGCGCCCGATCCACAGCTTGTGCAGGCCGACGTCGGAGACGAGGATGTCCTCGCGGTCGAGCAGCCGCCGGATCTCGAGCAGCGCCCGCGCCGGGCGGATCGGAAAAGAGTCGTCCGAGCCCGCGACCTCGAGGCGGCCGATGACCGCCTCGCGCAGCCGCTGCGAGCCGCCGGAGGAGGTCGTCGAGCGGCACTCCTCGGTGAGCCGCGAGAGCGTCGCGTAGAGGTCGCCGATCAGCTCGACCTCGGGCAGGAAGTTCTCGTCGGTCTCGGCGGGGACCGAGTCGATGCAGATGATCCGCCGGTCGCGATTCGGATTCCAGAGCGCCGGCGAGTGCTCGACCAGGTCGTAGCCGACCGCGATCACCAAGTCGGCGTCGTCGAATCCGGCCATGTCGAAGTCGCCCGCCTGCAGCCCGACCGCTCCCAGGGCCCGGTCGGACTCGGCGTCCATCAGGCCCTTGCCCATGAAGGTCTCGGCGACCGGGATCCCGGTCGCGCGTGAGAACTCGCGCAGCGCCGGCGCCGCCCGAGCGCGGGCGACGCCGTTGCCCGCCAGCACGATCGGACGGGCCGCCGAGTTGATCAACGCCGCCGCGTCGAGCAGCAGGCGCGCGGGCGGCTCGACCACCGGCACCGGGGTTCGCGTCAGCGGCTCGCGCTGGGCGTCCTCGGGGACCTCGGCGGCCATCACGTCCTCGGGCAGTTCGAGATGCGTCGCGCCGGGCTTCTCGGACTCGGCGACCTTGAACGCCTTGCGCACGACCTCGGCGGTGATCGCGGGGTCCGAGAGGCGCGCGTTCCACTTCGTGATCGGGCGCATCAGGCTGACCACGTCGATGTACTGGTGCGACTCCTTGTGCTGGCGCTCGAGGTCGGCCTGGCCGGTGAGCGCGACCAGCGGCGCGCGGTCGAGGTAGGCATCGGCGACCGCGGTGACCAGGTTCGTGGCCCCGGGGCCGAGCGTGCCGAGGCAGACGCCCGCGCGGCCGGTGAGCCGCCCGTAGACGTCGGCGATGAACGCCCCGCCCTGCTCGTGGCGCACCGGCACGAAGCGGATGGCACTGTCGGCGAGCGCCGCGCTCAGGTCGAGGGTCTCCTCGCCGGGGATCCCGAACACGTACTCGACCCCCTCGCTCTCGAGGCAGCGAACGAGCAGCTCGGCCGCGGTCACGGACACCGGGGCAAGGCTACGCGAGCGCTCGCTGACGCCGGATCGCGGCTCCGGCGCGCAGGCTCCGGGCCTGGGTCCCGCCTCCCGGCCGGGCCCTGGCACCCGGGACGGGTAGAGGCTGGGTGAGGGGCGGCATAACGACGGGCGAGCCGTGTGAAGAGCGACCCGCCTCCCCCGCCGACAGCACGACACGCCCGCCCCAAACCGCGCTCGTTGTCGCGCTGACCGCCGTATCCGGGGATAGTTCGACCCCAAGCGGCCCGGCGTTGTTGCGTGTCGAGCTGTCGGCGACGGAGCATCCCCCAGCGCCCCGCCAGGCGGCCCACCGCCCCGCGAGGCGGCCCACCGCCGGCACCGCCGCCACCGCCGGCGAGCGTCCCGCCCCGCCCAGCGCGAGGCCGAGTGACGGGTGGTATGGCTCCGCCGCCACCAGGCGACAATCGCCGTCCGCGGGCGCCCTCGTATCCTGGCTCGTCGATGCGGACCGGCCAGCGGGAGATCCAGCCGCGACAGCCGGGCGGTGCGGCGGGCGGCGGCCCCGCCCGTGCGCTCACCGAGCGCTCGGCCGTCGACCTGGCGGCGGCGATCCGCGCCGGCGAGCTGCGGGCGCGCGACGTCGTCGACGCCCACATCGAGGCGATCGAGCGCGACAACGCCCACCTCAACGCGGTCGTCGCGACCCGCTTCGAGCGCGCCCGCGCCGAGGCAGAGGCGGCCGACGCGCGCGTCACCGCCGCGGGCGCGGGCGAGGAGCTGCCGCCGCTGCTCGGCGTCCCATGCACGATCAAGGAGTCCTACGCGGTCGAGGACATGCCGCACACCTCGGGCTCGGCCGACCGCGCCGGGGTCGTCGCCGAGCGCTCGGCGACCGTGGTCGCGCGGCTCATGGACGCAGGCGCGATCCCGCTCGGGGTCACCAATACCTCCGAGCTCACCATGTGGATCGAGGCCCAGAACCCCGTCTACGGTCGGACCGAGAATGCCTACGACCCGCGGCGCACGGCCGGCGGCTCGTCGGGCGGCGAGGGGGCCGCGATCGGCGCCGGCTTCGCGCCGATCGGCCTCGGCAGCGACATCGGCGGCTCGATCCGCATACCCGCCTTCTTCAACGGCGTCTTCGGCCACAAGCCGACCGGCCGGGTCGTGCCCCACACAGGCCACTACCCGTTCCCCAACGAGCGCGGCTCGGCGCTGCTCGGCTGCGGGCCGCTGGCGCGCCGCGCCGCGGACCTGATGCCGGTGCTGCGCGCGATCGCGGGGCCCGATGGCGAGGACTCCACCGTGCGGGCGGTCGAGCTCGGCGATCCCGCCGCCGTCTCGATCGAGGGCCTGCGGGTCGCGATCTCCGACGACGTCACCGTCTGGCCGGTGAGCCAGGAGCTGCGCAACGCCCGCATCCATGCGGCGAAGGCCCTCCGAGCCGCGGGCGCCGAGGTGCGGCGGATCACGCTCCCGGGGCTCAAGTCGGCGATCGAGCCGTACATGAACGCGATCCGCGAGTCGGGCGGGCTGCGCGAGCTGCTCACCGAGGGCGGCGCGAAGGTGCCCGGCTTCGGGCGCCTGATCGCGGACGCGGTCCGCGGGCGCAGCCGCTACACGAACGCGCTGCTGATCACGCTCGCGGCCGAGAACCTCTCGGCCCACATGCCCGCGCGCCTCGAGCGCCGCGCGCTGACCGCCGAGCGGGCGCTGGCCGAGGAGGTCGTCGACGCGGTCGGCGACGGCGTGCTGCTGCACCCGCCCTTCTCGCGAGTCGCGCCCCGCCACGGGCGCACCGTCGGGCGCCCCTGGGTCCTCGCCCCGACCGCGCTCTTCAACCTCGTCGGGCTGCCCGCGACCGAGGTCCCGCTCGGGCTCGGCGAGCGCGGGCTGCCGCTCGGGGTCCAGGTCGCGGCCGGGCGCGACCGCGACCACGTCGCGATCGCCGTCGCGCTCGAGCTCGAGCGCGCCTTCGGCGGCTGGGTGCCGCCGGGGCGTCACTGAACGGTCAGCGTCCCCTCCATGCCCTGGTCCCGGTGGCCGTCGATCGTGCAGTAGAGCTCGTAGGTGCCGGGGTCCAGCGCCACCGCCAGGCGCGCGGTGTCGCCCGGCTCGATCGGATCCGTCTTCTCCTCGAGCCCCTCGCCCTCGATCTCGAGGTCGTGGACCGTGCTGCCGTCGTTGCTGACGTCGAAGGTCACCTCGCCGGGCTCGACGGTCGGGTGGGACGGGTGGAGCGCGTACTCGGTTTCGCCGATCGTGACCGTGCCGCCGGGACCCGAGGCGCTGGCCCCCGCCTCGGTCGAGATCTGGTCGTCGGTCGTCGCGGCCTCGGGGGTCGTCGCCGCGCCGGTGGCGTCCTCGTCGTCGCCGCCGCAGGCCACGAGCGTGAGCGCGATCGCGATCGCGCTCAGGGCCAGGAACGGGGCCGGGGATCTGCGCACCACGGGTAGCCTCCTCATACGTTGGGATGCAAGGTCTTACGCTCCGGTACGGGCCAAACCCTCGCAGGGGATCGGCGGCGGGCAATCCCGTCGCCCGCAGGAGCCGTAGAACGGTATGTGGTCTCTTACCGATGAGGCCCTGGTCGCCGGCCTGGCCACCGGCGACTCGGGCGCCGCGACGGCCTTCGTGCGCCGCTTCCAGGCGCGCGTCTTCGGGCTCGCGGTGACCATGGTCGGTGACCGCGCCGTGGCCGAGGAGATCGCGCAGGAGGCGTTCACCCGCGCCTGGCGCCACGCCGCCGCCTATGACGCCCGCCGCGGGCGGGTCGCCACCTGGCTGCTCTCGATCACCCGCAACCTGGCGATCGACCACCTGCGCGCGAAGCGAACCGAGCCGCTCGATCCCGACTCGATCGGCGACGCCGAGCGGGC
>WHSW01000173.1 GCA_009379895.1 Solirubrobacterales bacterium
GCCCCCGCGGCCTCGCGCTCGCCCTCGGCGACCTCGAGGTCCTGGCCGCGAAGCTCGGACGCGAGCAACCTGGCGCGCAACTCGGCGGACTCGCGCTCGAGCCGCGCGTGGATGTCCGCCGCCTGGGCCTGGCGCTTGAGCGGGCGCAGCCGCCCGCGGGCCTCGCGCTCGACGTCGAGGGCCCGATCGAGGTTGTCCTGCGTTCGCTCGAGCTTGAGCTGCGCCCGGCGGCGACGCTTGCGGTGCTTGCCGAGCCCGGCGGCCTCCTCGACCAGCAGCCGGCGGTCACGCGGAGCCGAGAGCACGATCTCCTCGACCCGCCCCTGGCTGATCACCGAGTGCATCTCGCGGCCCAGGTTGGCGTCGGAGAGGACCTCGATCACGTCGGCGAGCCGCGCCCGCGCGCCGTTCAGCCGGTACGAGCCCTCCCCGCCACGCTCGAGCCGGCGCGTGATCGAGATCTCCGCAAAACCAAGGCCGGCGGGATCCGCGGCGGGATCGGTCTCGTCGTTCTCGAGCACCACCTCGACCGCGGCGTGGCAGCTCGGGCCGACTCCCTCGCCGCCGGCGTAGATCATGTCCTGCATCGTCTGGCCGCGGACGCTGAGCGGGCTCTGCTCGCCCAGCGCCCAGAGCACCGCGTCGGTGACGTTCGACTTGCCGCATCCGTTCGGGCCGACGATCACGCTGACGCCCGGGGAGAAGACGAGCTTCGTCCGCTCGGGGAAGGACTTGAAGCCCTTGATCGTGATCGAGCTCAGATGCATGTTCTGGTCCGGGCCGAGGCGGGCGCCCCCAGACGACGCATAGCCTTCCGGGCGCACCGGACGTCTTCGTGGCTCACGCGCCGAGGCCTTCGAGCGCCTGCTCGGCCGCGTTCTGCTCGGCCGCCTTCTTCGAGCGCCCGGAGCCGTTGCCGAGGACCTCGCCGTTGACGCTCGCGGTGACCTCGAAGACGCGGTTGTGCGGCGGGCCGACCTCGCCGACGACCTCGTAGCGGACCCTCGAGCCGTCGCGCGCGAGCCGTTCCTGGAGCGCCGACTTGAAGTCCAGCAGCCGCTCCGAGGCGATCTCGACCTCGGTCGAGAAGGCGGCCACCGTCGCCGCGGCGGTCGTCTCGAAGCCGTGATGCAGATAGCAGGCGCCGATCACCGCCTCGCAGACCGACGCCAGGGCTCGCTCGGAGGCGAGCAGGGAGCCGGCCTCGATCCCGCCCTCGAGTCGCTCGGGCGCCGTCTCGACGAGCAGCGCGGGCACCCCGAGCGCGGTCGCCACCCCGGCGCAGGCCCGACCGCTGACCGCCTGCCCGTGCATCTTGGTCAGCCGGCCGATGTCCGCGCGGGGGTAGCGCCGGAAGAGATGCTCGGCGACCGCCAGACCGAGGACGCTGTCGCCCAGGAAGGCGAGGCGCCCGTAGGAGTCGGCGCGGTGGTCGACCCAGGACGAGTGCGTGAGCGCCTGACGGCGCAGGGGCGGCGGCAGGTCGTCGAGCAGCTCGCGCAGCGAGCCCGGCCCGCTCGCCGCGGCGCGGCGGCCGCGACCCCCGCGCCCGAGCCTGCGGATCCCGCGCGCCACCTACGACCTAGTCCCGCAGGCGCCCGGCCACGAAGTCGACCGCGTCGCCAACCGTCTCGATCCGCGACGCCTCCTCCTCGGAGACCTTGATCCCGTAGGAGTCCTCGAGCTCCATGACGAGCTCGTAGAGGTCCAGCGAGTCGGCGTCGAGATCGTCCTTGAAGCGGGTCGCTTCCGAGATCTCGGCCTGGTCGACCTCGAGCTCGGCGGACAGGTGCTCACGCACCTTGGTCATCACGTCCTCACGACCGAGGCTCTGGCTCATTCCGGCTCCTTCCTATCACGCATCGCGGATCTGGTCGCCCCCGAGCGCTCGAGCAGCGCGGCGGTGCGTTCGACCGCGCGCTGGTCGACGGCGCGCACCGCGAGCCGGATCGCGTTCGCGATCCCCTCGGGGCCCGAGCTGCCGTGCCCGACCACCGCGACCCCGCGCAGCCCGAGCAGGATCGCTCCCCCGGTGGTGTCGGGGTCCAGCTCGCGGCGCAGCCCGCCGAGCGCCGGGCGCAGCATCAGGCCGCCGATCGCCGCAATGGGGTTCGAGCGCGCGGCGGCACCGACGGCGGCGGCGACGGCGCGGGCCGTGCCCTCGATCGCCTTCAGCGCCACGTTGCCCGTAAAGCCGTCGGTGACCACGACGTCGGCGGCGCCGCCGAGCAGGTCGCGCCCCTCGATGTTGCCGCGAAAGTCGATCCCGTTGGAGGCGGCGAGCTCGGCGTGCGCCTCGACCACATCGGCCGTCCCCTTCTTCGCCTCCTCGCCGACCGAGAGCAGCGCGACGCGCGGGCGCTCGACGCCCAGCACCGCCTGGCTGAACGCCGCGCCGAGGTACGCGAACTGGACCAGATCGACCGACCTGACCTCGGTGTTCGCTCCCACGTCGAGCAGCAGCCCAGGCGGGCCGTCGGCGCCGGGAACGGCGAGCTGCAGGGCCAGCGCCGGGCGGCGCACGCCGTGCATCCGGCGCAGGGCGAAGAGCGCCGCGGTCATCGTCGCCCCGGTCGGCCCGGCGCTCGCGAGCGCGTCCGAGCGGCCCTCGGCGACGTCGGCCGCGGCGAGCACGATCGAGGCCTCCGGCGTCCGGCGAACCGCGGCGACCGGCTCCTGGTCGTTGGTGATCTCCTCTTGCGCCGCCACCACCTCGATCCCGCCGACGCCGGTCAGGGCGGCAAGCCGCTCGGGGTCGCCGAAGACGCGGAGACCGATCCCCGCCTCGGCCGCGGCGCGGGCGCCGGCGACGATCGCCTCGGCCCCCCGCTCGGCCCCCCGGCCGTCGAGGGCGACGGTTGTCATCGTGGGCCCGGGCCTACGAGCCGCCCGGCGAGTCGACTTCGCCGATCTCCTGCGCGATCACCTCGCGGCCCGCGTAGGTGCCGCAGACGGGGCAGACGCGGTGCGGGAGCCGGGGACTGTGACACCGGGGGCACTCGTTCAACCGCGGCTTGGGCGGCTTGTGGGTCGCGCGCCGCTTGTCGCGGCGCTGCGAGGAGGTTCTCTTCTTCGGGACGGCCATCGGCGCCGGGGATGGTAGCTACTGCAGCTCGCGCAGCTTCGCCCACCTGGGATCGGGCTCGCGGGGATGGTCGTGCGCGCCCGGCTCGGCGTCGTTGAGGGACTCGCCGCAGATCGCGCACAGCCCGGCGCAGTCCACCCGGCAGAGGATCTGCTGGGGAAGCGAGAGCGCCAGCGCGTCGTGCGCCCAGCGGCTCAGGTCGATGACCCCGTCCGAGACGTAGGGGCTGGTCAGCTCCTCGTCGTCGGTGCTCGGCTGATCGACCTCGCGGGCGTCGACCTCGACCTCGAGGCGCGCCGGCTCGAGGCAGCGGACGCACGGGCCCTCGAGCGCCCCGGCGTAGCCCATCCGCAGCGCGTAGCCGGTCGCCGTGCGCGAGATGTCGATCCGCGCGAGGACCGTTCCGCCGCCGACCGAGTACTCGCTGCCGCCGAGCGCGATCGTGCCCGGATCGACCGCGAGCTCGAGCCTCGTGCCCTGTCCCGAGCCGAGCGCCAGCCGGGTCAGATCGATCGTGTGATACTGCGCCGCCGCCATCGTTTTCGAGGTTAGCGAGCGAGATGAGCACCCCTGAAGGCCGCGCGACCCAGTTCCACTTCGCGCCCGAGACCTACGAGGCGATGATCCGGGCCGACGTCCCGCGCTACGACGAGCTGCAGCGCGAGACGATCGCCGCGATCCCGTTCGCCCCGGCCCGGGTGCTCGAGCTCGGGGTCGGCACCGGCGAGACGACCAGGCGGCTGCTCGAGCGCTACCCCGAGGCCCTGGTGACCGGCCTCGACTCGACTCCGCGGATGGTCTTCGAGGCCCGCGAGCTCGGCATCGACGTCCGCCTGGCGCGGATCGAGGACCCGCTGCCCGACGGCCCCTGGGACCTGGTCATCTCGGTGCTCACCATCCACCACCTCGACGCCGACGGCAAGCGCGACCTGTTTCGCCGCGTGCGCGCCGAGTCGCGCGCGCTCGTCTTCGGCGACGTCGTCGAAGTCCCCCCGGAGCGCCGGATCGCCTCGCTCACCCCCGACTTCGACCGGCCCTCGCCGGCCGCCGATCAGGCGCGCTGGTGCGACGGCCAGGTCGTCTGGGAGGCCGACGACCTGGCCGTGATCGGTGCCAGCTACGACTAGCCGTTAGGAGGCGAGATGCCGAAGGTCCTGTACGAGAAGCGCGATCGGATCGCCTGGGTGACGATCAACCGCCCCGAGGCGCGAAACGCGGTCGACCCCGACGTGCACCGCGCCATGATCGACGCCTGGACCGAGTTCGGCGACGACGACGAGGTCGACGTCGCGATCCTCACCGGCGCCGGCGAGGACGCCTTCTGCGCCGGCGCCGACCTGAAGACCTACATCCCGCCGATCATCAGCGACGCCCGCCCGAGCGACATCCGCGCGATCGTCGAGCTCGGGCTCAACGGCCTGACGCGGGGGATGCACCGCATCCCGAAGCCGATCATCGCCGCCGTCAACGGCTGGGCGCTGGCCGGCGGGCTCGAGACGGCCCTGGCCTGCGACATCAGGATCGCCTCCGAGCGCGCGATGTTCGGCTCCTTCGAGGCGCGGCGGGGCTTTCACCACGGCGACGGCGGCCTCGTCCGGCTGGTCAACGCCTGCGGCGTGGGGGTCGCATCGCACATGCTGCTCACCGCGGAGCCCGTCGACGCCCGTCAGGCCCTCGAGTGGGGTCTGGTGACCAAGGTCGTCCCCCACGAGACGCTGCTCGCCGAGGCCGAGAAGGTCGCCCGCCAGGTCCTTCGCAACTCCCAGCACGCGGTGCGCTCGGCCAAGCAGACGATCCTCGACGTGATCGGCCAGCCCCTGGACTTCCAGCTTCGCACCGAGGCCTGGAACGCCTACACCTGCGCCGATCCGGACGAGACCGCCGCCATGCTCGGCCGCTTCTACGACCGGTCCGACGCCGGGCGCGCGGGCCGGCACGAGACGGAGCTGTAGGCAGGCGCCGCCGGCAACCGGCGCCGGTCGGCCGGCCGCGGTCAGCCGACTTCGGCGGGCTCTTCCTCTCGCCCGGCGAGACGGTCGCGGCCGCGCTGGACGGCCGCGAGGAACTTCTCGAGGTTGACCTCGAGGGTGGAGAGGATCTCGTCGGCGTAGTCCTCGGCGCCGAGTCGGATCTGGCGCTCGGTCTCGCGCGCGTCCTCGATGATCTCCTCGGCGGCGCGCTCGGCCTGGCGGTAGACCTCCTCCTCGGAGATCAGGCGCTCCTGCTGATCGCGGGCCTCCTTGACCACGCGCTCGGCCTCGCGCTTGGCCTCGGCGAGCATCTCCTGGCGCTCCTTGACGATCCAGCGCGCCTGCTTGATCTCCTCGGGGATCGTCGCCCGCATCTGGTCGAGCAGGTCGTAGATCTCCTCCCGATCGACGCGGACCTGGTCGGTCAGCGGCACCGGCCGGGCGTTGTGGATCAGGTCGTCGAGTTTGTCTATTAGGACGAGAACATCCATGAGAGCTGGTGGAAGCTTACGCGGCCGGGCGCGGATCGGCTGCTGCCGGCCATTTTTCGGCGCCCCGTTGCAAGCTCCTGCCCAGCGTCAGCGCCGGGCGCGGCGATGCAGCGCCTCGGCGACCGGCGCCGGCACGAGGTCGCTGACGTCACCCCCGAAGGTCGCCATCTCCTTGACCCCGGTCGAGCGCAGGAAGCTGTAGTCGGGGGAGGCGAAGAAGTAGACCGACTCGAGCTCGGGGGCCAGCTTGCGGTTGAGCTGGTTCATCTCGAGCTCGTACTCGAAGTCCGAGATCGCGCGCAGGCCCTTGACGATCGCGGTCGCCCGGCGCTCGCGCGCGAAGTCGACCAGCAGGTTGGTGAAGATCTCGATCTCGACGTTGGCGAGCCCGCCCGTCGCGTCGACGAGGAAGTCGCGGCGCTCGTCGGCGGTGAACATGGTCGTCGACTTGCGGATCCCCTGGCCGACGACCGCGACGATCACCCGGTCGAAGACCCGCGAGGTGCGCCCGATGATGTCGAGGTGGCCGTTGGTGACCGGGTCGTAGCTGCCCGGACAGATCGCCGTCCGCTCGCTCATCGCTCGCTCCAGACCCGGATCAACGCCTCGCCGACCCGGCGTTCGTCGACCAGGGGCAGGCCGGGGAGGTCGAGCTCGAGCGGGCGGCGCGCGGCGCTCTCGACCACGAGGTGCCCGTGACGGGCCAGGCGCGGCGGCAGATGTTCGGCGAGTTGGGGCGCAAGGCGGTCGGCGAGTCTATACGGCGGGTCGCAGAGGATCAGCCCGAAGCGCTCGTCGCTGCGCTCGAGATAGCGGATCGCGTCCGAGCGCACCACCTGGCAGCGATTGGAGATCCCGAGCTCGGTGACGTTGCGGCGCGCGAGCGCGGGCTTGGAGTCGACCAGCACAGCCGAGTCCGCCCCCCGCGAGACCGCCTCGATCGCCAGCGCGCCGGTGCCCGCGAAGAGGTCGAGCACGCGTAGCCCCGAGAGCCTGCCGAGCACGCTGAACAGGGTCTCGCGGGCGCGGTCGGAGGTCGGGCGTACGGCGGTCGAGCGCCCCGGCGGCGAGGCGATCGTGCGACCACCGAGCTCGCCGGCTACGACCCTCATCGCGGGCGAGGCTACAGCGCCCGACGGGGCCCGGCCGGGGCGTGCGGCCTCAGGCCGCGATCCCGGCCACGCGCTCGTCGCCGAAGCGCTCGCGGGCGGCGTCGAGCAGCGGCCCGAGGGCCGGGGAGGCGAGGTCCCCGTGCTCGCGCAGCAGCGCCAGGACCTCGGCGCGCGCCTCGGTGAGCAGGCTGGCGTCCTCGGGCAGCTCGGCGACCCGGAAGCGCGGCAGGCCGCTCTGGCGGGTGCCGAGTATCTCCCCCTCGCCGCGCAGCGTCAGGTCGACCTCGGCGAGCTCGAAGCCGTCGGAGATCCGCGCGATCGCCCCCATCCGGCGGCGGGCGAGGTCGGACTCGGGGTCGGCGAAGAGGATGCATTGGCTCTCGTGCGAGCCGCGGCCGACGCGCCCGCGAAGCTGGTGCAGCTGCGAGAGCCCGTAGCGCTCGGCCCCCTCGATCAGCATCACGGTCGCATTCGGGACGTCGATCCCGACCTCGATCACGGTGGTCGCCACGAGCACGTCGAGCTCACCGGCGACGAAGGCCTCCATCGCCGCGGACTTCTCGCGCGAGGAGAGCTGGCCGTGCAGCAGGCCGACCCGAAAGTCGGCGAGCTCGCCCCCGCGCAGGCGCTCGGCCTCCGCCCCGGCCGCCTTCGCCCGCAGCTTCTCGGAATCCGCGACCAGCGGGCAGACGACGTACGCCTGGCGCCCCTCGCGCAGGCGGTCGCGGATGAAGCCGTAGGCGCCGGCGCGCTTCTCCTCGCCGACGACCCAGGTCTTGACCGGGCGGCGCCCGGCGGGAAGCTCGCGGATCGTGGTCGAGTCGAGGTCACCGTAGGCCGTCAGCGAGAGCGTGCGCGGGATCGGCGTCGCGGTCATGTGCAACACGTGTGGCGCTAGCGCGCCCGGCGCCTTGCGGTCCAGCGGGCGGCGCTGGTTGACGCCGAAGCGGTGCTGCTCGTCGACGACCGCGACCGCCAGGCGGTCGAACTCC
>WHSW01000174.1:0-4868 GCA_009379895.1 Solirubrobacterales bacterium
GAGACGCGCGGCAACCCGCTCGCTCTGCTGGAGCTGCCTCATGGCCTCTCGGCGCCGGAGCTTGCGGGAGGGTTCGGTGTCCCCGACGAGCAGCCGCTGACGGCCCGGATCGAGCAGAGCTTCCTACGGCGGCTCGAGTCACTACGGGGCGAGACGCGACGACTCCTGCTCGCGGCGGCGGCCGAGCCGGTGGGCGACGTGGCGCTGTTATGGCGCGCGGCGGAGCGGCTGGGGCTCGGAGCCGACGCGGCTGAGCCTGCGCAGACCGCGGGGCTGATTGAGCTTGGCACCCGGGTGCGGTTCCGTCACCCCTTGGTGCGCTCGGCCGTCTACCAGGCGGCCGCGGTCTCGGACCGACGGGAGGTGCATCGGGCTCTCGCTGAAGCAACCGATCCGGTGGTGGACCCCGATCGCCGCGCGTGGCACCGCGCGCAGGCGGCCGGCGGACCCGACGAGGAGGTGGCCGGCGAGCTCGAACGCTCGGCCGATCGAGCACGAGCTCGCGGCGGCTTCGCCGCCATGGCGGCATTCCTGGAACGAGCGGCCGAGCTGACTCCCGATCCCGCAGGACGTGGAACGCGAGCGCTGGCTGCGGCCCGCGCCAAGCTGGAAGCCGGCGCACCCGAAGCGGCGCAAGCGCTGTTCGGCGTTGCCGAGCTCTCCCCGCTCGATGATCTCGAGCGCGCCCGTCTGGCGTGGCTTCGCGGCCAGATTGCCTTTGCCCGGACACGCGGAAGTGACGCGCCGCCCTTGTTGCTCGAGGCCGCGAAACGGTTCGAGCCGCTTGATGTCGCGTCGGCGCGTGAGACGTACGTGGAGGCGTTCGGAGCCGAGATCTTCGCTGGCCGCGAGAGCCGTGCCGGTGGGGTTGTAGAGGCGGCCAAGGGGGCTCGCGCGGCGCCTCCCGGACCGCTGCCACCGCGTCCGGTCGACCTGCTCCTCGACGGCCTGGCAATGCGCTTCACCGAGCCATACGGCGAAGCCTTGCCTGTGCTGAAGCGAGCGCTGAACGCGTTCGCCGAAGGAGATCGCACCGGCGACGACGCTGGCTTGCGCTGGCTCTGGACCTCGTGCCCAGTAACACCAGAGCCACTCGCACCCGAACTGTGGGATGACGAGAGGTGGCATGCGCTGGCCAATCGCGCCGTCAGCCTGGCTCGCGATAGCGGTGCGCTCGCCGTCCTTCCGATCGCGCTGTCGTACCGCGCCTGCGTTCATTTGCACGCTGGCGAGTTCGCCGCCGCGGCGGCCCTGATCGAGGAGGCGGACGCGATCAGCCGGGCCGTAGGGAATGCCCCACTCAGATATACGTCGCTGGTCCTCCTCGCCTGGCGCGGCAAGGAGGCCGCAGCGCTCCCCGTCATCGAGGCCAGCCTCAAAGACGCGAGAACGCGCGGTGAAGGAAGAGCGATCGGTCTGGCCCACTACGCGACCGCGGTCTTGTACAACGGCCTCGGCCGCTATGAGAAGGCCCTGGCCGCAGCGGAGCGGGCGTGCGCCTACGAGGATCTCGGTTTCTACGGGTGGGCGCTGATTGAGCTGGTTGAGGCAGCCGTCCGAAGCGGCGCCCATGAGATCGCATCAAGCGCCGTGCGGCGGCTTGCAGGACGGACACGCGCGAGCGGCACCGACTGGGCACTGGGCGTTCAGGCCCGGTCGGAGGCTCTCTTAAGCGAAGGCGATGAGGGCGAGGCTCTCTACCGCGAGGCGATCGAGCGGCTCGGCCGCAGTCGAATCGCCGTTCACCTCGCCCGCGCCCAACTCGTATACGGGGAGTGGCTGCGACGCGAGAATCGCAGGGTGGAAGCCCGTGAAGAGCTTCGCGCCGCACACGAAACGTTCGGCAGCATCGGGGCCGAGGCGTTTGCCGAGCGTGCTGGTCGCGAGCTCCAGGCCACCGGCGAAACCGCGCGCAAGCGCAGCGCGGAGACGCGCGACGACCTCACGCCCCAGGAGGCACAGATCGCCCGACTCGCCCGTGACGGGCTCTCCAACCCGAACATCGGCGCCCAGCTATTCATCAGCCCGCGCACGGTCCAGTACCACCTGCACAAGGTCTTCGCCAAGCTCGACATCACCTCGCGCAACCAACTCGCCAGCGTCCCCGCGGGCCGCTTCGGTGAGGGGCTTGGGGTCGTGACCAGCGACTGAGCTGCTCAGACTCGACCGGAAGCTGGGCGCGAAGCATCCACTGCTGCTGCTCGAGCGCGGGCAGGGCGCGACTGGGGTCGGCCGGCGGCGGTCCATGCCTGCCAACGGCGACGGGCGGAGCGGCCGAGCAGATACGGCGCCGCGATGACCGCCCCCGCGAGCGCCACGAGGGCCGCTGCCGCGACGAGCACAACGACCACGAGCAGCACCATCCCGACCAGGAAGCCGAGGTACGGCACGCACAGGATTGTGACCAACCCCAAGAAGGCGGCGGCGGGCATCCATTCGATCGCGTAGCTCATGGACTCACGTCCTTTCTGCCCGGGCCGCGCGACTCGTCGATCGGCCCGAGCGCCGGTGAATGGTGGAGGGTCGGCAGTGCGTGTGCCATGGAGCGAGGATCCCGCGGCCGCCACGGTCTCGAATCCGCCAACGCGCCAGTCCGAGTCGCCAGTCGCGGGCCCCACCGCTCCCGCGACAACCCGGCTCCTCGGCCGGGTTCACCAACACCGAAGGCCAGGACGGCTAGGCCGCGTTGTGGCGGCTTTGAAGAACGCGGCCGAGATGGCTGCGCGAGCTGATGTCGAGCTTTAGGAAGACCTTGCGCAGGTGGTACTGGACCGTCCGAGGGCTGATGAAGAGCTGCGCGCCGATCTCGGGGTTCGAAAGACCGTCACGGGCGAGCCGGGCGATCTGAGCCTCACGGGCGGTGAGCTCGTCGCTGGTCTCGACAGTGCGCTTGCGGGCCGTCTCGCCGGTGGCCAGCAGCTCGCGCTCGGCGCGCTCGGCGAAGGCCTCCATGCCCATCTGCGTGAGCATCTCATGGGCGATCCGCAACCGCTCGCGCGCATCCAGGCGGCGGCGCTCGCGGCGTAGCCATTCGCCGTAGAGGAGATGGGTGCGCGCGGCAAACGCGCCGACCCCGCTTCGGTCGAGCCGCTCGATCGCCTCGCGGTAGAGCTCGTCGGCAGCCTCGCCCTCGGCGAGCAGCGCCCGCGAGCGGGCCTCGATCCCCAGCGCCCAGTCGGTGCCGCTCGCCCGGGTGGCCTCGGTGAGCCGCCTGAGGGCGACAGTGGCGAGGTCGAGCCTCGCGCTGTGGACTGCCGCCTCGATCAGCTCGGGCAGGGCCCAGGCCGAAACCCCCAGCTCATCGGGGTGCTCGGTCGCACGCCCTGCAGCGGCCAGGGCCC
Source organism: Solirubrobacterales bacterium (assembly GCA_009379895.1). Taxonomy (GTDB): domain Bacteria; phylum Actinomycetota; class Thermoleophilia; order Solirubrobacterales; family 70-9; genus WHSW01. The sequence goes on from WHSW01000174.1 coordinate 3,342, forward strand.
CCTCGTAACGGGCCCGGCCGTTGCAGAGCCACGCCTCCGCGAGTTCGGCGACGGTCATCCCCACACCCTCGCCGCGTAGCTCCGCCTCCTTGGTGATGACATCGATCAGCGCGGAGGCTTCCGCTTCGTGCCCCCGCATGGCGGCGAGCACGACGGCCCCGTAGGGCGTGAGCCCACTCCCGGTCGCCTCGGTGACCGCTTCAGCCTCCTCGATCAGCGACGCGGCCGCGGCCAGCTCGCCGGCGAACGTGTGGACGACGCTACGCATGTTGAGGGCGAGGGGCAGCTCCGAGAGTGCCCCCACGTCACGGGCGAGCTGGACGTGGCGTCCGGCGAGCCGGCCCCAGGCCTCGTCGTCCCACAGGTCCAGGGCGGCGATGCAGGCCAGCCAAAGCCAACGCAGCTCGTCCTCCCAGGATGCCTCGCGATGGCTGAAGGCGCTCACGGCCTGCCTGAGCATCGGCGCCGCTGCGCCGTGCCCTTCGGTGAACCGAGTCGCCAGGCCGTCGAGCAAGAGATCGGTCGTGCGCGGGGGACGTGGCGCGGGGGGAGCCGCGCGTGCGGCCTCTGCCACGGAGAGCGGATCGCCGCCGGTGGCGAAACGCGCGGCGAACATCGCCGCGGACAGCGCCTCCAGGTACGTCTCACGCGCCAGCCCGACGTCGATCGGCTCGAGCCTCCTGGCGGCCGTGAGCAGCAACGGGGGAGCGTCGCTGCCGCGGTTGAGGGCGAATGCGATCTGGGCCTGCAGCAGGTCGGTCCGGGCCCGATCGAGCTCGCCGAGCGGCCCTGCCCGCGCCCTGGCCAGCAGTTCCAGGGCGGCATCGAAGGCGCCGGCCTGCTGCTTGGCCTGCGCGGCGGCCAGCGCTCGCTCGCCCCGACGGGCTGGATCCGGGGTCAGCCGGGCGGCTTGCTCGAGAAAGGCGGCCGCCGCCGCAACACCACCGCGTGCGCGCGCCCGTTGGGCCGAGCGCTCGAGCTCGCTGGCCACCTCCTCGTCGGGCCCCACCGCCGCCCATGCGCGGTGCCACGCGCGGCGATCGGGGTACGCAGCCGGATCGGTCGCCTCGGCAAGCGCCCGATGCACCTCCCGCCGGTCGGCCACGGCCGCCGCCCGGTAGACCGCCGAGCGCACCAGGGGATGTCGAAACCGCGCCCTGGCGCCGAGCTCGATCAGCCCCGCTGTCTCGGCGGGCGCGGCCGCGTCCGCGCCGAGCCCGAGCCGCTCGGCCGCGCGCCATAACAGGGCCACGTCACCGACCGGCTCGGCCGCCGCCGCGAGCAGGAGGTGCCGTGTCGCGACCGGAAGCGACTCGAGCCGCCGGATGAAGCTCTGCTCGATGCGGTCCGCCAGCGGCCGGCCGTCCGGAAGCCCGAACCCTCCCGCGAGCTCCGCCGCCGACCGAGCGCGGGGCAGCTCGAGCAGCGCGAGGGGGTTGCCCCGCGTCTCTGCGACGACCCGGTCGCGCACCTGCTCGTCGAGCGGTGTGCCTCACCCGACCAGCTAGAAGGCTGGGTCGGACACCT
>WHSW01000174.1:4878-7647 GCA_009379895.1 Solirubrobacterales bacterium
GCGAGCAGCGCCCGCGCGTCGTCGGCGCCCAGCCCCTCGACGACCAGCTCCGGCAGGCCGGCCAGCACCTCGCCGGGCTCGCGGGTCGCGAACACGACCACGACCGACTCCGCGTAGAGCCGGCGCGCGACGAACGCAAGCGCGAGCGCCGACTCCTCGTCGAGCCACTGCACATCGTCGATCACACACAGAAGCGGCTGCTCCCCGGCCGCGTCGGAGACCAGGCTGAGCGTCGCCAGGCCGACGACGAAGCGATCCGGCGCCTCGCCGCCGCTCAGCCCGAACGCGACGCGCAGCGCGTCCCGCTGCGGATCGGGCAGGCGGTCGAGCCGATCGAGCATCGGCGCGCAGAGCTGGTGAAGGCCGGCGAACGCGAGCTCGATCTCGGACTCGATTCCGACGGCCCGCAGGAGCCTCAGGTCCGGAGCCGAGCCGATCGCGTACTCCAGGAGCGCCGTCTTGCCGATGCCGGGCTCGCCGCGCACCACGAGCGCACCGCTCTCGCTCGAGCGGGCCGCGTCGAGGAGTCGGTCGAGGACCGCGCGTTCCGCGTCGCGGCCTCTCAGGGTGATTCGCCCATCCATGGCGGGCGACCAAACCTACACCCACCCCGCCGCCGGGCCGATCGGCGCCCCAGTCCGGGGGCCTCGAGCAGCGACTGGCTAGTCCGACTGGCGTCCTGGCGGATGCGAGGGCGCCGCCGCCGCGAGACGCTGGCTGCATGACCAACGCACGGAATCCGGCCCCCCCAATCAACCATCAGATCCACGTGATCGTCGCCGGTCCCGAGGAGGCGTCGCTCGGCGTCGCCGAGTTCTGGGCGAGCGGCGAGTTGATCGCGTTCACGCGCATCGAGGAAGGCGATCTCACGCTGCGGATCGGGCCAAGCCGCGACGGCGCCCCGGTGGTCCTCGGCGCACAACGCCTGGCCGAAGCCCTGGCGGAGGCCAACCGGCTGCTGAGTCTCTACTGAAACGAAAGGCTCCCACGCGCTCAGCCAACCCAACTCCTAGTCACGTCCGTCGCACCCAACGCCCAACCGGAAGGACCTACTCATGCCACCCACGATCGTTCTCGTTCACGGCGCGTTCGCCGAGTCGGCGAGCTGGGACCGCGTCGTCGATCCCCTGCTGAGCGCGGGTCACCACGTGATCGCCGCCGCCAATCCGCTGCGCAGCGTCGCCTCCGACGCCGCCGCGGTCGGAGACCTGGTCCGCACGGTCGACGGGCCGGTCGTGCTCGTCGGCCACTCCTACGGCGGCGCGGTGATCTCGAACGTCGCCGCCGACGCCGGCGAGATCGTCGGGCTCGTCTACGTGGCCGGTTTCGCGCCGCTGCCCGGTGAGACGTGCGTCGGGCTCGCGGCGGAGTTCCCAGGCAGCACGCTCGGGGCTGCGCTGGAGCCGGTGATGCGCAGCGATGGCAGCACCGACCTGTCGATCGCCCAGGACCGATTCCACGCTCAGTTCGCCGCCGACGTTCCGGCGCCGCAGGCGGCGCGGATGGCGGCCACGCAGCGGCCGGTCACACAGGGGGCGCTCGAGGAGCCCGCGGGCGAGCACCCGCTGTGGAAGCAGGTGCCGTCGTGGTTCCTGTTCGGCGAGGAGGACCGCAACATCCCCAAGGAGGCCCAGCACTACATGGCCGAGCGCGCCGGCGCGCGCCGCACGATCGAGATCCCGGGCGCCTCGCACGCGGTCTCGGTCGCCCACCCGAAGGCGACCGCTCATCTGATCCGGGAGGCCTCCGCTCCCCGCGTGGCCGCCTGATGCCATGGCCACCGCGCCGGGCCCCACTCCCGGGGCGCGGCGAGGTCGCCGCTCGCTGAGAGAGAGGAAACGAAACATGGGAGCAACACGCAACAACCTGGCGGCCAGCTCGATCGCATCACCCGGGAACCCGAATGCGCCGGCGGCGCCGTTCACCAGGCGGCCGAGCCGAGCCGTCGCCATCGGATACCCCACGCCGAGCGCCGGCCCAGGAAGCGCGGAGCGCATGCATGCTCCCCTGGGGCGCACTCGGGTCGGGTTCCGCGGCCGTGCTATCACAGGTGCGAGCGATGCCCCAGATCCGGCTCGAGCCGAAGACCGAGGCGGTCACCTCCGTCGTCTTTCACGCCGAGACGATCGGCACGATCGACCACGATCGGCAGATTGCCCAGATCGCGATGCCGGCGCGGCGTGTGCACGAGACGCTCGCGGACAATGACGGCGTCGAACGAGGCCCGATCGGGGTCACCGTCCAGCTCATCTCCGCGAGCCGTGTCGAGACCGCCGTCGCGCTGATTCGCGAATCTCGCGACCAGAGGTTGTTTGGATGGCAAGCTTTGGCCGCGAGTCCATGACCACAAGTCCTGAGCGGCTGATCGCAACGTCCGTGCTCGTCATCGGGACGGGAGGGTCGGGGCTGCGCGCGGCGATCGAGCTCGCTGAGCACGGGTGGGACGTGCTCGCCGTGGGGAAGCGCCCCAAGGCGGACGCCCACACCGCGCTCGCCGCCGGGGGCATCAACGCCGCGCTTGCGACCATCGACGGCGAGGACACCTGGCAGCAGCACGCGGCCGACACGCTCCAGGAGAGCTATCTCCTCGCCAACCCGCGCACGGTGAAGATCGTGACCGAGGGAGCGCCTCGCGCCATCGAGGAGCTCGAACGCTACGGGATGCCGTTCGCCCGCGAGCAGGATGGGCGAATCTCTCAGCGCTTCTTCGGCGCGCACACCTTCCGCCGCACTTCGTTCGCCGGTGACTACACGGGCCTCGAGATCCAG
>WHSW01000175.1 GCA_009379895.1 Solirubrobacterales bacterium
TGGGCCTCGTGAGCGCGTCGCGCCGGACCTTCTCCCAGTTGGCGAAGGCCTTGCGCTGGTATTGGGAGTCCAGCGCGTTGATCGTGACCAGGAACATGTCGCGGCCCGTGGCCGACCGGCCGATCACGTCGATGGTCATCCGCCCGTCGCTCTCTGCTTGGATCCTCTCGAGGGTGCAACCGATGGCGTAGTAGGGAATATGCGGGAAGTTCAGGGGAGGGTCGCTCGGAAGGGCCTCCGCCGCATCGGGCTCCGGAGTGCCGCACCAGGGCGGCTCGATCTCGCCGGCGGCGGGCGCCGCCGAGAGGGTAAGCGCCACCAACAGGAGGACGGTCACGCAAAGCACCGCGCTCGCCAAACGCCGTCGCATCACCCTGCCGCCCTCGCGGACCCCCGCGGCGTCGTAGGTGGGGAGGTCAAGGTCGGCCGGCGCCCATTGGTCGTATAGCAGATCCTCGCCGGCTCCGAGGTCTCGAAGCGCACCTCGACCGGGGCGTCGTAGCTGCCGCATCCTCCCTCCGGTCCGATGCCGACAACCACGCTCTGCAGCCATCACCTCTCCCTCTGGCGCTGATCTCGCCTGGCCCCCTGGCGGTGCGTCGTAGCGATCGCTACTACCCGCTCGGTCTGGTCCTAAACCTTGCAGGTGTGCTCATCAACAAGGGGTGGCGGAGCGTGATGAGATGTCCCACCGGGTCCCCCGGTGACGGAGGTCACCGCTTCGCAAGTCGCGCGCTGGGAAGTTCGCCGATCGACCTTCCGCAACAGGTGGGCCTGGATGAGGAGGAGACACTGCGGCTGCCGCTGCTGCGCCCGCTGAGCAGCGCGCCGGGCGGTGCGATACGCGTCGGATGGTGGTATCACCCTGGATGAGACTCATCGGAGGTGAGGCCATGAAGCTGGAGGTAGGCGATCGGGTCACGGTCGAGTCCGAGTCAACCGAGCGGTCGCCGCGGACCGGCGTCGTCGAGGAGGTGATCGACGAGGCGCGTGCCCCTCGCTATCGCATTCGCTGGGACGACGGGCACGAGAGCATCTACACGCCCGCGGCAGGCGCCGTGAGTCGCGCCGAGCCAACCGAGAAAGCCTAAGTAGCGACCGGCGCAGGAAGGTGAGCGTCGCCCGCAACGGCCCGGCGACCGTGTCGAGCATCCGCCGGCTCCGGGGCAGCAGCCGCCAACGCGGCCGGGCGATCAGCGCAGCGGTGCGAGCCTGACCGGACCGCATCGATCGGCGACGTTTCCCAGCGCAAGACTTGAGGAACGGGATCGCAGAGCTTCTTCCTCTCCGCTGATCATCTGGCGGCGCTGGTTGTGACCGCCGCGCTCTGCGTTGCCCTCCCGGTCGCCGCCGGTGCCCGCCCAGGCGCCTGGACGAGCGTCGTGGCACGCGGGCTCGCCGTCGTTCTGATTGACGCGGTGCTCGCCTACCACCTGGTGGTCGCGCTTCGGGGCAGCTACGCGCTCGACTCCGATCTCCCGCTGCATCTCACCGACGCCGTCGCGGTGGTGGCGGCGCTGGCGCTGTGGACCCTTCGCTCGCTGCCCTTCGAGCTCACCTACTTCTGGGGGCTGACGGCGTGCCTTCCGGCGGTGCTCACGCCTGCGCTCGGCGGCGACGGCGACTCCGCCAGCCTCCTCTTCTGGCACTACTTCGTGACGCACTCGGGCGTGGTCGTGGCCGCCCTCTTCCTCGCCTTCGGGCTCGGGCTGACGGCGCGTCGGCACGCGGTCCGCCGGGTGTTCCTCGCGACCGCGGCATGGGCGGCCCTGGCGGCCGTCGGGAACGCGCTCACCGGCGGCAACTACATGTTCCTTCGGGAGCGGCCGGTAACGGCGAGCCTGCTCGACTACCTGGGTCCCTGGCCGTGGTACATCCCGAGCGCGGCGCTCCTCGCCCTGGCCCTGTTCGCCGTGCTCGACCTTCCCTTCCGGCGCCGTCGGGCCCCTGGTTAGCGGGGTCGTGGGCACCGCGCTCGTCTTGGGCCGCGCCCTTTCCCGCTGGGAGCGGGGGCGGGGCGATGCGACAATGACCACCGCGATGACGTCTGCAGCGCCCACGCGCGTGCTGGTCGTGGCTCACCGAACCGCGGCGACCCCCAAATTGCTCAACGAGGTCCGCTCCCGCTCCCGACGGTCCCCTTGCACGTTCACGCTGCTGGTGCCGCGTCCCTACTGGGATCCCGACACCGACGAGGCCACGATCACGCTCGAGCTGGCCATCCCGGTGCTCGCCGAGGCGGCGGGTGCGAGCGTCGAAGGGATCGTCGGCGACAACGACCCGTTCGTCGCCGTCCAGCACGCGCTCGAGCGAGGCGACTTCGATGAGCTCATCATCTCCACCCTCCCAGCGCGCGTCTCGCGCTGGCTGCGGCGCGACCTCCCGCACCGCGTCGAGGCGTTCGGCCTGCCCGTCACGGTGGTCACCGCCGAGTAGCGGGAGGTCGCCGTCCATCCTGTGTCGGCGAGTGCAAGCCCGCGAGCCGATGGGTGAAGGCCGACCGCCTGCACCCGCTGATCCCGTGCGAGTCGCCGCCATGGCGAGATTTCTATTCCGTCGCGCCGCGGCAATTCGGGCGGCTCAAGAATGAGTGGGCGCTGCTGCCGCTCCGTGTTCGTGGACTGGATCGGGTCGCGCTATACGCCGACCTGACAATCCTCGCAACGCTCGCCTGCGCACTCGCCCGAGCCGGTCACTGGCCGGACCACGAGGTCGAGGGTCGCGGTGCGCTCGTCGACCTGATCGCGCAGACGCGAGCGATGTTCGACAGCCCTTAGGTTCGAGCTGGCGGTGGGCCCAATCACCGAGGGGGACATGGTCGCCGCCCGCTGGACCCGGGTCGGGCGAACCGACGGGGCCGCGGCGTCTCGCGCAGGTGCTCGGCGTCGAGCTCGGCACCGAGCGTGGCGAGCAGGTAGGCGGCGGCCGCTCGGCGGCGGGCAGGGCCGCCCGCCGCCGGGTCCGAATATCGAAAGCGCTACTTCCTGTTTCGCCCGAAGAGCGACTTGGCCGTCTCGGCTGCCCTGTCGACGGCGTCCTTTACCGACGACTTGGCCTGGTCGGCCTTGCCCTCTCGCTTGAGGTCCTTGTCGTCGGCCGCGGCCCCGGCCCCGGCCGCTTCCTTGGCGCGGCCCTTGGCCTCGTCAACGTTTTGATCAGTCATCTGTGTCCTCTCCGGAGACGGCCGGCGCTTCGCGCGAGCGGCGCGAGCGGCGTCCGTCTCATCCTGGGTCTCGGCCGCGCTCTTCGCGGACAGACCCTCGTGACTGAGGCTAGCGCGGGCGCGGATCAGGGCCGGCTCCGGCGCCGCCGCCGAGCGCGGCGCCGAGGCGAGAACCGCGAGCAGCCCAATCGGAGGCGAGAGGGGGGGGACGAGCTAGCCTGCGGGCGTGAAGGTCGCCTACATCTTCTCCACCTCCGGGCACACTGCGAGCTACAAGCTCGGCAAGATGATCCTGCCGCAGCTCGAGCAGGGAAGCCATGGGGTGGAGGTCGTCGGGATGTTCTTCTTTGACGACAACACCTACGTGCTGCGCGCGGGCGATCCCCTCGGCGAGCGGCTCGCCGAGGTTGCCGAGGAGCAGGGGATCATGCTGATGCTCTGCGACCGGTGCGCGATCGAGCGCTCGCTCGCGGAGGGTGAGCCGGGCGACTGCCGCCCCAGCGGCACGGTCGCGGGAGCGCGGGTCGGCTGCTTTCCGGATCTCTACGGGGCGCTGTCGGAAAACCCGCCGGACCAGGTGATCACGCTGTAGCTACGACGCGCAAGGCGGTCTCAGGTCTCGGTCGGCGCACTAGGAGACCGGCTCGCCGCCGGCCACCGATGCGAGCTGGATGTCGGTGGGCTCGGCGCAGCAGAACCATGCCTCGGTGAGCCGCGGGCGCGGCTCGACGTCGCCGAGGTCCGCGGGGTCGGCCGAATGCCCCGCGGTGTCGGCCACCGCCCGATACAGGGTCCGAAACGTCGACACGCTGTCGACCTCCGCCGCGACACCCGCCTCCACGATTTCGGCGAGCTCGGCATGCAGGCGATCCAGCTGCGGATCCCCGGCTTGCCAGTCATACGTGAGGCGGTCGCGATCGTAGTCCTGCAGGTACGGTGCGATCTCGGGGCGATCGAGCAGCAGCGAGCCCTTGGGCACGAGCAGACGGATCGTGTACTGGATCGGATCCACGTTGCCCACCATCTCGTTGGCGATCACGAAATCGAGGATCTCGAGAATGTCCCGCGGTGTCGCCCAGGGCGTGAACGGCAACCACGACGGGCGGATCTCGATCCCATGCTCGCGGAGCAAGCCAACCGCCTGGGCGGCCTCGTCGGCGGTGTGACCCTTGTCGAGATAGGTGAGGATCTCGGGGTTGAGCGACTCGAACGCCGAGATCACGAACAGGCACCCGTATTCGCTGAGCTCGGGCCAGACATGACGATGCTCGAGGATGTGCTCGACCTTCGTCGTGCAGTCGAAGGTGACCTCGGGAAACCGGCGGTGAAGCTCGCGCGCCACCCCCAGGGAGTGCTTGACGCCGTTTAGGAAGTCCGGGTCGCCGAAGGTGATATGGCGCGCCCCCGCCGCCACCAGCTGGGCGATATCGGTCATCACCACGGAGCTCCCGACGATCCGGATCCGGCCGTCATAGGCGACCGGGACCGGGCAGTGGCGGCACTTGTGCACGCAGCCGTGGCTGGCCTCGACGTATCCCGCGAGTTGCTCCTCGCCGTCGCGCTCCAACCTCGCATAGCGCTCGAGGGGCGGCAGCTGCCCTCGGCTCGGGGTGTGAAACTCGTGGCGCCCCAGGTCGATCGAGCTGGTCGCCGGTCGGGGCGCCGGCGAGTCGCCGAGCGCCTCAACCCACTCCGCCAGCTCCGACTCGTACTCGCCGGCGATCAGGCGGTCGACCAGTCCACCGATCGTCGGGTCGTCGCTGACCGCCGCGTAGAGACCGTAGAAGCAGATCGGCAACCGCGGCCGGATCGCTCGAATTTGCTCGCCGGCGCCAATCGCCAGTCGCATCGCGGTGTGCATCGGAACGGAGACGCCGACGGCCTCGGCCCAGTCGATCTTGTCTCGATCAAGCTGCTCGACGGAGAGATCGATGCACCGAACTCGATGCCCGCCGGCCTCCAGGGCGGCCGCCGGCGAGGCCAGGTGCAACGGCTGATGACCAAGCTCGTAGGTGGAGATCAGCAGGACCCGCACAGCGCCAGGATAGCCTTCGCGTCGCTTCACTCCGACGGCTCGCCGATCACGATCTCGAGCCGGCCGTGGGCGGTGCGCAGCGTCCGCTCGACCTGCTCGGGCGTCTCGCCGCGGGCGAAGAGGAAGCCGAGATAGCGGTCGGCCTCGGGTAGCGCCCGCACCGCCTTGCCGCGCGCGATCGAGATCTCGAGCCCGGTCACGCCGGGCACCGCCCGCGCCTCGGCCTGTCCGCGCACCTCCTTCAGCACGCCCGCCCTCGGGATCGGGAGCATCATCACCCCGGAGGCGGCGGCCTCGCGCCCCAGGTCGTCGAGCGGCAGCCCCAGAGCGTGGCGCAGGATGAGCTCCTCGAGGCTCACGCCCATCCCGAAGCGCAGCGAGCGCGAGCACAGCCCGCCGATCGAGCGGGCGGCGAGCTCGAGCATCCACACGCGATTGCCGTCGATCCGCAGCTCGGCGTGTATCGGGCCCTCGACCAGACCGAGCGCGGCGGCCGCCTCGGCCGTGTGCAGGCTGACGGCCTCGAGGGTCTCGGCGGGCAGGCGCGACGGGGTCACGTAGATCGTCTCCTCGAAGTAAGGGCCCGCGAGGGGATCCGGCTTGTCGAAGACCGCCAGGAGCTCGAGAGCGCCGGCGCGCAGAAGGCCCTCGACCGCCACCTCCACGCCAGCGACGTAGCGCTCGACCAGAAGCGGCGCGCCCGGGCCCTCGCCGGCCTCGGCGAGGATCGCCCTGACCCGCTCGGCCGCGGCACCGGCCGCCGGTGGATCGTCGGCGCGGATCACGCCGCGGCTCGCCGACAGCGAAACCGCCTTGACGACGCAGGGAAGGCCGACCTCGCCGGCCAGCTGCGCCACGTCCGCGTCGGGCCCGGCGACCCGGAAGTCGGGCTGGCGCAGGCCGGCGGCCGCGAAGGCTCCACGCATCGCGGTCTTGTCCCTGGTAGCCGCGACCGCCTCGGGCGGGTTGTGCGCGAGCCCCAGGCGCGCGGCGGCCAGCGCGGCCACGAGCACCCCCTGCTCGTCGGCGCCGACCACCGCGTCGAGCGGCTTATCCTGCGCCCGGGTGACGATCGCATCCGCGGCGGCCTCGGGCCGTCGCAGGTCCACGACCAGTGCCCGGTCTCCCATCGTCCCCGACATCGCCTGCCGGCGCTCGGAGGCGACCACCACCTCGGCGTCCAGCGCCCGCGACGCGGCGAGGAAATCGCTCGCCCGGTAGGTGGCTGTGGGCAGCACCAGAAGGACTCGGGCCATGCGCGTATCGTAGGTAGCGGCGGGCCGGCGCCACCGGCGCACGACCAGCCATACGGGATATGAGATGAGCGCCGAAGACACAGCCGAGCCGACGCTCGCGATCACCGAGCAGGCGATCGAGAGGGTCAGGGGGTTCCGCGCGCAGTCCAAGGACCCCGAGAACCAGGCGCTGTGGGTGGAGGTGAGCGGCGTCTCGGACGGCGAGTACGTCCACAAGATCTCCCTCAACGCAGTGCATGTCGCGCGCCAGGACGACGTGGTGCAGCGCCACGGCGACCTGGCGATCGTGGTGCCGGAGTCGAGCGTCGAGAAGCTGCGAGGCGCCACCATCGACTGGTCGCACGAGCAGAGCGGGTTCACCTTCGTCAACCCGAACAAGCCGCCGGCTCCGGCGGAGCTGCCGATGATGAGCCCGCCGACGGCGCCACCCGCGAGTCCGCCCATCGACGCTCCTCCGCCCGCCGACCTCAGCGGCGACGTCGCCCAGCGGGTCATCCAGGTGATCGACCAGCAGGTCAACCCGGCCATCGCCGCGCACGGGGGGCACGCGGAGCTGGTCGCGGTCGAGGAGAACACCGCCTACCTGCGCCTGGGCGGCGGCTGTCAGGGCTGCGGGATGGCCACCGTCACCCTCGGCCAGGGGATCGAGGTCGCCATCACGGGTGCGGTTCGGGAGATCGCCCGCGTGGTCGACGTCACCGACCACGCCGTCGGCACCAACCCCTACTTCGAGCCGGCCAAGAAGTAGGGCGCCTGCGGCTTACCCCTTGTCGTCCGGGCGAGCTCTGGGCGTCGGCGGCTGCGGGCCCGGAGCGCTTTCAAGCGTGCCTCATACCGAGTCGCTCTTCGACTCGCGGCTGACCGAGTCCCGGCGACGGCGGCCGGCTCACGACTACGCGGATCCCGCGCTGAGCAGCGACCGAGTCGGGGATGCGGTCGAGGCCTGACGCCCGTCCGCGGTCGCTCCCGGCGGTGTCGCCGAGGGGCGCTTCTAGACTGCCCGCCATGAGCCCCCTCGTCCCAATGGTGGTCGAACAGACCGCGCGCGGCGAGCGCGCCTTCGACATCTACTCGCGGCTGCTCAACGAGCGGATCATCTTCCTCGGCACCGAGATCAGCGAGGACATCGCCAACCTCGTCGTTGCCCAGCTGATCCACCTCGAGT
>WHSW01000176.1 GCA_009379895.1 Solirubrobacterales bacterium
CGAGCGCGCGCAGCGCCATCGCCTCCACAAGCTCGTCGATGCCGGCCTGATCAAGCGCTGCAAGATCACCACGAGGGGCTCTGGCTCTGACCCGTGGATCTACCTGCCGACCAGCCGCGGCTTCGCGGCGTGTCAGAGGAGCCGCGACCCCGAGAGCGCCATCCCCTCCGGCGCCACCTATCGCGAGCGCGAGCTCAACCAGTACGCCTACGTCGTCCACGACCTGCGCGTGGCCGCCTGGATGTTCGCCTTCGGCGACCTCGCCGGCGAGCTGGTCGTCCCGGGCAGCATGCACGGCCCGCTTCAGTCTCAGATCGAGGTGCCCCACGTCTATGACCGCGAGGCTCGCAGGCATCGCAACATCCGTCCCTCCGAGATCCCCGGGCTGGGCCCAGGCGAGCGCCTGGTCTCGGAGTTTTCCTGCGACCCGAGCGAGTGGGGCACGGTCAAGCCCGACGCCAGCGTCGAGCTTCGGCTGGCCAGCGGCCGGCGCTATGACCTGCTGATCGAATACGAGCACCGCTCGAAGGCCGGCACGCTCGAGGACAAGCTCGCCAACTACGACGGCCTGCTCTCGGCCACCTGGCGCGCGGTCGAGCGCTACAAGGACGGCGAGGTCGTGCCCTTCGCCGTGTTCGTGTGCTCGACCACCGATCGCGTGGTCGACCTGCTGCGAGTGGCCGATCGTGCGGTCACCGCGCGCGAGCGTGTGGCGACGCAGGTCGACGGGCGGACCAAGCAGCGCTGGGGACGCCCCGGCCGCATGCGAATGTTCTTCTGCTTCGAGCAGGACCTCCACCAGCGCACGACGCGCGCGCTCCGTCTCAACGCCTACACCGCCCAGGAGCGTCGCAAGCTGGCGCGAAACGCCGTCGAGCGCCACTCCGCGAAGCTCGATCTGGCAGAGCAGCGACCGTTCCTAAAGCCCGAGCTCCTGGCCAGGCATTAGCTCGTCCCCTCTCGCTTAGCGTTGGGCTATCGCAACGACCGACTGGATCCGCAATTGCGCGCCTTCGATCGCTCGGCGCACCGCCGCCCTGAGCAAGTCCTGAAGCAGCGCGATCTGGCCAACACATCGCCCTGCTCAGCGGTTTGCGGGCCCTGTGCTGTAGTGCGCTGACCGCCCTCGGTTGCTTCCGGTCCAGTGGCAAAACCGCCGAACCTGGGCGACCACGCCCGTCGGCAACTCAGCGACCAAGCAGTCGGGCGACCGCTCCCATCATCTCCTCGGTCTTTTCCTCGCGATTCGACGCATCTGCGCCGACGACGCAATGGCGTGCGTGGTCATCGAGCACGCCGATGGCCACCTTGTCGAGGGCTGCCTGGACGGCCGAGATCTGCGTCAGGATGTCGATGCAGTAGCGCTCCTCCTGGATCATGCGCTCGACGCCGCCGACTTGGCCCGAGATCCGTCGCATGCGGTTGACCAAGGCCTCCTTGTTGTCGATGTAGCCGGGGTTTTCGGGTTTCGTTGCCATGGGCGGTTCCTCGTCAGTCAGTTGTGTCCGTGATCCAGCAGGAAAGAATACGCTACCCCCCAGGGGTTACCTGGCTGGTATGCGATGCGTTCCCACACCGGATCAGCATTGCCGCATGGCGGCTCGGGCCTTGCTGGATCCGTTCTGCGCCGGAACGTGCGTGGCGGCACCGCTTAGGCGATCAGCCACCTCGCGACGCGGCTTGGCGAGCTGCGGCGAGGTGACCAGCGTCGGCCGGAGCTTGTGAAGCACGCCTGGTCCTGGCCGTAACCCTGGTGGACCAGCCTGTGCATGCTCGCGCCGGCGTTGGAGGCTGGTGGGCTGACGCTCGGACGCTCAACCTGGAGGGCAACGCCGAACCGCGGCGCGGTCTCGGCCACCGGGCGCCGAGAGCGCTAGCCGAGCCGCGGCGCTCATCGCGCGGCGGCGAGTCGGTAGCCGGCCTCCTCGACGGCGGCCTTGACCTCGTCGGCGCCGACGTTCAGGCCGCGAACCTCGAGTCGGCCGCTGGCGAGGTCGACCTCGACGCCCTCAACCCCCGCCACCTCACCCACCTCCTCGCTGACCGAGGCGCGGCAGTGATCGCAGGTCATGCCTTCGACCGTGTAGATGCGGGTGGCGGTGTCGGTCATCTGGACTCCTTCGATACGCCTAGGGGGTACTGCATCGGGCACGATATCATACCCATAGGGGGTAGTGGTGAACCTGCGATCGAAGGAGACGTGAGATGCGACTCGAGCCATTGACACCGCAGACGGCCGAGGGCAAGGCCAGGGAAGCCTTGGCCGACGTATACGAGCACCACGGCGAGGCCGGCCCGATGGTCCGGGCGATGGCCAACTCGCCGGCGCTGCTGCGCGGCTACCTGGATCTGAGCCGGGCGACGAAGCGGATCGCGCTCGAGCGCTCGCTGGCCGAGCGAATCTCGATTGCAGTCCAGGCCGAGCTCGGCTGTGACTACTGCCTCGCCGCCCACAGCGAGTCGGCTCGCGAACTGGGCGTCGGCGAAGAGGAGATCGAAGCCGCCGGCGAGGCGCGCTCTCCCGATCCCCGGGTCGAGGTCCTGCTCGACTACGCGGTGGGAGTGCTGCGGTCTCCCGGCACGATCACGGATCAAGACATCGAGCGGCTCCGGGTCTTCGGGCACAGCGACCGACAGATCGCCGACGTCATCGCCCTGGTGGCGCTCAACCAGTTGACCGGGTCGTTCAACCTGGTCGCCGGCACGCGCCGCGAGCGCGAGGCAGAGAGCGAGGCTCCGGCCGGCGAGACCGTCCGCGAGGCCGCCTGATGTGGGCTGCGGCCGCCGGTCGCGGGGCCTCGCCACCGGTGGAATGCCCCGCCCGGCGCTACGGGAGCGAGAACTCCTGCGTCTGCGGATTCAGATGGCTGAGGCGCAGCGCCCCGCGCGTCGCCTTTCCACTGAGGCGGAACACGTTGACGCCCTCGGTGATCGAGCTCTCGTAGATGAAGTTGTTGTACCAGTAGGACGACCACGCCCCGGCGAGCTCGGACAGGTTGCCGGGTCGGGTGAAGATCGGGGGGTCGGACCAGCCGAGCGTCGCCGGGTTCGCCGGCTCGGTGAAGTCGGTGGCCCAGGTGCCCGCCTGGTAGTTGCCGCTGACGAGCACGTGGCGACCGCTTCGCAACGGCACGACGTTGTAGTTGTGGATCGTGCAGTTCTCGGCGGGGGCGAGCACGGGCGGGTCGCCGACGAGCGCGGTGCCGTCCTGGCCCCGTGGCGGCAACGGGTTCGATCCTGCGGTCGCCAGCATGCCGTTGACCCGTGCCGCCGCCCACCCGTCCTTTCGGACCCTCTCTCACGGTGGGCGGCGGCACGGGTCGACACTGCGCCTCGAGGATGCCGCGGCCGCGGTCGAGCTCGGCCTGGCGATCACCTGACTCCGGGACAATGTAGGCGTACGCGCCCGGTCATCCAATCAGCATCGTGGCCCGCTCGGCCAGGCTCAGCACGGGCTCGGCCGCGATTCCGAAGGCCACGGTTGCAACCGCTGTGACGCCGAGCACCAGGGCGAGCGGAGTCGCTGCCGCACGTGGTCGCTCGACCTCCCGCGCCTGGGCCTGCGCGGGCCCGTCGAGGACGGTGGGCGCGATCACCCGCAGGTAGTAGTAGAGCGAGATCACCGTGTTGACGACGGCGACGACGGCGAGCCAGGCCTGGTCGGCGTCGATCGCCGCCGTAAAGAGCTCGAGCTTGCCGACGAAGCCGGCCAAGGGCGGCAACCCGAGCAGCGACAGGAAGGCGACGATCAGCACCGCCGTCCACCAGGGATGGGCTCGCCCCAGGCCCCGGAAGGCGTCGAGATCGACCGAGCGACGCTCGCGCTGCACCGCGAGCACGACGGCGAAGGCGGCCAGGTTCATCGCCGCGTAGGCGATCGCATAGTAGACCAGCGCCGGCAGGCCCTGGTCGGAGGCCTCAAGCGCGGCGACCCCCATGAGGAGATAGCCCGACTGCGCGATCGAGGAGTAGGCGAGCAGCCGGACGACGTTTCGTTGCGGCAGTGCGGCGATGTTGCCGAGCGTCATCGTCGCCGCCGCGAGCACCGCGATCGCCGTGGTCCAGCCGGCGGTGTCGTCGGGCAGCGCCATCGGCAGCACCCGCGCCAGGGCGACCAGCCCGGCGAGCTTCGGCAGCACCGACAGATAGGCGGCGACCGGCAGCGGCGCGCCGTCGTAGGCGTCGGGGGTCCAGAAGTGAAAGGGCACGGCGGCGGCCTTGTAGCCGAGCCCGACGAGGACCAGCGCGGTCGAGGCGATCACGACGGCCGCGGGGGCGTCGGCGAGCGTCTCGCCGATCAGCCGCAGGTCGGTGGTCCCGGCGAGCCCGAACCACCAGCTCAGGCCGTAGAGCATCGTCGCTCCCGAGACGGTGCCGAAGATGTAGTACTTGATCGAGGCCTCGTTGGCGCGCCCCGAGCGGCGCAGGTAGCCGGTCATGACGAAGGTCGCGAGGCCGAGCGCCCCGATCGCCAGCCCGAGCAGCGCCGCATCGGCGGCCATCCCGAGCATCACTGCCGCCAGCGAGGCGAAGGTCAGGGTGGCGTAGAACTCCCCCTCGCGATCGCTTCCGGCGATCACCGGTCGGGCCAGGGCGACGCAGAGCGCCCCGGCGACGCCGATCAGGGCGGTCAGGGTCAGAGCGAGACCGTCGACGGCGATCGTTCCCGACATGATTACCGCGAAACCGCGATCGAGCCAGACGTAGACGGCCAGCCCGGCCGCGGCGAGGTGGGCGCTGGCGGCCCAGGCCGCGATCAGGCCCTGACGCCGCCGCGGCAGAACCATCGCCAGCACGACGGCGCCGACGGCGCCGACGGTCAGCACCCCGACGGGCCAGAGCCATGCCAGCTCGCCGAGCATCATCTCCTCGATCTGCTTGGCCTGCTCGAGGGTGCCGCCGTTGCCCATCGCTCAGCCCCCGACCAGCCAGGAGGCCGAGTCGATCAGGTCGAGCGCCAGGGCCGGGTAGAGGCCGAGGACGACGAAGAGCACCACGAGTGGACCGATCGCGATCACCTCGCGGCGGCTGAGGTCGCGCAGGCCGCGAAGCGGCTCGGGGGTCTCGCCCATGAAGGCCCGCTGCAACGCCAGCAGGAACAGGGCCGCGGTGATCACGATGCCGACCACGGTCACGGCCGCCAGGGCCGGCCAGACGTCGAAGGCGCCGAGGAAGATCTCGAGCTCGGCCGGGAACTGGGCCAGGCCGGGCAGCCCGAGCGAGGCGAAGAACGCCAGCGCGACGAGCGTCCCGTACCAGGGCATCGGGCGAAAGAGGCCGCCGAGCCGGCCGAGGTCGCGGGTTCCGGCCCGCTCCTTGATGAAGCCGGCGACGAAGAAGAGCGTCGCCGTCACCAGGCCGTGGGCGACCATCTGGAGCACCGCGCCGTCGATCGCCAGCTCGCGCGCCTCGGCCGAGATCCCGGTCGCCGCCGCCGCGGCGACCCCGATCACCACATAGCCCATGTGGTTGACCGAGGTGTAGGCGATCAGCCGCTTGAGGTCGGACTGCGCCAGCGCGACCAGCGCCCCGTAGAGCACCGAGACGAGGCCGAGCAGCGCGACCGGGAGCGCGTACTCGGCGAAGGCCTCGGGCAGCATCTGCAGGTTGACCCGCACCAGGCCGTAGGTGCCCATCTTGAGCAGCACGCCGGCGAGCAGCACGCTGCCGACCGTCGGGGCCTCGACGTGGGCGGCCGGCAGCCAGGTGTGAAAGGGGACGATCGGCGTCTTGATCGCAAAGCCGACGAAGAAGGCGAGGAAGACCAGCGAGGCGCCGAGGCCGGCGCCGGCGATCGGCTGCTCGGAGGCGAGCCGGATCATGTCGAAGGTCTGCGGCTCGGAGCTCAGGAACAGGGCGATGATCCCGAGCAGGACCGGCAGCGAGCCGATCAGCGTGTAGAGGAAGAACTTGAGCGCCGCGTAGCGCCGGTTGGCCTCGCCCCAGAGCGCGATCAAGAAGTACATCGCGACCAGGGTCACGTCGAAGGCGATGTAGAAGAGGAAGAAGTCCTCGGCCAGAAAGAAGGCCAGCGTCGAGCCCTCGAGCAGCAACAGCAGGCCGGCCGCGGCGCGGGTCATCGGCCGCGGGCCGACCCCGTAGGCGACGGCGGCGATGAACAGCACCACCGTGAGCAGGGCGAGGACCAGCGCCATGCCGTCGACCCCGACTCGCCAGGCGACGTCGAGGCTCTCGATCCAAGTCGCCTGCTCGACCAGCTGCATGCCCTGGCCGGGGTCGAAGCGGAACGCGGTGACCACCAGGGCGACGGCGCTGATCGCGGTCGCGCCGAGCGCGAGCGCGAACGGCAGGCGCGTCGGCCGTCCGGGCAGGACCGCGGCGAGGGCTGCGCCGACCAGCGGGACCGCGATCGCGATCGACAGCCAGGGCATGGTCAGGTGAGCGCGGTCAGCGCGACGAGGAGGACGACGGCCGCGCCCCCGAGCACGGCGTCGCGCAGGTACTCGTAGAGGCGGCCGGACTGGACGCGGCGCAGGTCGTCCCCGCCGCGGCCGATCGCTCGCGCCAGGCCGTCGACGGCGGCGTCGATGCCCCGCCGCTCGACCCAGTCCTGCGCGCGGGCCGCGGCCAGGCCGCCGCGCCCGACGCCGTCGACGGCGGCGTCCAGCGCGCGCCGCTCGAAGAGGTTCGCCGCGCGCGCGAGGACGAGGATCGGCCGCTGGACAAGGGCTCGCAGGAGCTCGTTCGCGTACAGCTGACCGCGGGCCGCCCCCGCCAGCCGCGCGGGGACGCGGAAACCGAGCGCGACCGCGGCCGCCCCGACGGCGACCGCCGCGAGCGAGAGCGCGAGGCTGAGCGTGGTGGTGGGCAGCTCGGGGGCCTCGAGCAGGTTGGCCAACGGCGCCCCGAGCGCCCCGATCCCGAGCGAGCCGAGGGCCATCGCGGCGAGCCCGACCAGCATCGGGACCCTGCCGCTGGTGGCGACCTGGGGTTCGGTCGGGCCGCGGCGCCAGAGCACCAGCGCGGGGCGCAGGAGGTAGGCGGCGCTGCCGGCGGCGGCGATCAGGACGAGCACGAACCAGGCGAGCCGCGCCTCCTCGGCGGCGGCGGCGATGTGGTCCTTGCTCCAGAACGCGGCCAGCGGTGGGACCGCCGCGATCGAAAGGGCGCAGACGGCGAAGCCGGCGAAGGCCAAGCGGTCCTCGCGCCCGGCGCCCCGCAGGCCGGCGAGCGCCGTCGTCGCGCGGTTGCGCTGAAAGAGCCCGGTGGCGAGGAAGAGCCCGGCCTTGCCCGCCGCGTGTGCCACGAGGGCGAAGATGGCGACCGCCGGGCCCCCCGCGGCGGCGCCCACGAACATCAGCCCCAGCTGGCTGGTGGTCGAACCGGCCAGGACCCGCTTGAGGTCCGTCTGCGCGAGCGCGATCGCCGCGCCCGCGACCGCGGTCAGCGCGCCGACCCACCCCGCCACCTCCAGCGGCCAGCCCGCGAGCAGGTCCTGCGAGCGCACCAGCAGATAGACACCGGCGGCGACCATGGTGGCCGAGTGCAGCAGCGCACTGACCGGGCTCGGACCGGCCATCGCCGCGGAGAGCCAGCGATCGCCGGGGCGCCGTAGGCCTCGACCAGGTCGGAGACGATCTGGTTGATCT
>WHSW01000177.1 GCA_009379895.1 Solirubrobacterales bacterium
GGCCCTCGCCTCCGCCAGCAGCACCCGCGAGCGCAGCGCGACCAGCGGATAGCCGGCGCGCTCGGCGGCCTCGACGGCGTCGCGCAGGAACGGCACGGCCGCGCTTGCATCGGCGCGCGCGAGGCAGACCCGGCCGCGCATCTCGTCGAGAAAGGCGGTGCCGACATCCGTCCGGTGGGCGCCGGCGCGCTCGATCGCCGCGTCCGCCGCCTCCAGGTCGCCGCCGGCGACGAACGCCTCGACGGCGACCGCGAGCGGGCCGCGGTAAACGGCGAAGCGATCGCCCTGGGCCAGGATCTCACGGGCCAGCTCCAGCGCCCCGTCGAGCTCGCCCGCGGCGAGCCGGGATCGGACCTGGGCGTGCGCGTCGTAGACGACGTCCTGCAGCTCGGTCCTCGTCGCGGGCGCCGGCAGGACGGCCTCGGCCTCGGCCTGGCGCCCGAGCTCGACCAGGATCTCGGCGAGGTGCACCCGGCAGCGCCAGGCCATCTTCCGGTAGCCGAGGCGCTCGTTGAGCGTGATCCCCCGCTCGGCGTCCTCGCGAGCGGCGTGCAGCTCGCCGCGGGCCAGGCTCACGTAGCTGCGCGCGCTGCTCATCGTCAGCTCGATCAGCGGCCATGACGGCATCGTCGCGAAGCGCTCCAGCCGCGTCTCGAGATCGCCCCACAGGACGTGGATTCGCGACCAGATGTCGTTCCAGGTCACGTTCTGAGCGACCGACCAGTAGGCCCGCTCGCGGGCCTCTCGAAAGCAGGCGTCCATGACCTCGAACCCCCGCTCGGGACCGCCGGCGTCGAGGTACCCCAGCCCGAGGAACCCGAGCGCGTAGAGGCGCTCGAAGTCGGCGCCCGCGTCCTCGGCGATCGCGACCGCCTCGCGTGCGGCGTCCAGGCACCGCTCGTACTCGAGCTCGAAGGCATGCAGGCCGGCGAGCCGCACGTGGACCATCGCCAGCGCCGCCGACGGCCCGGCCGCCGCCAGCACGGCCCGGGCTCGCTCGTACTCCTCGCGGGCGCGGTCGGGCTGCGAGCGCTCCCAGAAGCAACGCCCGAGGATGACCCGGAAGCGGGCGGCCGCGAGCGGCTCGCCAAGCGCCTCGAGCTCCTCGACCCCTTCGGCGAGCCACCGTTCGGCGGCGCCCGGCTCGCCGTTGAGCGCCCGGTTGTGACCGATCCGGCAGACCGTCGTCGCGCGCTCGACCGGATCGCCGAGGTGCGGGAGGACCCGCTCGAGCAGCGCGGCGGCCTCGCTCAGCGCCACCGCGCGCTCGGCCTCGGTGGCGCTTCGCAGGCAGATCGGCACCGCCTCCTCGAACCTCCCCGCACCGAGCAGGTGATGGGCCACGTCGACGGGCCGGGTCGCCTCGGCGAGCGAGAGCGCGTCGGCGGCCCGCGAGTGGATCGCCTGACGCCGGGGGGTGACGATGTCGTCGTAGATCGCCTCCTGGGTGAGCGCGTGCCGCCAGCGGTAGCGCCCCCGCCCGTCGCGGTGCTCCTCGACGAGCAGCTGGGCGACCGCCGTCTCGAGCGCGGACTGCACGACCGCGTCGCCGGCCCGCGCGACGGCGAGCAGGGTCGGATAGTCGAAGCTGCGCCCGAGCACGGCCGCGACCTCGAGCGTCGCCGCGTGCTCGGGCTCGAGGCGGGCGAGGCGATGCAGGATCGTGTCGCGGACCGTCTCGGGGATGCCGAGCTCGTCGAGCGCCTCGCGGCTCCAGGCCCTCCCCGGCTCGAGGCAGGCGGCCGCCTCGCTGAGCATCTCCTCGAGCACGAACGGGTTGCCCTCCGTGCGCTCGTACATGAGCTCGACCAGCTCGCGGTCGACCGAGTCGCTCCCGGTCATCGACGCGATCATCTCGGCGACCCCCGCCTCCGACAGCGGCTCGAGGTCGACGACGTCGGCGAGCCCGGAGCGCCGCCATGCCCGCACCGTGGGCAGGAAGGGGTGTCGGCGATGCAGCTCGTCGCTGCGGTAGGTGACGACGACCAGCGCCCGCAGCCCGGTCAGCCGGCGGGCGATGTGGTCGAGCAGCTCGCGTGTGGAGTCGTCGGCCCAGTGCACGTCCTCGACGACGAGCAGCAACGTGTGGTCCTGCGCGGGGATCGCGAGCAGCGAGACGATCGCGCCGTAGAGCCGCAGCTTCGCCTGACCGGGATCCGATGACATCTCGGGCGCCCGGCCCGCGCCGAACTGGGGAAAGAGCTGAGCGAGCTCGGAGCCCGCGGGCCCGAGCCGGGCCGAGAGCGCCCCGACGTCCTGCGAGCCGAGGTAGTTGCCGATCGCCTCGACGAACGGGAGGTAGGGAAGCGAGAGCTCCGCCTCGCTGCAGCCCCCCGAGAGGACGGTCGCCCCGAGTCGCCGCGCCTGGCGCGCGAGCTCGCCGGCGAGCCTCGTCTTGCCGATCCCCGCCTCACCCGCGAGCACGACCAGCCGCCCGCGGCCACGACGGGCTTCGAGCAGGGCGTCCTCGAGGGTCGAGAGCTGCTCCTCCCGGCGCACGAGGACAGAACAGGGAGCGCGCTGAGCCACGCGCTCATTGTCTCAGCGTCAGGGCAGGTCGAAGATGTCGATCCCGACCGGGCCCCGGTTGCGATACGGGCCGGCGCCCTGGGTCTCGAACGGAACCGGCGTCTGGCCGGCCACGGCGTCGCCGAAGGCGTCGAGCGACGGCACGATGCCCCGGAGCCGGAACCTACTCAGCACGAACGGAAGGCTGTCGGAGGCGAGCAACGAGGGCGCATTCATGACCTGGAAGTGCAGGTGCGGGCCGCTGGAGTTGCCGGAGTTACCGAGCCTGCCGAGCACGTCGCCCGCCTGGACGACGTCGCCGCGCTCGACGGCGACGCTGCCGGGGATCAGGTGGGCATAGCCGGCGTAGACGTCACGGTCGAGCTTGAGCACGACCACGTTTCCGTCGAGCTGCTCGGCGGTCCCGACCGGGGTGAAGTCGTCGGGAACCTGGTCGGGGACGCCGTCGAGGGTCTTGACGACCTTGGCGTCGGCGACGGCCAGGACCGGCGCCCCGTAGCTGGGACTGCTCGAGAGGCTGGCCGGGTCCCCGAAGGCGGGTCGATCCTGTTGGTCGAGCCGGTTCCAGTCGATCGCGAACCGCTCGCCGTTGGCACGGCTGCCGTTCACCGGCTCGAGCGCGCGCCGGTGGGCGCCGATGATCGTCGACCAGTTGGGCCCCGAGAGCGGGGCATCGATCCTGATCGGCCGTTGCTGAACGACGCGTGCCGGGGCGCCGGTCTCGACGATCGCCTCCGGCACCGGCAGCGGCGCCGCCAGGCTCGGGTCGACCCCGACCGTGGTCGAGTGCAGGATTCGCTTCGGAAGCTGATCGGGACCGTCGACGGTCAGGTCGATGTAGGCGACCGCGACCGAGCCCGGCGGAATCGTCGTCTCGTTGCTGGTCGGCCTGCCGAGCGGCGACATCGCGGTGAGCAGCCGGTCGCCGGTCAGCTCGTCCAGCTCGGCGCCGCCGCCACGGCGAACCTGGATCGACTCCACGGTCGCCGGGACCGGAAACCCGTTGATCAGGCGCAGCTCGTACTCGATGTGCACGCGGTTGTCGATGCCCCGAAACCAGCGCGGCGGCGAGAGCACGTCCTGGATCACCGGCGTGAACGTCTGCTCGCCGTCGCCGGCACGTGGCTGTGGCGCCGCTCGACCGGTGGCGGGCGCCAGGGCGGTGATCGCCGCCAGCAACACGAGAGCGCCAAGCGCCGACCGGGTCCCCGCCATGGTCATCGGCGCGCCACTCTTTCAGGGTGCCGATCGCCCGTCAAGGCGGCCGCCACGCCGCAGGTTTAGCCACCCGGGGCTTGGGTACAGCGAGTGCGCACCGCCGACGCTCGGGAGGCGCCGGCAATAGGGAGGTGGCTGATGCCAGGACAGCGTGGTGGTCGACCGCAGCGATGGGGAAACGGGTTGGTCGCGGTCGCGGTCGCGCTCCTGACCATGATCGGAGTCGTGGTGGCGGCGGGGCAAGCCGCCGCGGCGGACCCGGCCCAGGCCGTGCCGGGCGGGGCCGCAGCGGAGCTGGAGCCGCGCAACGTCGTCGAGATCGTGGTTGAGGACCGCGCCGAGCTCGACCGCCTGATCGCCACCGGCGTCGATCTCACCGAGGACGTCGAGTCCGGGCACGGCGGCACGGTTGTACAGGCGGTGGTCACCCCGAGCGAGGTGGTCGGCCTGCGCGCCGGCGGCTTCGAGATCGGGCGCACCGTGCAGACCGAGGCCGAGACACAGTCCCTGCTCGACCAGCGAGAGCGAAGGATCGCCCGCCTGCAGCGCTCCGAGCGGCGCCTGGGGCGCGCCGCGCCCGGTGCGGCCGCGGTGGCCGACGAGGTGAGGATCGCGCGCGCCGACTACTTCACCAGCCTCGGCAGCCGGTTCATCTCGGTGGAGGCGAAGAGCAGCGACCTCGACGCGGCCACGCTCACGGTCAGCTGGGACTCCGGCCCCGGCACGCCGATGGGCTCCGGCGGCTCGGCGACGCTGTTCCCGTTCGTCGACGCCGACGCCTACCTCTATCACCGCGGCCAGTTCGAGGTCAGCGTCCGCCCCGCGCGGATCCAGGTCACGAGCTCGAGCGGCGGCAGCGCCACCGCCGAGGTCGAGGACTGGCTCCCGGGCCCCGGCGACCCCGAGCCCGCCCCCTACTTCAAGGACTTCGTCGACCACTACATGAATCCGACCGAGCTCGAGGAACGGATTCAGTCGCTGGCGGTCGAGTTCCCGCGCCTGACCGAGATCATCGAGCTCCCGCACAAGACGAACGGCTACCGGCGCCACGCCCAGGCGATCCTCGGGTCGATCGGCTCCGACGCGGCGCGGGCCTCGGCGGTCGTCGTCACCTCGCGCGCCTGGGGCCACGAGGGGGGCAACGACCTCTCGATCGAGCTCAACGACCCGGGCGACCCCGGCGAGGAGCTGGCGGTCGAGCTGGACGGGAGCGTGGTCGACGTCGACCTCGCCACCGCCGCGGACGGCGCGATCTCGAGCACGGCCGCCGAGGTGGTCGAGGCGATCGACGACACGGTCGGCGACACCGTCAACGCGTCCACCTTCCGCGGCAACGCCGGCGCCGGCGTCGTCTCACCACAGTTCGAGACGCGATTGACCGACTTCCTGAGCGCGCCCGCGAGCATCAGCCGCGAGCCGTTCCAGCCGCTGGCGATCCGGATCGGCCGCCACCGCGACGGCTCGAAGGTCGGGGTCATGGCCTACGCCCAGGAGCACGCCCGCGAATGGGTGCCGCCGCTGGTCGCGGTCGAGACCGCCGAGCGCCTGCTGCGCAACTACCAGACGGACCGCGAGACGCGGAGGCTGGTCAACAACCTCGACATCTTCATTGTCCCCTCGGTCAACACCGACGGCGGTCACTTCTCGTTCTACGACGAGAACTTCCAGCGCAAGAATATGTTCAACTACTGCGACGAGGCTGGGGAGTCCGATCCGGCGGCGCGCGACGACTGGGGCGTCGACGTGAACCGCAACTACCCGGTCGGCTCGCTGTTCGACGGCTACTTCGGGGCGTCGGCGGATTGCACCTCGGGCGTCTTCGCGGGGCCGTTCGAGCAATCCGAGCCCGAGAGCCGCAACGTGCTCTCGCTGCCCGAGCGCTATCCCAACATCAAGTTCTCGATGAACCTGCACAGCTCGGGCAACTACTTCATGTGGTCGCCAGGCTCCTACCGGGTGCCCGGCCGGGTGACGCTGCCGAGGCCGACCCTGGGCGAGGAGGCCTTCTTCTGGGGCGCCTCCACCAGGATCCTGACCGCGATCAAGCAGCACCGCGGGCTGTCCGTGACGCCCGCGCGCACCGGCCCGATCGCCGACGTCCTCTACTCCGCGGCGGGCAACTCGGGCGACGCTCTCTGGTACCAGTACGACATCTTCGCCTGGAACTTCGAGGTCGGCGAGAGCTTCCAGCCCGATTGGGAGGAGGCCCACAACGAGGCGATGGAGTTCTCCAACGGCCTGGTCGAGCTGATGGACGTCGCCGACGACTTCGGCCGCGACCACCGCAACCCGCGGAGCAGCCTGGTCCCGGGCCCAGGCCGCTACAACGGGCCGGTGGACGTGCACTTCGAGACCTCGGAGCCGGCGACGATCTTCTACACCACCAACGGCCGGCGGCCGACGTTCGAGTCGCCGAGCTACGAGGCGGCGGGCATCCGCGAGGACGGCGCGCAGATCACGGTCGACCGCACGACGATCTTCCGCTGGTTCGCGGTCGACGCCGCGGGCAACATCGAGCGCGACTACGACCCGGGCGGCACCGGCGACGACTACCGCCAGGGGACGTACCGGATCGTGGCGCCGTAGCGGGCCACCGTGGGCCGCGGATGCGGTCGCAACGCCTCTTCCTCGGGCGGTGGAGGGTCAATATCATGGACGCGTGGCGCATGCGACCGATGCCGATCGGGCCGCCGCGGGGGACCGGCCGCCGCTCGGCGCGCGGCTGCGCGCGACCCGTGAGGCCCGCGGGCTCGCGCTGGCCAAGGTCGCGGAGGACACCGACCTCTCCCGATCCTTCCTGTCGATGGTGGAGAGGGACGAGAGCGACATCAGCTTCGGCCGCCTTCACCGACTGATCAACTACTACGGGATCCACATGGGCGATCTCGTGCCACCGGCGCGCAGCGACGTCGTCGGCCTCGTGTCCGCGGGCTCGGAATCGCTCTTGCGCTCACCGGCCGAGGGAATCGAGCTCCACCTGCTCACCCCGACAGCGAGCGCGCGATGATGCCGCTTCTCTCGATCTTCGCGGCCGGCGCGCACACGACCGACTGGGAGGGCCACGACGGGGAGGAGTTCGTGTACGTGCTGGAGGGGGCCGTGGAGGTGAGCTTCTATGAGCGCGAATCCGTCACCCTGAGCAGGGGCGACAGCTTCACCTACGGCGGTCGCGAGGCGTGCGCGATGCGCAATCCGACCCGCCGCGAGGCACAGCTCTTCATCGTCATCTGCCCGCCGATTTTCTGAACGCCCGGCGGCTCGGCGGCGGCCCGGCTCGTCGGTCCTTCAGCCGCGAAACCGGCCGGCGGCGCGACGGACCCTGGCCCTGGCGCGTCCGCTCGGCGTCCACCACTTGCGCTCCCGCGCGCGACCGGTCCCGCCGGTGCGATCGAGGCCGTCGAGCAGCGACATGTCGTGCTCGCCGAGCGAGAAGTCGAAGATCCGCGCGTTCTCGACGATGCGCTCGCGCCGGACCGACTTCGGGATCACCGGGATGCCGCGCTGCACGCTCCACCGCAGCAGCACCTGGGCCGGCGTGCGCCCGGTGCGCTCCGCGACCTCGGCGACGACCGGGTGGCCGATGTCGGCATAGCTCGACGGGTCCGACGGCGTCTGGGTGGTCTTCAGCCCAATCGCAGAGTTGTTCGTCCCGAACGCCGACGTCGAGTAGTAGTAGTAGAACGTGTCGTCGATCCGCTGCACG
>WHSW01000178.1 GCA_009379895.1 Solirubrobacterales bacterium
GGTTGGCGAGAGCCGTGTCATAGGCCTCGAACGGCTGAAAGCCCCCGACCTCGATCCGGCCGCCGTCACGGTGCTCGAAGATCACCGAGGGCGCCGTGTAGCGGATCGGGCCATCGGTGGCGGCGAAGCGGCCCTGCGCGTGGGTCGGCGAGCGCTCCGCCGAGCGAGCGAGCGCTCGATCGGCCTCATAGGCGGCGATCACCTCGGCATCGTCGATCCGGCCCACCACGGCGTCCGCGTCGAGCCCGGGCACGCCTGCGAGCGCGCCGCGCAGGTCGTCGTCGTCGTCGAGCAGCCCGCGGGTGGTGAAGTTCATCAGCTGCAGCGCCCGCAGGGCCGACTCGCCCAGCGCCGGGTCGATCGCCCGAGCGGCGACGATGGCGCGGCAGGCGCGCGAGGTGCCGGCCACGCGCGGCTTGAGCGGGAACGCGAACGGCATCCCGAAGCGCTGCTGGAAGTCGCGCATGCCCGCCGTCATGCGCGCCGGCGTGTACCCGCGGGCCGCGTAGGCGTCGGCGGTCTCGCTGAGGCCGATGAGCACCAATCGCCATTCGATCTGGTCGCCGAAGCGCCAGACGAGGCGGGCGTGCGCGGGGCGGAACGAGTAGGCCCACGGGCAACCCGGGTCGGTGAAGTGGATGGCGCTAACGGATGGCATGGGTTCGCTCAACTGATCTCACCCCCCGGCAGCGCGGTCGGTTGTTGCGTGCGCAAGTAATTCTAGCAGCGACGCCGCCACTCGCGCTCGCGCCGCGGGCAGGGCTCCACTCGCACCGGGCCCGCGGAGCGGCGTGGCATGATGTCGCCGTGGGGTTCGACCAATACCACGAGCCCGCCGGGGAGCTGCCGGACGAGACGCGGACCTTCGCGCGCCTGTGCGCGTCGCTGACCGAGGAGGCCGAGGCGATCGGTTGGTACGAGCAGCGTATGGCGGTCGAGTCCGATCGCGAGGCGCGGGCGATCATGCGCGACGCCCAGGGCGAGGAGTTCAAGCACTTCTGCATGGACCTGGAGTTCCTGCTGCGGCGCACGGACCTGTGGCACGAGATCGCGCGGGGAATCCTGTTCCAGGACGGCGACATCGTCGAGCATGGCGAGGAGGCCGAGGAGGAGGCGGTCGAGGGCGCCGCCGCCCGCGGCGCGCCGCTGCCCGGTGCCACGTCGCTCGGCATCGGCAGCCTGAGGAGGGAGTGATCGTGAGCCACCTGCTGCGCGAGCACGCGCCGATCACCGAGGCGGGCTGGGGCCGGATCGACGAAGAGGCCCGCGAGCGTCTCAAGCCCGCCCTGGCGGCCCGCAGGCTGGTCGACTTCGCCGGCCCCCGCGGATGGAGGCACTCCGCCACCAACCTCGGCCGCACGGAGCCGGTCTCCGATCCGCCCGGCGAGGGCGTCTCCGCCGTGCGCCGCCGGGTGCTCGCGCTCGTTGAGCTGCGGGCGCCGTTCTCGATCGTGCGGGCCGAGCTCGAGGACGCCGACCGCGGGGCCGAGGATGCCGACCTGGCCGGGCTCGACCGCGCCGCCCAGCGGATCGCGGCGGCCGAGAACGTCGCGGTCTTCCACGGCTGGGAGGCCGCCGGGATCGGGGGCATCGTCGACGCCTCGCCGCACGACGCGATCGCGCTCGGCGAGGACTGCGAGCGCTACCCGCGCCACGTGGCCCGGGCGATCGAGGAGCTGCTCCGTGCCGGCGTCGACGGGCCCTACGGCCTCGCGCTCGGCCCCGACGCGCACACCCGGGTTCTGGAAACGAGCGAGCACGGCGGCTATCCGCTGCTCGAGCACCTGCGCGAGGTGCTCGGCGGCGCGCTGGTCTGGGCGCCCGGCGTGCGGGGTGCGGTCGTCCTGAGCCTGCGCGGCGGCGACTTCCTGTTCGAATCCGGCGAGGACCTCTCGGTCGGCTATGACAGCCACGACGCCGACGCGGTCGAGCTCTATCTGCAGGAGAGCTTCACCTTCCGCGTCGCCACGCCCGAGGCGGCGGTGGCGCTCACACCCTGAGCCCCTTCGCCTCCTTTGTTCAGCGATAGCCGGTCGGGTCCGCCGGCAGGCCGGCGTCCTGAACCTCGACCATGTAACGCCAGCAGTCGGGTTGGGAGCCGTCGACGTCGGTGAAGCCGTACTCGCGCGCGAGTCCGCCGGAGGAGAACGAGCCGCCGTTGCGGCGCTGCAGCTCGGGGTCGGTGGCAAGGGCGGCGACCGCGCGGCCCACGAACCGGGGGCTCTCCGAGATCGCGGCGAAGTATGGGTTCGCTCCGTCGCGCCAGTTCTCCTCGGTGACCCCCATGGCCTCGAGCATCATCTCCGAGCGCATCCAGCCCGGCGTCAGGGCGACGGCGGTCGCTCCATGCCGGCCAAGCTCCTCGCCCTGCGCGAAGGCGAGCCGGATCACCGCGCCCTTGGCGAGGTCGTAGAAGGCCGAGTTTCGGTAGTGCGCATCGTTGTACTCGCGCGTGCCATCGGTCATCTCGACGACCAGCCCGCCGGGCTCGCGGATCAGCAGGGGCAGAGCGAAGTGGCTGGTGATCAGGTGCGTGTCGATCGCCAGGCGCAGGATCCGCAGCCCCTTGTCGAGGTCGTGCTCCCAGACCGGCGTGTCCCACTCGAACAGCCGCTCGCCGCCCCAGATGTCGTTGACCAGCACATCCAGGCGGCCCCGCTCGCCGTCGATGCGCTCGACCAGCGCCTCGACCCGGGCGGGCTGCAGGTGGTCGACCTCGACCGCAACCCCCTCGCCGCCGGCGGCGTCGACGAGCTCGGCCGTCTCTTCGATCGTCTCCGGCCGGTCGTACGGCGAACGCTGCCGGCTCGTCGTACGCCCGGTGCAGTACACCGTCGCCCCGGCCTCTCCGAGCGCGACCGCGGTGCCCCTCCCGGCGCCCCGCGTGGCGCCCGCCACGAGAGCGACCTTCCCGGTCAGCGGTCTTGAGTCGGTCATCTCGTGCTTCCTGTCAATAGCTCCGCGGATGTAGTGTCGGTCCTCAGGTGCGCGAGAGGACGCGCCGCGGCACCCTGGCGGCGAGGCCGGCCGGCGCCCGGACCGCGAGCACCGCCGCGAGGACGAGCGCCCCGCCGGCGACTTGCGCGGGACCGAGCGACTCGCCGAACACGACCAGCGCCAGCGCGACGGTCACCACCGGCTCGAGGCTCGAGAGGATCGACGCGGCCGTCGGGCCGACTCGCCGCAGCCCGGCGAAGAAGAGGCCGACCGCCCCGGCGGTGGAGACGAGAGCGATGCCGACCAGCCAACCGTAGCCCGCCGCGCTGACGCCGCCCGGGTCGAGGTCGCCCCCGGCGAGGCTGCCGAGCGTCAGGGTCGCCGCCGCGCCGGTGCAGACCAGCGTGCTCAGGGCGAGCGGGCCGATGCGAGAGGCGAGGCCCTCCGAGGTGAGGATGTAGGCGCTGTAGACGACCGCGGCCCCTAGGCCCAGCCCGGTTCCGACCGGATCCAACCCCCCCGCGGCGGCCCCCAGGACCAGGACGAGCCCGGTCGAGGCGAGCACCAGCGAGACGGCCGTTCGCCAGCTCGCCCGCTCGCGCCCGAGCACGATCGCGGTCACGGCGACGATCGCGGGGAACGCGTAGACGAGCAGCGAGACCAGCGAGGCGTCGAGGCGTCGAGGGCCGCGAAGTAGCCGCCGGCCTGGGCGCTGTAGGCGACGGCGCCGAGCGCCAGGGCGATGCCGACGTCGCGGCGAGGCAGCGCGCGCAGGTCGCGCGTGCCCCGCGAGCCGACCAGGAACAGCCAGAAGAGCGCGGCGGCGAGCACGAACCGGACGGCCAGCAGCGTGCCGACGGTCGCGCCCTCCTCGTAGGCGAGCTTGCCGAAGATCCCCATCGCGCCGAACGCGGCGGCGGAGGAGAGGCAGAAGAGGGCACCGGCGGAGGGCATGGGGCGATCCTGGCCGACTTACCATGCAGATGCGACTTTGATTTCTTGCGATAACTCAGTAGCTTTGCTTATGAATGCTCGATCTCCGTCGCCTGCGCCTGCTGCACGAGCTCCACGCGCGCGGCACGATCGCCGCGGTGGCCGACGCCCTGCAGTTCACGCCTTCGGCCGTCTCCCAACAGCTCGCGGTGCTCGAGCGCGAGGCTGGACTGGCGCTGCTCGAGCCGGCCGGACGAGGGGTGCGCCTGACCGACGCCGCGGTCGTCTTGGTCCGCCACGCGGACGCTCTGCTCGAGCGGGCCGAGCTCGCGCAGGCCGACTTGGCCGCCGCCTCGGGCCGAGTCGCCGGGAGAGGACGAATTGCCTCCTTCCAGTCGGCCGCGTTCCACCTCGCCGTGCCGGCGATGCGGGTGCTCGCGCGCGAGGCGCCCGATCTGCGCTGCGAGCTGATCGAGGCCGAGCCCGAGCAGTCGCTGCCCGCGCTCGCGCTCGGGGACGTCGACCTCGTCCTGGCCGACGAGTGGCAGCACCAGGCGCTCGCGCGGCCCGCCGGCGTCGACCGCGAGGACCTGCGGCGCGAGCCGGTCCACCTGGTGCTGCCCGAAGACCACCCCGCAGCGCGACGTCACGGCCACCAGGTGCCGCTGGTCGAGCTCGCCGGCGAGGCATGGACGACCGGCCATCGCGAGACGGCGTGGGAGGAGATCACCAAGCGGACCTGCCGCGAGCTCGGACGGTTCGACCCCGACATCCGCCACCGAACCAACGACAGCGTCACCAGCCTGGCGCTGGTCGCGGGCGGCCAGGCCGTGACGCTGCTGCCCGCCCTCGTGGACCCGGACCCCGAAACTCATCCCGGCATCGCCGTGCGAGCCATCGCCGAGGGCTCCGTGCACCGAACGATCTTCACCGCGACCCGCACGGCGGATGCCAAGCGGCCCTCCGTCCAGGCCCTACGGGGAGCGGTTCGCCAGGCCGCCGCAAGCCTCGGGTGGCCCGCGGGTGCTTCCTGACCACGGCCACCATCGAGTTTGACGCAAGGCCGGGCCCGCTTCGCGACGCGGTTGCCAGTTCCACGAGGCGCTGGCTCGGCGTGCTCGAGCGCGAGGCGGCCCTCGCTCTCCACGCGGGCGCGAACTCGCGCCGGCTCGGTCAGTCAACCGTTTCGAAGCGGTCTCAATGAGTGAACCGCGCGGCGTCATGCTCGGGCCTCGGCATGGCCACCGACGACAGCATCCGCGGGAAACTTGTTCAATACGAGGAGCCGACCTGGGAAGCGCTCCTGAACCTCCTTGGGGCCGAGCGGGTCGGTGACTTCATGTGGATGCACGAAGTCGCCTTGGACACTGGTGAACGCGTCCACGCCTACAAGCACATCGACACGCGCCGCTACATCCATCTGAGCGACACGGGTAAGAGCTACGCCTACCTCGATAGGGAGCGGTACACGCCCATACCCGCGTTCCAGGCCGCCGAGCTCGCGCTGCCACCGGAGCCCTGGGGACGAGCCGTTTTCCCTGGGCGCGAACGGTGCAAACGCGGATGTCGAGAAGTACCGCCGGAGCTAGCCAGCGTCTCCGGTCTGCGCAATCGACCGCAGACGGCGAATGACGATCTCGTCGGCCCGCGATTGACTCGCGGCGTCTGACAGCAGCTGCGCGCGCACGCCATCGAGAAGCCGGGGATCTTCCAGGAGCGGGTGGAGAGCATCGGCGACATAGGAGCGCAAGTTCTCTGGAGCGGCGCCGAACTCACTCTCGAGCTCCTCCCGACCGTCAACGAGGGCGACGATGTTCGTGAAGTCGCGGCTGGCGAGGAGATCGCCCTCTCCTCGACCGTGAAACGCCTCGAGCTTCGTCGCCAGCATGAACGCCGGCGAGACGGCGCGGATTCTCGTCCCAGAGGGCAGCGTGATCTCCTCGCCATGCGGAAATGCCTCGCGTTGCCAACGATTCTCGAAGCCCAACAGCTCGGCATCGGTCGGCATCGCGTCCAATATCAACCCGGTTCCCGAATGCCGCCACCGGCAGATGGCCCGCCCGTCATCGCGAAAGCCGCGCTCTCGCAGACGTTCTTCGAACGCGTGGTAGTCGGCGCGGGTCGCGACCTCGACGATGACATCAACGTCCTTTGTCGGTCGGGGCGGCGGAGCCGCAGGATCGGTGATCCAAAGCGTCACCGTCGCACCGCCGACGAACACGACCTCGTCGGTGAGATCACGGAGCACGCCGGCGCCGAGTTCAAGCAACTCAATGCTCACGGGCGGTCCCAACAGGATGCAAGCGTTCCCGCAGGCGCTTGGCGGCCAGGGAGCGCACGCGCCCATCGCCGAGGCGGATGGCGTCGAGCAACGCGAGTTGCTCAGCCAATGATGGGTCGCGGCGAGCAACCTGGACGGCCTTCTCATGCAGGGGCCGGAGGGCCACACCGCGAAGCTCGCCGCGTGCATCGGGCCACACGGGCGGCGGCTCGTCAACCTGGACGAGCTCGTCGCTCAGGGGCGGCGCGGCCCACGCCGTTGGGACTCCTCGGCTCAGCCCCTCCTGTCGCGCAGGGAACAGGTACTTCAGGCCGTGAATCAAGAACTCTTCGGCGTTCGATCGGTTCACCCGATGGTCGCCTGCGTCAAGTAGGCCGGCCTGCTCGAGTCTCTTCAGGGCGCGATGCACGCCCGCTGGATCGATGCCCAGCGAATCGCCCACGGAGCGCACGGTCCAGCGATCGTGCTCGCCCAGGAGCTTTAGGAGGATGAGTACGTCCTGACCCTTGATCATGAGCCAAGGATATACCCGGTGTTTCATGTTTCGCAACATGAAACGCCCTGCCCTCGCGTACGAACTCATCCATAACGGAGCTGCACGGCCTGGACCTCGCAGCCATGCTGGCTCAACCGCTCTGCGAAGTCGCCCAGGACTCCGCCCGTGACAGATCCTTCCCACAGGAGCTCGAGATCCCTCGCCTCCAGCGCCGCCTCTCCGTCGGCGCGCGAGAGCCGCTCGTAGGCATCCGCCCACGCCCCCAGCGCGTAGGACTGCCGGCCGCGTTCGAGCTCGGCGGCACGATCCATGCCGCTCAGGCGCTTCCAGTCCGAGCGCGTCCACCACCGCATCCACGAAGTCGATCGCCGCCTCCCGAAAGCGAGAGCGGGGGACATGAGCGGGCTCGCTGCGCCCCGAAGCCCGGCCGATCGACGGCACAGTTGGATTCCCAGCGGGATGGCGCGGGCGGGCTCGCCGCCTGCGAGCAGGTCGAGGGCGGCATCGTGGAGAGCGCTCTCGGCCGCCCCGAGCAGCCGGCGCCGCTCGTTGAGAAGCCAGGAGTCGAACCCCGAATGGGCGCCGAAGTCCATCCCTCGAGCAACTCACGACCGAGTCCCGGGAGGTCGACTGTCTCATGAGGGCTCGCGCGGAGGAGCGCCTGGATGTCGACAAACGCATCGGGGGGCAGCGTGAGCCGCGTCGAGCCCTGGGCGAGCGCCGTCGCACCGAGCCGCCGCCGCAGCTCCGCGAGGTTCCAGCGCACCGATCC
>WHSW01000179.1 GCA_009379895.1 Solirubrobacterales bacterium
GGCGCGGCGGTGAGCGCCGGACGCGCCGATCAGGCGCCTCACTCACAGTTTCCTAACAATCTGCTAGTCTGCCGCAATTCCTGCTGAGTCCCCGCCGCACCTGGGCGGGGGACGGGGGACCCAAATGTTGGGGCGAATCGCGGCCGCTGTCGCGTAGCGCAAGCTCTTCTCGCGCGAGCCCGTCAGCTAACCCCGGAAGCGACGAGAGCGGAGCGTGAAATGAGTCTTCTTCCTGCCTTGCCGAGCGTAAAACCGAGGCTGTTCCTGTGCGCGACCGCGGGCCTCGCCGTGCTGGCGATCGGCTCGATCGCCGCGGACGACGCCCGCGCCGTCCCCACGGGAGGGATCGGGAGCGCGGCCGGGGGCGCCGCCTCCAGCCCCGAGGACGGCGGTGACGCTCGCTCGACCGGCCGGGACTTCGACCAGAGCTCGCGCAATCGCACCGGGGTCAAGTACGAACGCCTCTGGGATCGAACCTCGCGAACCGACCGGCGCTGGGCGCGCACCACCAGCGAGTGCGAGTCCGGCGGCAACCCGGACGCGATCGGCGGCGGTGGTCTCTACCGCGGCGCCTTTCAGTTCATGAAGTCGACCTGGAAGCACTCGCCGAAGAGCCCGGGTGGCGATCCGATCAAGTACTCGTACCGCACCCAGGCCGTGGTCGCCGTCGCGCTCAAGCACCACGACGGCGCCGGGCACTGGCCGGTCTGCGGTTAGCCGACCGCCCGGCGTTCCTCGCGCGCGGCCCGTAGGCTTCGTCGACGTGGCGGGGACGAGGTTGATCTGCGCGGTGGTCGCCGCGGTGGGCCTGCTCGCGCTGGCACCCGCCGGCGCGGCGGGGCGCGTGCCCGGCATCGACGTCTCGCGCTTCCAGGCGGCGATCAACTGGCAAGCCGTCGCCGACTCCGGGGTCCGGTTCGCGTTCCTGCAGGCCAGTCGCGGCTCCGGCGACGACTGCAGCGTGGTGCCCGACCGCTGCGGGGCCGACGAGTACTACGCGGCCAACTACTCCGCGGCCAAGGCGGCTGGGATCCGGGTCGGCCCCTATCACCGCGCCTTCGTCGGCGGCGACGGCCGCGCCGGGGTCAAGGCCAACGCCAAGGTCGAGGCCAAGGTCTTCATCGCCGAGGTCGGCACGCTGGGCGGGACCGACCTCCGCCCCGCGCTAGACATCGAGACGCCGTTCGAGGACCTGAGCCCGGCCGAGCTTCGGATCTGGACGCGGACCTGGCTCAAGCGGGTCCGCGCCGCGCTGCGCGCGAAGCCGATCATCTACACCAACGCGAGCAGCTGGAGCGCGCTCGGTGACCCCCTCAGCTTCGCCCACAAGGCCCATCCCCTGTGGGTCGCCAACTGGAACGTCCGCCGCCCGCAGGTCCCCGCGGGCAACTGGGCCGGCCGCGGCTGGCGCATCTGGCAGCACACCAGCTCCGGCCGCGTCCCCGGGATCCAGGGGCGGGTCGATTTGAACTGGCTGCGGGGCAAGTGGCGGCGCGTGAGCGTGCGGCGTTGACCCGGGCCGGACAACGGGAGCGGCCGGTTAGCCTGCGCCCGTCGATGCCAGACCAGACCTCGCACAAGCCGGTCGCGGTCCAGCTGCCGGGAGCGGAGGCTGGCCCGTTTCAGAAGATCGGGCGGCGGCTGCTGCTGGCGCTGGCGCTGATCACGCTGGTCGCGGTCGTCAGCTACGCCGGTCGCGGCGGCTACACGGACCCCGAGGACGGTCAGATGAGCGTGCTCGACGCGTTCTACTACTCGACCGTCACGATCACGACGACCGGCTACGGAGACATCCGGCCGGTCAGCGACGGGGCGCGCCTGGCGACCACGATCATCGTCACCCCGGCGCGGGTGCTGTTCTTGATCCTGCTCGTCGGGACGACGTTGGAGATACTCGCGGAGCGAAGTCGCCAGGCATACCGCCGGGCGCGCTGGAGGAGGCGCTTGA
Organism: Solirubrobacterales bacterium; assembly: GCA_009379895.1. GTDB lineage: Bacteria > Actinomycetota > Thermoleophilia > Solirubrobacterales > 70-9 > WHSW01. Next base: position 1,949 of record WHSW01000179.1, read on the forward strand.
AGGGCCACACGATCATCTGCGGCTACGGGACCAAGGGGCGCGCGGCGGTCCGCACCCTGATCGGCAAGGGCGGGCGGCCCGAGCAGCTCGTCGTCATCGATGCGCGCGAGAACGCGCGCCTGGCGGCGACGGCCGACGGCCTCGCCGCGGTCGCCGGCGACGCCTCCTCGCGGGAGGTGCTCGAGGAGGCCGGCGTGGGCGCGGCGAGCGCGGTCGTCGTCGCCGTGGACCGCGACGACACCGCGGTGCTGATCACGCTCACCGCCCGCGAGCTCAACGAGTCGACGACGATCGTCGCCGCCGTGCGCGAGGAGGAGAACGTCCACCTGCTGCATCAGAGCGGCGCCGACAGCGTGATCACCTCCTCGGCGGCCGCCGGGCGCCTGCTCGGGCTGTCGACCGAGACGCCGCAGGTCACCGAGGTGCTCGAGGACCTGCTCACCGTCGGCGAGGGCCTCGACATCGTCGAGCGCGAGGTGGGCCCCGGCGAGGAGGGCGCCGCCAGCGGCGCGGCCGGCCGCGACACGATGCTGCTCGCGATCGTCCGCGACGGCGAGCTGATCCGCTTCGACGACGAGCGGATCGCCGAGCTGCGCGCGGGCGACCGGGTGGTGGAGCTGCGGACCGGCTGAGGCTCAAGTGCCGGCCGGGGCGTCACGGCCGGGCGGCATGGGCGCCTTATCGGCGCCCGGGCGCCGAAAAGGCGCCCATCGCGCCGCACTCGCGAGGATCTGACGCAACCGGATACTCACGGGCAGCGGCAATCAGCCGCTCCACCCGTTGACCACTGCCAACACCCCGGTATGGTGCCCCGCAGAGCCCACCCGAAGAAGCAAGTCGAGAGGGCGCTTCAGGACGCCGAGGAGGTCGGAATCCCGACGACCACGCCGGCGACATCCGACGGGCCGTGCGTCGCTGCCCACGGCACGAGAACGATCAAGCCTGATGGACATACACGAGTTCACGCTCTACCTGCGAGGCGCCGGCTCGCTTGACGATGCCGCCGTCGAACGCCTCTACCGGGCCGGTTTCGACGATGCGAGCTTTGGATCCGTCAACGGGTTGGACTACGCGATGTTGCACCGTCGGGGTTCGAGCTTCGGCCGTACCGTCATCGACGCCATCCGTTCGCTCGAGAGGGCGCTCCCGGGAGCCACCGTCGTCGCCATCGCGGGAGACGAGCTCGTCTCCGCGTCTGAGATCGCCGCGCGCACCGGGCGGACACGCGAGAGTGTGCGGCTCTTGATCGGGGGACGGCGCGGGCCCGGTGGCTTCCCGCCGGCCGCTTCCTGGGTAAGCACCCGACGAACCCGGCTCTATGACTGGTCAGAGGTCGCCTCCTGGTTTCGATCCGAGCTCGGCGAGGACGTCCCGGAGGACGAACGAGCCGCGTTCATCGCCGCCCTCAACGGAGCGCTCACCGTCCGCCACCGCGCGGCGCGACTCGACCGATCGAGCGATCGCGAGGCGGTCGCCGAGATCTTGCGCGAGGACGCAGAGCTGCTCGCGCGAGGATGAGCGCCGCGGCACCCCTCACTCGGCCCTCGCCTGGTCCGGCGTCAGGCTCGGGTAGGCGTGGATCGTCCGCAGCCCGCGCGGGCAGCCGCCGCGGCCCGTTCGCCACAGCTCCCGTCGCGTGCGGCCGGCGCCAACCCTGCCGATCCGCAGCACCCCGGCGGCGCTGATCGCCCCGCCGGTATCGCGTGCGACCAGGGCCACGGCCGCGTCGCGGACCTCGCGCGGCGCCTCGAGACTGGCCGTCAGCCGGCAGCGATCGCGGTCGAGGTCGGTCGAGCGGACGAGGAAGGGCTCGGGACCGGCGGGCGCCGCGCGGTGTCGGGCCACGATCTTGGTCTCGAAGCGCGGCTCGGCGGGCGGCCGGCGGCCCAGGCGGCGGCCGGGGAGCTCGTCGATCACCACGCCGGTCTCGCCGGGTAGCAGCGTCGGGCGGTGCTCGACCCGCGGGCGCGGGCCGAGCCGCGCGACCACCTCGCCCGCCCGATCGAGCACCCGGCCGCGCGGGAAGGCGGCGACCGCGCCCTGCCTGGCACTCGCGTTGCGGACGACGGCCACGTAGCGCACCTCGCCGCCGCGGCGGACGAGCGCCTGCTCGACGACCTCGAGGTGGCGGGCGGTGAACGCTGGCCGCGGGTCGTCGGTGAACGCGCGCACGGCGGCGATCACGAGGACGACCGCGACCCAGCCCAGGAACCCGTACCAGGCGAGGGCGACGACCGCGATCGCGACGGTCGCCAGGTGGGCGCGAATCCCAGCCAGAAGCGCGCGCGCCCTCCGGGGGTCGCGCCGCCCCGCCGGAGCACCGGGCGTCCGCGACCTGGTCGTCACCTCCACCACCTCGGGCCCGGGTGCCCCGGCGACCAGCGACCGCACCACCGGCCGCGAGAGGCCAAGCTCGTGCGCGCGGCAATGGTCGACCAGCTCCTCGGCGCGGCCGAGCTCGAGGGTGGCGCTCGCATAGCGGTCGCCGATCCGCCCCACCATGAGGCCGAAGTCGCTGCCCGCCGCCGCCCCGACGAGTACGAACGCGACCGGCCGCGCGTACTGGGCGCGGAAGCCGTCCTCGTGCAGCTCGACCCGCCCCCAGGCCTCGACGACCCCGGCGATGCTCGAGAGCCGCGGCGGCTCCTCCTCGTCGAGGAGGGCGAGCGCGACCTCGGCCGAGTGCGGGTGCGTCGCGTAGAGGCCGCAGGCGCATTGGGGGTCGGGCGCCGCGTGGGGGTTGCCGGCGTGCCATCGGCCCGCGCACTCCGCGACGGTCGCCCGCCCGTCGGACTCCCAGGCGCAGGCGTTGAAGCCCCGCAGGCGCGCGTCGCCGCCCGCCCAATCGAGCCGCCAGACGCGGATCCCGTGGATGCGGCCCGCGATCAGCGGGACGTCGCGATCGCCCGGGTCCATCCGCGCCCCTCCCTACGGCGACCTCGCGGGCTCGCGCTCGCGTCCCGGCTCAGCCTCCCGCCCCGGCTCGGCCTCCCGCTCGCGCTCGGGAGCCGGCTCGGTCTCGCGCTCGCGTTCCCGCTCGCGCGTCGGCGCAGGCTCCTCGACCGGCTGCACGACAATCGTCCTCGACGGGCCGGTCAGGGTCATCTCCTCCTCCTCTCGACGGTCACTCCCGAAGGGTCGTCGTCGCGGTCGGAGTCCTGACGCCGTGTCGGATCGGCCTGTCGCGTCTGATACAAGATCAGCGCCGGCCGGCGTCAGGGAGCGCGGGCGGCGACCGACCACTCGACCATCGACAGCAGCCTTGCCCGACAACCACGCTGAGCGCTTGAGCGACGCCGAGCTGGAGAGGCTCAGCTCCGATGACCTCATCGCCCAGATCCGCGCGGCCACCGACGCCGGGCGGTCCGACCACGCCGGGCGCGCGCTCGCGATCCTCTGCTACCGCCACCTCGACGACGTCCGTCGCCGGATCAGCCTGCGCGTGCCGCCCGGCGACGTCGAGGACGCGACGATGACCGTGATCGTCGCCGCGATCCAATCAGCGTTCGACGGCACCTCGATCGGCGAGTTCGTCAAGTGGCTGAACCGGATCGTCGATCGCCGCGGGATCGCCGACTACCACCGCCGGCGCGAGGGGCAGCCGGCGATCGACCGGCTGCCCACCGAGCACGTCGGCGAGGAGGAGATCTGGGGCAAGGAGCCGGCGGTGGAGGACGAGACCGGCGCGCTGTTCGTAGAGTCGGTGGCCGAGCAGTGCCTCGCGGCGCTCAGCACGGCGCATCGCGACGTCATCGAGCACAACGTCTACTCCGACCTCGACGCAACCAAGACCGCCGCGCGCGTCAACGCCGACCACCCCGACCTCGACCCGCCGATGAGCAACGACAACGTCCACCAGATCGTGAGCCGCTATCGCCGCTGCGTGCGCGCGGGGCTCGCCGATCACGACCCGGGCTGACCGTGGCCGACGTCGAACGGCTCCTCTCCGAGTACATCGCCGAGCACCGCGCCGGCGGCCGGGCCGACCCGCTCGAGTACCTGGAGCGCGTCGAGGGCACCGACCGGGCCGAGCTCGCCGAGCTGATCGACGCCTACCTGCGCCGCTCGCCGGGGCGCGAGTGGGACCCCGAGGCGTTCGAGGGCTCGGCCGCCGAGCGGCTCGCCGACGGCATCGCCCGCTCGCTCCAGGGCGCCTCGGGATGGTGGCCGATGATGCTGCCGCGGCTGCGCGACGGCGCCCGGCTCACCCGCGGCCAGCTCGTCGAGCGCCTGAGCGCGGCGCTCGGGGTCGCCGGGCGCGAGGAGAAGGTTCGCGCCTACTACCACGAGATGGAGCACGGCACCCTGCCGTCGGCCGGTGTCTCGCAGCGGGTGCTCGACGCGCTGGCGGAGATCTTCGGAGGGAGCGCCGAGACGCTGCGCGAGATCGGCGCTCCGCTGGGCGAGGGGCGCGGCCCGGCCGGGGCGCCCGCGATGGCCCGGGTGGGGACGCCGGACCCGCGCTACGCGGAGGGCCGACCGGGTGCACCGGGCGATGCCGCCGGGGAGGCCGGCGAGCCACGAGCCGAGCCGGTGACGCCGGCCAAGGAGCGAGACGAGATCGACGAGATGTTCACGGGCGGTCCCTGAGCGGGCCGCCCGTCTCGTGTCGGGGCGGCGCTGCAGCTCGGCGCCGGTGCCGCTCCCTGGACCCCGCGTCAGCACAAGCCGCCCCGTCCCGACTCAGGACGCCATGACCCGCCGGGCCGCGAGCCTCCACTTCCTGCTCTTTCGCTTCGCCCTGCGCGAGGGTGACCTCCGCCTCGCGCGGTTGATCGTGCGGGTGTTGCGGGCCGAGTGTCGGTAGCGCGGCGGTCCGGCGCGACGCCCCCGATAATTGACGTCTTTGGTAGCCGCTGGGCTACCAAACCCGGCACCCGCGCCGGCAGATCGGACGCGGCTAGCATCCGGAAACGGATGGAGGCTACGGACGAGCTCGAGGCGATCGAGCGCCGCGCCGCGGCGGTGCTCGCCGAGCTGCCCGACTACATCTGGCGCGGCGAGCTGCCGCCGGTGCCCGTCGACGAGATCGCCGACAGCCACTTCGCCCTGCGCGTCTGCGAGAAGACGCCCGCCGAGATGCGGACCGCGCCCGGTTGCCCGCCGCTCGGCGACGGCGAGACAATCTCCGGCCTGCTTATCGCGAGCCGCGGCGAGATCTGGGTCAACGCCGAGGAGGCCGGCCAGTGGCCGGGCCGCCGCCGGTTCACGATCGGCCACGAGCTCGGCCACCACGTCCTGCACCGCACCGGCCAGCAGACGCTCTTCTGCCGGCGCGCGACCGTCGACCCCGAGCCCGCGCCGGGCGAGCGCCCGGCACCGCGGACGGGCGATCGACCCACGGCGAGCGAGCCGCAGGTCCGGGCGTCCGCGACCGGCCCACCGCCGAGGCCCCCAACCGACCGCCGCTCCCCCC
>WHSW01000017.1:0-30077 GCA_009379895.1 Solirubrobacterales bacterium
CTCGAGCAGCGGCGGGATCACCATGTCGGTGTGGACCGACAGGCCCATCAGCAGCCCGCCGCAGCCGGAGCGGCCCATCTCCTCGGCCAGCACCAGGTTGGTGAAGTAGTCGCCGCCCTGGCCGCCGTAGGCCTCCGGCACCGACAAGCCGAGGAAGCCGAGCTCGCCCATCCGCCGGACGATGGCGTCGGGGAACGTCGTCTCCTCCCACTCGTCTACGTGGGGGACGACCTCGGTCCGCACCCAGCGCGCGATCGTCTCGCGCAGCTGGTCGTGCTCGCCCGTGAACGGGGGCAGCGGCGTCCGCGCCCCCGAGTCCCTGATCACCGAGGCGTCCACGACCGAATTCTTGCAATCGGGGGAGCGGTGGCACCCCACCGCCGCGCGGCGTAGGCTCGCGGAGTCGGGGGGGTCGACCGGGAGGAGGAGAGATGCTCAAAGGGTTCAAGGACTTCCTGCTCAAGGGCAACCTGATCGAGATCGCCGTCGGCCTGGTGATGGCCCTCGCGATCTTCGCCGTGGTGCAGGCGCTGATCGCCGACCTGCTCACCCCACTGATCGCGGCGATCGTCGGCGAGCCGAGCTTCGCCGACCTCTCGTTCACGATCAACGACAGCGAGTTCCTCTACGGCCACTTCATCAACGAGCTGATCACGTTCGTCTCGATCGCCGCCGCCGTCTACTTCTTCATCGTCGTCCCGGTGCAGAGGATCCAGGAGCGCCGTGGGGTGACCTCCGACACGCAGGCCTGCCCGCAGTGCCTCTCGGATATCCCCGCTGGGGCGGCGCGGTGCGCGTTCTGCACCTCGGAGGTCAGGCGGACCGCGTGAGCGGCGGGCACGACTCGCAGAAGCGGCCCTGGGCTGTCGATTTCGAGCATCCCGCTCGTCGTTAGGGTGAACGTGGCGATTCGCGCCGCGCAAGCCACAGGAGGCACCGGATGAAATACATGTTGAGCTTCATCGGACCCGAGGGCTGGGGAGATGACGTCAGCCCCGAGGAGATGAAGGAGGTGATGGGCCGCTGGTGGGCGTACGATCAGGCGCTCAGGGACGCCGGCGCCTACATCGCGGGCGAGGCATTGCAGGAGAGCCACACCGCGACCACGGTCCGGATCGGCGACGGCGAGGAGCGGCTGGTGACCGACGGTCCGTACGCCGAGACCAAGGAGCAGCTGGGCGGCTTCTATGTGCTCGAGTGCGAGAACCTCGACGAGGCGCTGGAGTGGGCGAAGAAGGTGCCGCTCGGCCGGGGCGGGACCGAGGTCCGGCCGGTGATGGACTTCTCGCAGTTCGATCTCGACCAGGCCGCGGCGAGCACGGAGGCCTCCTCGTAGATCGACCGGACGAGGTCGTCGGCCGCCTGTTCCGGCATGAGTCCGGACGGGCGGTCGCGACCCTGATTCGGATCCTCGGCGACTTCGACGCCGCCGAGGAGGCGGTGCAAGAGGCATTCCTGGTCGCCATCGAACGCTGGCCGCGCGACGGCCTGCCGGACAACCCGGGCGCCTGGATCACCCGCGTCGCGCGCAACAAGGCGGTCGACCGCCTGCGCCGCGAGCGCGTCCTGCGCGACAAGCGCGAGCAGCTCGAGCGCCTGGAGGCCCTGCGCGTGGAGGAGACCGAGGCCACGTCGGACCCGGCAGCCCCCGGGCGCGAAGCCGACGAGGCGGCCGGCGGCGAGCTGATCGACGACCGCCTGCGCCTGATCTTCACCTGCTGTCACCCGGCGATTGCGGTCGAGGCGCGCGTGGCGCTCACGCTGCGCACGCTCGGCGGCCTGACCACCGCCGAGATCGCGCGTGCGTTCCTGGTCGGCGAGTCGACCATGGCGCAGCGCCTCGTGCGCGCGAAGCGCAAGATCCGCGACACCAAGATCCCCTACGAGGTGCCGCCCGTCGACAGCCTGGCGGAGCGCCTGGGTGGTGTGCTGGCGACGCTGTACCTGATCTTCAACGAGGGCTACTCGGCCGCCGAGGACGACGCGCTGGTCCGGCGCGAGCTGTGCGGCGAGGCGATCCGCCTCGCTCGGGTGCTGGCAGCCGTGATGCCCGAGGAGGCCGAGGTCGAGGGGCTGGTGGCGCTGATGCTGCTCCACGACGCGAGGCGGGCGGCGCGGCTCGACGCTCGCGGCGAGCTCGTCCTGCTGCCCGACCAGGACCGAGCGCTCTGGGACCGCGCGCAGATCGAGCAGGGGCTGGGCCACGCTCGCCGCGCGCTGAGCTCGTCTCGGCCGCTCGGCACCTACGCGCTGCAGGCCGCGATCGCGGTCGAGCACGCGGGCGCGGCGACCGCGGCCGACACCGACTGGTCGCGAATCGTCGTCCTCTACGGGTTGCTGGCGGCGGCCCAGCCCTCGCCCGTGGTCGAGCTCAACCGCGCGGTCGCGATCGCGATGGTGGAGGGCCCCGAGCGCGGGCTGGCGGCGATCGACGCGATCGAGGGCCTCGACCGCTACCTGCACCTGCACTCCGCGCGCGCCGACCTGCTGCGTCGCGCGGGTCGAGCCGGCGAGGCCGAGCTCGCCTACCGCCGCGCGCTCGAGCTCGCCACGAACCCGGTCGAGCGCTCCTTCATCCGGCGCCGGCTCGGCGAGCCCTGAGGCCGCGGCGCCCGGGCCCGCGGTGGCCCGGTCGCCGGCCGGCCTCGCCGGGGTCAGATCCCGTACGAGCGCCCGATCACGTCGAGCATGATCTCGTCGGTGCCGGCGCCGATCCGGTTCAGGCGCTGGTCGCGATACGCGCGCTCGATCTCGTACTCCTTCATGTAGCCGTAGCCGCCGAAGATCTGCACGCACTCGTCGGCGACCTCGTTGCAGACCCGGGTCGCGAACAGCTTCGCCATCGTAATCTCGCGCACCGGGTACTCGCCGTTGGCGAACCGCCAGGCGGTCGCCTGGACCATCTGCTTGGCCGCCTCGATCTTGGTCGCCATGTCGGCGAACTTGTGGCGGATCACCTGGAAGCGCCCGATCGGGCGGCCGAATGCCTCGCGCTCCTTGGCGTACTCGAGCGTGCGCTCGAACATCCGCTCACACGAGGCGTAGCAGGCCGCCGCGGCGACCAGGCGCTCGCCCTGAAGCTCCCAGGAGATGTGGTAGAAGCCCTTGCCGAGCTGACCCAGCACCGCGTCGGCGGGAACGCGCATGTCCTCGAACGCGAGCTCGGCCGTGTCGGAGGCGTGCATGCCCATCTTCTCGAGCGTGCGCGAGACCGAGAACCCGGGCACCGGGGCGCCCTCGGAGTCGCGCAGATCGACCGCGAACAGGGTGATCCCGTCGTGGCGCGCGTCGGGGTCCGTCTTGGCGACCAGCACGCAGAAGTCGGCGCGGGCGCCGTTGGTGATGAACATCTTCGACCCGTTGATCACGTACTCGTCGCCGTCGCGCACGGCGCTGGTGCGGATCGAGGCGACGTCGGAGCCGGCGCCCGGCTCGGTGATCCCCAGGCAGCCGATCCGCTCGCCCTTGATCCCGGGGACCAGGTAGCGCTGCTTCTGCTCCTCCGTGCCGAGCAGGTGGATCGGCGGCAGGACCATGTCGGTTTGCACCGCGAAGCCCATGTTGGTCCCGCCCGAGCCCGAGTAGCTCATGCATTCGGCGCGCACCAGCGAGTAGAAGTAGTCGCCGCCCTGCCCGCCGTAGGCCTCGGGGAAGCAGAGCCCGAGGTAGCCCAGCTCGCCGGCGCGGCGCAGCGCCTCGTCCGGCCACAGCGTCTCCTCCCACTCGTTGCGATGGGGGTAGAGCTCCTTGCGCACCCACGCCGCCATCGACTCGCGCAGGTCGAGGTGCTCGTCGGTGAAGATGAAGTGCCGGCGCGCCCCGTCGTGCTCGGGCTTGATCACGGACGGGGTCGCTGTGGCCACGGGAACTCCTTGGTCGCTCGACGAAAGTAGCGAGTGTAGAGTAATACTTCTTACTCTTGACCGGGTACGAGAAGATCCGCTACGAGGTCGGCGCGCCGGACTCCGGCGGCGCCGGCGGCGTCGCGACGATCACCCTCGACGACCCCGAGACCCGCAACGCGCTCTCCGACCAGCTGCTCGGCGAGCTGCGGGCGGCGCTGGGGGCGGCGCACGAGGACGAGGACGTGCGGGTGGTCGTGCTCGCCTCCTCGCACGAGAAGGTGTTCTCGGCAGGCGCCAACCTGGCGGGCTTCGGCGCCGACGCCGCGACCGCCGAGCGGTACTTCGCCACCGACGGCTTCATCGAGGTCTTCAAGGCGATCGGTGAGCTCGGCAAGCCCTCGATCGTGGCGGCCAACGGCCACGTGCTCGCCGGCTCGCTCGGGATCGCGCTCGCCTGCGACCTGATCATCGCCAAGCGCGGCGCCGGGTTCGGCACGCCCGAGATCAACGTCGGGCTGTTCCCGTTCATGATCATGGCCCTGATCTACCGCAACGTCGGTCGCAAGAAGACCAACGAGATGCTGCTGCTCGGCGAGCGGCTGACGGCCGAGCAGGCGCGCGAGGCGGGGATCGTCAACCGGGTCGTCGCCGACGAGGAGTTCGACGCCGCGGTCGACGAGTGGGCGACCAAGCTCGCCTCCAAGTCGCCGCTGGTCATGCGCCTGGGCAAGGACGCGATGTGGCGCCAGCTCGACATGCCCCTGCTCGACGCCCTCGATTACCTCAAGTCCCAGCTCGCGATCGAGCTCTCGACGCAGGACGCGATCGAGGGCGTCACCGCGTTCTTCGAGAAGCGCGAGCCGGAGTGGAGGGGGCGATGACGGTGGGCGGGTGGGGCCGCCAGTCGGCACGCCGCCCCCCACGAATGCACACTCGCTCCTGCCGCTCCATCGATTGCACATCCGAGGGTCGTATAGAGCCGCCGATGTACAAGGTCGGCCGCGGCGCTCTCGAGTGCACATTCGGGGCGCGCAGGGACCCATGGGCCTACAGGCGCTCCGCGGCCCTCCCCTTACTGCCCCTGGGAGGCTTCGATGACCGGTGACGAGCCGAGGTCCGTGACCCACGCGGACACCGACCGCGCCGGCGAGGCCGCCGAGACCGAGGCGGGCGAGGCGACGGGACTGAAGGGGCTGGTCGACGACCTGCACGCTCGTCGCGAGAAGGCCAAGCTCGGCGGCGGCCCCGAGAAGATCGCCAAGCAGCACGACGCCGGCAAGCTCACGGCGCGCGAGCGGATCGACCTGCTCGTCGATCCGCACAGCTTCGTCGAGATCGGGATCCACGCCGGGCCCCACTTCTCCCAGCGCGCGATGGAGGGGCGCGAGGCGCCCGCCGACGGGGTGATCACCGGCTGGGGCGACGTGGACGGGCGCCCCTGCGCGATCGCCGCCTACGACTTCACCGTGATGGCCGGCTCGATGGGGATGACCGGCGAGCTGAAGATGGCCCGCCTGCGCGAGCTGGCGCTCAACCAGCGCATCCCGCTGATCTGGCTGCTCGACTCGGCGGGGGCGCGGATCCAGGAGGCGACGGGCTCCCTGTTCGCCGGCTCGGGGCACCTGTTCCGCGAGGAGGTCGTGATGTCCGGCGTGGTTCCGCTGGTCGCCGCGATGCTGGGTCCGTGCGCGGCGGGCACCGCTTACATCCCCGGGCTCTCGGACTTCGTACCGATGGTGGTCGGCCAGGGGGCGATGGCGCTCGCCGGCCCGCATCTGACCAAGGCGGTCACCGGCGAGGACATCTCGATGGAGGACCTCGGCGGCGCCAGGGTCCACTGTCGGACCTCCGGCGTCGGCGACCTCGAGGTCGCCGACGACCGCGAGTGCATCGAGGCGGTCAAGACCTACCTCTCCTTCTTCCCCCCCAACTGCGAGCAGCGCCCGCCGGTGCGCGAGACGTCCGATCCCGATGACCGGATGTCCGAGCGGCTGCTCGACATCGTGCCCGAGTCGTCGCGCCGGCCCTACGACATGTACGAGCTGATCGGCGAGATCGTCGACGACGGCGAGTACTTCGACATCAAGCCGAAGTTCGCGCGGACGATCATCACCTGCCTGGCGCGCTTCGGCGGGATGCCGGTCGGGATCGTCGCCAGCCAGCCGAAGCGGCTCGGGGGCATCCTCGAGAACGACTCCGCCGACAAGGCGGCACGCTTCGTCAACCTCTGCGACGCCTTCGGGATCCCCCTCGTCTTCCTCCAGGACGTGCCCGGCTTCATGGTCGGCTCGAAGGTCGAGCACGCCGGGATCATCCGCCACGGCGCGAAGATGCTCTACGCGATCTCGCGGGCGACGGTGCCGAAGATCACGGTGGTCGTCCGCAAGGCTTACGGCGCCGGCTACTACGTGATGAACGGCAAGGCCTACGAGCCGGACCTGATCGTCGCTTGGCCCTCGGCGGAGATCTCGGTGATGGGCGCCGAGGGCGCGGTCAACATCATCGGCCGTTCGGCGATCGAGGCCTCCGACGACCCCGAGGCGACCCGCGAGGCGATGCTGAACGCCGTCCGCGAGCAGATCGATCCCTACATCGCCGCCCGCAACGCGCTGATCGACGACGTCATCGACCCGCGCGAGACCCGCCCGACGATCATCCGCGGCCTGCGGATGGCGAAGGACAAGCGCGTCGATCGGCCATGGCGCAAGCACGGGGTGATGCCGGTTTGAGGGCCGGTGGCGCATGGCGTGGTGGGGCAGGAAGGGAAGGGCCCCCGGCGGCGAGCGAGGCAGCCAGACGACGACCCGCCCGGGGCGAGTTGTTCTCGCATGCCGAAGAGAACTCGCCCCGCCCTCGCGAGCGTGCGCCCCTACTCGCTAAGCCCACCCGCTGGGAGCCTTCGTGAGCCGGTTCGAGGACCCGGTGATCATCAGCTGCTCGATCTCGGGGGCGATCGCGAACCGCGAGCAGTGCCCGGCGATCCCCTACACGCCGCAGGAGTACGCGGCGGAGGCGCGGCGGGCGGTCGACGAGGGCGCCGCGCAGATCCACATCCACGCCCGCACCCCCGACGGGGCACCGAGCTATGAGGTCGAGGACTTCCGGGCGATCACCGAGGCGATCCGCGCCGAGGTCGACGACGTGATCGTCAACTACTCGACCGGCGCGATCGGGGTGCCGATCGACAAGCGGATCGCCTACCTGCGCGAGCTGCGGCCCGACGTCGCGGCGCTCAACATGAGCTCGATGAACTACGCGAAGTACTCGCGGCGGCGCAAGGACTTCGTGTTCAAGGCGGTCTTCGAGAACTCCTTCGACACGATCATCGAGTTCCTGACCGCGATGCGCGAGCTCGGGATCAAGCCCGAGCACGAGTGCTTCGACGCGGGCCACGTCGCCAACCTCGACCCGCTGCTCGACATGGGGCTGCTCGCCGCGCCGCTGCAGATCTCGCTGGTGATGGGGGTCAACGGCGGGATCCGGCCCACCGCCCGCAACGTCGCCTTCATGTCCGAGCAGATCCCCGGCGGCGCCGAGGGCGAGAACGCCTGGCAGGTGATCGGCGTCTCGCGCGACCAGTGGAAGCTGGTCGGCGCGTCGCTGGCGCTCGGCGGCAACGTGCGCGCCGGGCTCGAGGACAACCTCTACCTGCCGAGCGGCGAGATGGCGCGCTCGAACGGCGAGCTGATCGCCAGGGCGCGCCGGATGGCCGAGGACGTGGGCCGCCGCGCCGCCACCGTGGCTGACGCACGGGAGCTGCTGGGACTGACCCGGCGGTCGAACGCTCCGCCGGCGGCGACCACGCCCGACTGAAGCATTCTCTGGCCGATGGCCCCGAAAACCCTGCAGCCGATCGGATCGCCGTGACCGCCGCGCTCGACGGCGTCCGCGTCCTCGACCTGAGCCGGCTGCTGCCGGGCGGCTTCTGCTCGCTGCTGCTCGCCGACCTGGGCGCCGATGTGATCAAGGTCGAGGACACGGGCATGGGCGACTACGTGCGCTGGTCGCCGCCCTACTACGGGGGCGACGCCCAGCAGCCGCTGGGCACGCGCTCGGCGCTCTACCTATCGCTCAATCGCGGCAAGCGCTCGATCAGGCTCGACCTGAGACAGACGGCGGGCGCGAGGCGTTCCTGCGCCTGGTGCGCGACGCCGACGTGGTCCTCGACGGCTTTCGCCCCGGGGTGCTCGACAAGCTCGGCGTCGGCTACGACCGGCTGCGCGAGGAGAACTCGCGGATCGTCGTCTGCGCGGTGACCGGCTACGGCCAGGACGGTCCGAACACCGCTCGCGCCGGCCACGACACCAACTACCTGGCGCTCAACGGCCTGCTCGGCCTGACCGGCGCGCCGGACGGGCCGCCGGTGCAGTCGGCCGGGCAGATCGCCGACCTCGGCGGCGGGGGCCTGATGGCGACCTTCGGCATCCTCGCGGCGCTGTTCGAGCGCGAGCGGTCGGGCGCGGGCCAGGTCGTCGACGTCTCGATGGCCGATGGCTCGCTCTCCTGGCTGGCGATGGTCGCGGCCCAGTTCCTCTGCGACGGGACGGTGCCGCGCCGCGGCGGCGAGATCCTCAACGGCGGCATCGCCTGCTATCTGCCGTATGAGTGCGCGGACGGCTGGGTGAGCTGTGGCGCCCTGGAGCCGAAGTTCTGGCAGGCCTTCTGTCGCGGGGTCGAGCGCGAGGACCTGCTCGAGCACCAGTTCGCGCCCCCCGGCTCCGCCGGACACGCGGCGGTCGCCGAGGTCTTCCGCGCGCGCGGCAAGGACGAGTGGGCGGCGTTCAACGACCGCCACGACTGCTGCATCGAGCCGGTCCTCGACCTCGACCAGGCGCTCGAGTCCGAGCTGGTGCGCGCCCGCGAGATGGTGATCGAGGTCGACCAGCCCGAGCTCGGCCCCGTGCGCCTGCTCGGCCACCCGGTGAAGCTTTCGCGCACCCCCGCCGACCCGACGCGGCCCGCGCCGGCCCTCGGTGAGCACACCGAGCAGGTGCTGCGCGAGGCGGGTATCGCCGACGACGAGATCGCGGCGCTGCTCGAGTCCGGCGCCGTCGCCGGCCCCAACACGACCTCAGCGCAGGAGCAGTTCCTCTCGTGACCGCCCCGACCGGGGAGCTCCTGAAGATCTCCGAGCTCGCCGAGCGCGCCGAGGTGCCGGTGGCGACCGTGCGTCACTACCTGCGCGAGGGGCTGCTTCCCGAGCCGGTCAAGACCTCGCGCAACATGGCCTACTACCGGCCCGAGTTCGTCGACCGGATCCGGCTCATCAAGCAGCTTCAGGAGGAGCGCTTCATGCCCCTGCGCGTGATCCGGGTGTTCCTGGAGCGCGAGCCGGTCGAGCCGGAGCGGATGCGGGCGATGATCGAGCTCGAGGACCGGATCCTCGACCGCGCCCTGGTCGAGGAGCGCGAGCGGGTGCCCGCGGCGGAGGTCCTCGATCGCTACGACGTCCCCGCCGCCGTCCTCGAGCGCCTCGCCGAGGTTGGTGTGCTGAGCCCCGACGAGGGTGGCTACTCGCCGTCGGACGTGCGGATCGTGGAGGCGATCGGGCGCTTTCGCGCGGGCGGCTACGACGAGAGCCTCGGCTTCACCGTCTACGACACGCTGCGCTACAAGGGCGCGCTCGAGCGGCTCGTCGCCGAGGAGGTCGACGTGCTCACAAAGCGCCTCTCGGGCAGGGTGGACGCCGACCGCGCGGTCGAGATCATCGAGGCCGGCGCCGAGCCGCTAAACGACCTGATCGCCGCCCTGCACACGAAGCTGCTCGTCGCCCGCCTCGAGCGCGACCGCGCCGCGGCCAGCGAGCCGGCCTGACGACGCCTGCCCGGCCTGATCTAAAGCGGCCTGATCTCGCCGGGCTGCGGGCCCTGCGGAGCCCGGTCCCAGTCGATCGCGATCCGCGACGGATCGTCGGCGTCGATCCTCACCGGGAGCTCGACGCCGGGCTCGAGCCGGGCGCGCGCCGGAACCAGGTACTGATTCGCGACCCGATACGGCTCGCGCGTCCGCGGGTGCACCTCGAGGTCGAGCATCAGGCTGAACCACGCAGCGCCGCGGGCCGGTGTGCCCATGTCGCGGATCACCGCCGTGCCCGGGATCCCCTCGGCGAGCAGCCGCGAGGAATCGGCCCGCTGGGCGTTGAGATCCGCCACCGTCTCGCGCACCCGCCCGAGCATGCCGCCCATGCTCGGCGTCGGGGTGTTGTGCCGCAGCTCACGAGCTTCGCGGGTGAGCTTGAAGAGATCCCTGATTCCCATCGCGTGCCTCGCCACCGCCGAGCGGGACGGTCCCCGCGCCGCCGGCGGCCCCGACCGTATACCGCCCGAGGGCAGGACGCCACGCCCTGGGACCAAGTCGCGACCGATCCGGTACTGACAAGCGGCTCGCCGGGCGTAGGTTCGGGGGCGCGAATGTCAGCGTCGAGGCGGGAGCGGCAGCGGGGAGCGCGATGCGGCGGTCGGATCGCAGTGGCGATCCTCGCCGCTTCTGTGCTCGTCCTCGCCGCCCCGAGCCAGGCCGCGACCCTGCCGCCGCAGCGAGTTGCCGACATCTACCCCGGCACCACCGGCTCGGAGCCCGACGAGCTCGCGGCGCTCGGCGGCAGCCTCTACTTCCGGGCCCGCGACGGCGGCTTCGATTGGGAGCTCTGGCGCACGAACGGCACGGCGACCGAGCAGGTCGCCGACATCAGCCCCGGCCCGAGCGGCTCGGACCCGACCGAGCTCACGGCGCTCGACGGCCGACTGTACTTCCAGGCCGAGGAACCAACCGGGGGCCTCGAGCTGTGGCGCACGGACGGGACGCTCACCGAACGGGTCGCCGACATTCACGCCGGCCCGCAGGACTCCGACCCGAGCGGCTTCGCGGCGCTCGGTGACTTCCTCTACTTCCAGGCCCTCGACGGCGTCGACGGCTTCGAGCTCTGGCGCAGCAACGGGACGACCACCGAGCAGGTCATGAACATCAATCCGGGCGCCGGGTCCTTCCCGATCGACCTCACCGCGCTCGGCGGCTTCCTCTACCTCGGCGCCAACGACGGCGTCGACGGCTTCGAGCTCTGGCGCACCAACGGCACCGGCGCGACCCAGGTGATGGACATATTCGCCGGCGCCTCCGGCTCGGGCGCGGGCCCGTTCACCCGGCTCGGCGGCCACCTCTACTTCGAGGCCAACGACGGCGTCGACGGCCGCGAGCTCTGGCGCACCAACGGGACGAGCACCGAGCAGGTCGCCGACATCGACGCCGGACCGACGGGGGCCACCGCGATCAACCTCGACGTCTTCGACGGCTTCCTCTACTTCGACGCCGACGACGGCCTCACCGGTACCGAGCTCTGGCGCACCGACGGCGCGACCACGCAGCGGGTCGCCGACATCAACCCCGGTGGCGGCGGTTCGTCCGCGGGCTGTTGCACGGCGCTCGGGGGCCATGCCTACTTCTCCGCCGACGGTGGCGCCGACGGCCGCGAGCTCTGGCGCACGAACGGCACCACGACCGAGCGGGTCGCCGACATCAACCCCGGCGCGGGCGACTCCGACCCGGCGCTGCTCACCGCGTTCGACGGCTCGATCTACTTCCGCGCCGACGACGGCGCCACCGGGACCGAGCTCTGGCGCACCGACGGCGCGAGCACCGAGCGGGTCGCCGACATCAGGGCGGGCGCGAGCTCGTCGCTGCCGAGCGAGCTCACCGTGCTCGGGGACTCGCTGTACTTCACCGCCCGCGACGCACCCGGCGGCGAGGAGCTCTGGCGGGTCGCGAGGGCACCGGTGGCGCCGGCCTCGCCCGCGTCGCCCGGCCCCGCCGCGCCGACGCGATCGTCCCCGCCGAAGGCCGACCGGAGGCCGCCCGAGCTCACCGTCGAGGCAAAGCCGAGGCAGCGGCTGCGCAAGAAGCTCAAGCTCACCGCCTCCTGCGACGAGCCCTGCGAGCTCTCGGCGCAGGGGAAGCTGCGGGTTCTCACCCCGCGCAAGGAGGGCAAGAGGCGTCGCAAGCGAAGCTACGCCGTTCGCGGCGGGCGCGCCGAGCTCGCCGCGGGTGAGCTCAAGCGGCTGAAGCTGGCGGTCACGAGGAAGGGCCGACGCAACGCCAAGCGGGCGCTTCGCCGCAAGGGCGGCCGCGCGACCGCGAGGGTCAAGCTCCGCGCCTCCGATCGGGCGGGCAACATGGCCAAGGAGAGGTTGAAGGTCAAGCTGCGCTGAGGTGGTCGCTCAGGCGGCGGCGGCGAGGGGCGGGTAGCCGAATGCCGCGAGCTGCGCCCCCATGATCCGCTCGATCGCCCGGCCCTCCTCGGGGCTGAGGTTGCTCCGCCAGGCCCCGGGCTCGGCGGCGCGGATCTCGTGCCGCGAGCCCTTCGAGGCGGGATCGACGCGCGCGAAGGCGTGCCGACCGACGATCGCCGCGAGCGGCTGATCGTCGGCCTCGATCTCGAGCATCTCGCAGATCCGGCGCAGCTCGCCGGCCGTGTCGGCGAGCAGGTCCTCGTAGCGAACGAGCACCCTCGATCGTTCCGCGCGGCGACCGAACGCCTCGCTCACGGCGCGCGTCCGGTAGGCCCAGACGCTGGCCAGCCACTCGACCAGCGCTCGGCGGCCCTCGGGCGCGGCCGCGTAGGCACCTTCCTCGAGGGCCCACGAGCCGCTCTGGTAGGCGTCGAGCCAGGAGTCGACGACGTCACGCCCGTCGCGCAGCAGAAAGACCAGCCGTGAGCTGGGGAAGGCGTCGAAGATCTGCTCGGCGGCGTGCGACCCCGGCTCCTTGACGATCAGCGTGGGCGCTTCGGTAGCGGGCCACTCGCGGTCGAGTTGAGCGCCGAACCGAGCCCGGACCAGCTCGCGCAGCGCGGGCAGCCAGGAGTCCCGATAGCGGTCGGAGAAGAGGTAGCCGTCCTTGTCGCGCTTGACCTCGGCCAGGGTGGTGAGCTCCGGGCGCTCGGCTGCCGTCGCCCAGGCGAGCGGCAGCGGACGCCAGACGCCGAGGTGATGCCCGAGGTGCGGGTCGTCGATTGCGGCGACCTCGTCGAGCTCGCTCAGCATCCGCAACAGCCAGGTGCTGCCGCTGCGCGACGATCCCATGATCCAGGCGAGGCGGTCCTCGTTGGATGCCAGGTATTGGGCCGCGTCCATCACAGAGAGGGGTACCACGCGGGTAGCAGACGAAACGGTAACACCGACCGCGGTTGACCCCAGAAAGCCGGCGAGCCCCGGATCGGGGCTCGCCTAGCTACCACTCAGAGAGGGATCGGGGTCCTCCGCCGTTCTCAACCACACGGCCCGGATCTGGGGGGAGTTCGATCCGGAGTAGGCCCTGGTCCCGCAGGCGGGATACCCACGCCCGACGAATCGCAAACCTCGACTCGTTCCGCGTCGCCGCCGGCATCCCCACCGAGGAGCCCGAATTGGTGCCCGACGACGGGCGACCGGGCCCGGCGGACGGTTAGCCGGACACCGAGCGGGTAGGGACCAGGCAGCCCAAGGGGCCGACTCTGCTCAGGGTCGGGCACTAGCGGAAGTCTTTCAGGCGATTACGCCGCGCTTCTTCTATGAAGATCCGGCTCGTCGTCGGTTTCGAAAACGAATCCGATCTCGAGGAGGTCCGTCGATGCACGAAAAGACGCCATACTCCGCAAACGCACTCGTCGCCGACCGCCCGCCGCCGCGCCGGCGCGACGCCGAGGCATGCAAGCGCTACGAGATCACCCTGCTGCGCCGTTACGCGCGCACGCGCTCGGGTGACGTGCGCGACGAGTTGGTGAAGCGGTTCATGCCCCTGGCGCGCTCGCTGGCGCTTCGCTACCGGCGCCAGACCGAGTCCGTTGACGACCTCGTCCAGGTCGCGAGCCTGGGGCTGGTCAAGGCGATCGACGGCTTCGACCCCGACCGGGGCCGACCGTTCAGCGCCTACGCGGTGCCGACCATCCTGGGCGAGCTGCGCCGCCACTTCCGCGACCACGTCTGGAACGTGCGCCTGCCGCGCGGCCTGGGGGAGCTCGCCATGCGCCTCGACGAGGCGAGCTCGCAGCTGACCGAGGAGCTGGGGCGCCATCCGGCCCCGGCCCAGGTCGCCGAGCGGCTCGCGCTCCCGCTCGCCGAGGTGCTGGAGGGGCTCGAGGCGACGCACGCGCGGCGCACCCTCTCGCTCGACGCGCCGCGCCTGGGTGAGGAGCTGCAGTCGACGCCGACGATCGAGGCGATCGGGCGCCGCGAGCTCGGCTACGAGCGCGTCGAGGCCGAGGCCGCCTGCGCCGAGGCGGAGCTCTCCGAGCGCGAGTGGCGGGTGCTTCGCCTGCGCTTCGTCGACTCGCTGACCCAGAACGAGATCGGGCGCGAGCTCGGCGTCTCGCAGATGCAGATCTCGAGGATCAACCGCCGGGCGCTGTGGAAGCTGCTGGCGGCGGTTCGCGGCGAGCGGGCCGAGGGGGCGGCGCCGCCGTCGGCGGGGCGGCGGGTCGCGCGCGCGGCGTAGCCGACAGGCGGTGACCTCGGTCTACGCGCGGGACGAGCCGTTGCCGAGCGTCGCAGCCGCCTCGTCGCGCGTGTCGTAGACGCCGACGGCCTCATCGATGCCGGTCAGCTCGAGCAGTCGGCGGACGTCGACGTGCGGACAGCAGACGCCGAAGTGGCGGCGTTCCTCGCTCAGCCGGCGCTTGGCCTCGACCAGGAGGCTGAGCCCGGTCGAGTCGATGAACTCGCAGTCGCTGAGGTCGATCAGCACGGCCTCGTTGCCGTTGCCGAGCGCCGTGGAGAGCGCGCCGCGCAGCTCCGGCGCGGTTCCCTGATCGAGCTCTCCGTAGATGCTGAGGGTGTGCAGGCCGGCCTCGGTCTCGGCATCGACCCTGAACGGCGAGTTCAACTAGAGCTTCCTCCGCTTCATCGCTGGGTGGTGTCCGGGCCGTCCGTGGCTTCCTCCCGCGCGCCCCTGGACGACTTGATCTTAGCCACCTGTCGGCCCGGCCACCCGGACGCTCACTGCAAGGGTTCGGCTAGCAAGCTGTAAGCGCTCGGCAAGCAAGGATCGAGCGCTCGGCCCCGAAGCGCTAGATTCAGCGCGGGCCCCGCGGTTCGAGGGGGCACCCGGACCGAGGGGAGAGATGCGGAGCTCGATCGCCAGACTGCGGACCGCGGGACAGCGCCTGGGCGAGCGACTGGCGACGAATCCGGTTGGACTTGCGATCGGTCTCGCGCTGCTGGCGGTTTGCGTGCTCGTCGACGCGCTCGTCGATGAGCGGTCGGCGGCGCTCGTCGGCACCTATGTGGTCGCTCCGCTCGTCGCCGCGATGCTCGCCGGGCCCGGGGTGACCACCGCCGTCGGGGTGCTCGCGATCGCCGCCACGCTCGCCAGCCCGAGCTGGAACATGAGCGGACCCGAGGTCGATCAGGCGATCAGGGTCGGCGTGACGATCCTGGGCACGGCGATCGCGATCGTCGGGGCCACCGTCAAGGGACGGTTTCGTGGCCGCTCGGAGCGCCTGCGGCTGCTCGACGCGGTGGGCGCCGTCGCCGACGGGTCGCTGCCGCTGGCGGAGACGCTCGAGCGCGTCACCGAGGAGATCACCCCCATGTTCGGTGACATCTGCATCGTCGACGCGGTCCACGACGGCCGCGTGACGCGAATCGCGACCAGGGTCAGCGGCCGCGACGACGCGAGCGAGATCGAGGAGCGGGTGCGCCGGCGCACGCCCAGCCTGCCCGAATGGCTGGTCAACGTCGAGCGCCCGTGGCGATCGATCCCGCGCTGGTGGCCGCGGGTCCGCGAGGAGGACCTGCGGCGGATGTCGCACTCGCCCGACGACCTGGAGTTCCTACGCTCGCTCGGCATGCGCTCGACGATCACCGCGCCGATCAGGGCCCGCGATCGCAACCTCGGCACCCTGACCATGGTGGTCGCCTGGTCGGGGCGGCGCTACGACGCCGACGACCTGCACTTCGCGCAGATCCTCGCCAGCAGGATCGGCCTCGCGCTCGACAACGCCGGCCTGTTCTCGGACCTCGAGAGCGTCGAGCGGCGGATGGACAGCGTGATGTCGATCCTCGACGAGGCGGTGGTCATCCACGGCCCCGACTCCGAGCTCGTGTTCGCCAACCCGGCGGCCGCCCGACAGCTCGGCTACAGCACCTCGGAGGAGGCGATCTCGACGCCCTCCGCGACGCTCCGCGAGCGCGTCACGATCCGCGACGAGGCAGGCCGGATCGTGGGCGCCGAGGCGCTCGCCGGGCGCCCGGCACTGACCGGCGAGCCGACGCCCCCGGTGACGCTGCGCGCCACCGACAACTCGACCGGGCAGGAGCGCTGGTACCGGACCAAGGCCCGGGCGATCGAGGGCCCCACGGGCGAGATCCTCTACTCGGTGACGGCGATCGAGGACGTCACCGACGTCAAGCGCGCGGAGTCCGCCAGCCGGCTGCTCGCCCGGACGGGCGAGCAGCTCTCGCACTCGACCGAAAACCGGCTCACCCTGGAGCGGGTCCCGCAGCTGCTGGTGCCCGATTTCGCCGACTGGTGCGCGATCGAGATCCCCGGCGACGACGGGCTGCTCCACCGGGCCGCGATCGCGCACCGCGATCCGGAGCGCCTGCAGCGTCTGGACGCGTTGCGCGACCGCCACCCCGCGCGGCTCGCCGAGGCGACCGGCGTCGAGCGGGCGATCGAGACCGGCGAGGCGCAGCTGTTCGAGCTCACCGACGAGCGCCTGCGGCGCGTGGCGACCGACGGGGGGCACCTGCGCGAGCTGCGCATGCTCAAGATCCGCTCGGCGATCGTCGCGCCGCTGACCGCGGCCGGCGTCGTGCTCGGCGTGCTCGAGCTCGTCAACCACGACGACTCGCGCCGCTTCGACGACGACGATCTCGCGACCGCCCAGGAGGTCGCCCGCCGGGTCGGGCTGGCGCTCGAGAACGTGCGGATCGCCGACGAGCGCGCGCGGGTGGCGGACGCCCTGCAGCGCGAGCTGCTGCCGCCGAGCCTGCCGCGCATGTCGGGCTGGGAGATGGCCACGATGTACGAGCCCGCCGGTGAGATCAACGAGGTCGGCGGCGACTTCTACGAGGTCTTCCCGGTCGCCGACGGCTGGGCGGTGGTGCTTGGCGACGTCTCGGGGCGGGGCGCCGCCGCGGCGGCCCTGACCGCGGAGGCGCGGCACACGATCCGCACCGCCGGCACGCTCTCGGGCGACCCGTGCCGCGGCCTGTACATGCTCGACGAGAACCTGCGCAGCCGTGACGACGCGGCGCTCTGCTCGGTCGCGCTCCTCGTCCTGCCGCACCGCGCCGATGACGAGGCGACGGTCCGCGTCTACCTCGCGGGCCATCCCCACCCGATGCTGCTGCGCGAGGGCCGCGCCGAGCCGGTCGGCTCGCCAGGGCCGCTGCTCGGGATCGTCGAGGCGCCGGATTGGATCGCCGAGCAGGTCCGGATGGGCCCCGGCGATCAGCTCGTCCTCTACACCGACGGCGTGATCGAGGCGCGCCGCCAGGGGGGCGAGCGGTTCGGGACGGAACGCCTGCGCGGCGGGCTCGCGGGCTGCTCGAGCCCGGACGGCGCGGTCCAGCGCGTCCGCTCGGCGCTCGCCACTTTCGGTGCCGTGGCGCGCGAGGACGACGCCGCGCTGGTGGCGATCCGCCGCACCCCGATCTCGATCCCGGACGGTGGCTCACCGGCGCGCGACTTGCCGGTCGCGACCTCGCCGTAGGGCTGCGCCGCGGATGCGGGCAAGCGACGACCCCCGCGGCCGAGCGCCGGTGCTGTTCGGCGTCGCCGGGCTCGGCGTCGCCGCCTGCGCGATCGTGCTCGCGGCCGCCGGCGGGGCGCCCTACCTGGCGCTCGACTCGTTGAGCCCGTGGCTCGTGGTCTACGCGATCGGTCTCTTCGTGGCGCTGTTCGCGACCCCGTTCGCGATCCACCGGGCGCTGGGGGGCGAGTTGGAGGACGACGCTCGCTGGGAGCGGGCGCTGCTGCTCTGGGGCGCGGTCGCCCTCGGCGCGCTCGCGATCGGCCTGCTCTGTGGGCTGCCGAGCGGCTTCGGCTCCAACTCGCTGGCCGGGTCGGTCGGCCTGGTGACGCTCGTGGAGGCCGTGCTGGTGCTCGCCACGCTGATCGTCTGGCTGATCTCCGGCTGAGCCGCCCGCCCGACGTGGCCGGGTCTGTCCGTCGGATATCTTCTCTAGATTGACTGGTCAGTCAACCGCGCGCCCCCCGCGCGCGGTCGATCGCGGTCTCGAGGAGAGAGGGCCCTATTACATGCGCGTCGCGGCAGTCCAGCTCAACTCGCGAGCCGACGAGGATCACAACCTCGAGGTCGCCGGACGGCTGGTGGCCGAGGCCGCCGAGGACGGCGCGGCGCTCGTCGTCCTGCCGGAGAAGTGGAACCTGCTCGCCGGCCCCGCCGACCTGCTCGCCGGCGCCGCGCCGCTCGACGCCTCGCGCGCGATCGAGGCGGCGCGCGGCTGGGCCCGCGACCGCGGCATCGCGGTGCTGGCCGGCAGCGTCGCCGAGCGCGTGCCCGGGCAGCAGCGGCTGTCCAACACCTCGGTGCTGATCGAGACCGACGGCGAGCTCGCCGGCGTCTACCGCAAGATCCACATGTTCGACGTCGACGTCGGCGGGGTCAGGTATCGCGAGTCCGAGCACGAGTGCCCGGGCGACGAGATCGTCGTCGCCCCGGTGGCCGGCCTCGAGGTCGGGATGACGGTCTGCTACGACCTGCGCTTCCCCGAGCTCTACCGGATCCTGGCGGTGCGCGGGGCCCGGCTGGTCACCGTGCCGTCGGCCTTCACGCTGGCGACGGGACGCGACCACTGGGAGGTGCTGATCCGCGCCCGCGCGATCGAGAACCAGGTCTTCGTCGTCGCCGCGGGCCAGGTCGGCGAGGCGCCGCCTCACTACAGCTCCTACGGGCGCTCGATGATCGTCGATCCCTGGGGGGTGTTGCTCGCCCAGGCCCCCGACGGGGAGGGTCTCATCGCCGCCGACCTCGACCTCGGCCGCCAGGACGAGATCCGCGCCTCGTTGCCGTCGCTCGCCAACCGCCGGCCGGGTGCCTACCGCTGGCCCGAGGAGGTCCCGGCATGAGTGGGTCGGCGCCGATCGCCGCACCGCCCGAAGGCGAGCACCGCTGATGGCCAAGGCCCCCCCGATCGACCGCCGCCGGCAGATTCTCGACGCGGCGATCCGCGTCTTCGCGCGCCAGGGGTTCCACGCCTGCCGCGTCTCGGACATCGCCCGGGAAGCCGGGGTCGCCTACGGGCTCGTCTACCACTACTTCGACTCCAAGGATCAGGTGCTCAACGAGCTCTTCGTCGAGCGCTGGTCGCTGCTCTTGGGGGCGATCGAGCAGGTCGACGCGAGGCCGATCCCGCCGCGCGAGAAGCTCGACGCGGTCGCCGGCTTCATCATCGACTCCTATCGCCACGACCCCGAGCTGATGAAGGTGATCATCGTCGAGGTCACTCGGGCGGCGAACTCGTTTGGCCGCACGCACCTGCCGGAGATCCGCCAGGCCTACGAGCTGATCGCGAAGATCGTCCGCGAGGCCCAGGACCAGGGGGCCTTCCGCGAGGACGTCGATGCCCAGTTCGCCTCGATGTGGTTCTACGGCGCGATCGAGCAGCTGCTCTCGGGTTGGGTTTTCGAGCTCATCCCCGGCGAGGACGGGGACTTCGACCGGGCGCGGGTGATGGTCGTCGACACGATCTGCGGCGGTCTCGAGCAGCGGCCCCGAGGCTGAGGCCCGCGCACGCGGGCGGCATGGTTTACTCCCCCGGTCGCGCCGGTAGGCGCGGGCACTGAGACCTGATGGACAACGAGATCGTCAAGCGACTGATGTGGACCGGGCTCGTCGCGGGCACCGGCGCGCTCGCGAGCGTGGTCGCGATGCGGGTCTCGGCCGTGATCTGGCAGCGGGTCTTCGGGGAGGACCCGCCAGATTGACCGCCCCCACGCAACCGCCCTCCCAGGAGGACCGCTCGGTCGGCGAGCTCGTCTTCGACGTCTCCGAGCGCGTCTCGACCCTCGTCCGCGAGGAGGTCGAGCTCGCCAAGGCCGAGGTCTCCGAGAAGGTCTCGAGCCTCGCCCGCGGCTCGGCGGTCGGGATCGCCGCCGGGGTCTTCGCCTTCCTCGGGCTGATCCTGCTCATGCACTCGATCGCCTGGCTGCTCAACGACCTGTTCTTCGGCGATCACTTCTGGATCGGCTTCCTGATCGAGGCCGTGGTCTTCTTCGCCGTCGCCGCGGTGGCCGGGCTGATCGCCTACCGCGCGCTGCAGAAGGGAGCCCCGCCGACGCCCGACCTCGCGATCGAGGAGGGCAAGCGAATCCGCCAGACGCTCGAATCGGGGACGACCCCGGCGGCCAAGGAGCCGGTCGCCACCCCCGCGCCCGAGCCGACCCCGCCGCCCGAGCCGCCGACCCCGCCGCCCGAGCCCCGGAGCTGAGATGAGCGACGAGCCAGAGATCTACACCAGCGGCGCCGGCGAGCCGGTCGCACGGCGCGCGCCCGAGGCGCCCGGGCGCACCTCGGGCGAGATTCGAGCCGAGATCGAGCGCCAGCGCGAGGAGCTCTCGCACTCGGTCGAGGAGTTGCGAGGCCGGGTCACCGAGCTCACGGACTGGCGCCGCCAGGTGCGCGAGCACCGGCGCGAGCTGATCATCGGAGCCGCGGCGGTGGGCTTTGCGATCGGGGGCCTGATGGCCCTGCGCCGCCGGTAGCCCCCCGGATCGCCCCGCGCCGACGCGAGCCCGGGTCCCCCGCGCCGCCGCCGCTCAGCTCGCGAGCAGCTCGGTCGTGATCCCGCCGGTGCCGAGCAGACCGGGCCCGGTGTGTGCCGCGAGGACGGGCCCGATCTCGGAGACGAAGACCGGGTCTGAGCCGAAGATCTGGCGGCACTCGTCGACCAGCTGGCGGGCGCGGTCGGGGTCGCGGATGTGCTGGACGACCCAGGCGCCGGCGCCGTCTCGCTCGCGCTCGCGCGCGTACTCGACCAGCCGCTCGAAGGCGCGGCGGCGGGTGCGCACCCGCTCGACCGGGGTGATCTCCTCGCCGAGCGTCAGGATCGGCTTGATCTGAAGCGCCGAGCCGAGCCAGGCCTGGGCGGCGCCGATGCGACCGCCCTTGCGCAGGTACTCGAGCGTGTCGATCGCGAACCACATCTCGAGCGAGTCGCGCGCTCGCTCGACGGCGCTCAGGACCTCCTCGCCGGTCGCGCCCGCGGCGGCCGCGCGCGCTCCAGCCAGCGTCGTCATCCCCTGCCCGCCGGCCGAGGAGCGACTGTCCCAGACGTGGATGCGCCCACCGTCCGCGCCGCCGTCGATCAGCTGCTGGCGCGCCTGGCGAGCGGCCTCGAAGGTTCCCGAGATGCCGGCCGAGATGTGGATCGAGACGATCTCGCCCCCGTCGGCGAGCAAAGGCTCGTAGACCGAGGTGAAGTCGCCGATCGAGGGTTGGGAGGTGGTCGCGCCCGCCTCGCTTCGGCGCAGTCGATCGAAGAACTCGTCGTAGTCGCCGATCTCCACCTCGGGCAGCTGAACGCCGTCGAGGGTGACGTAGAGGCTGACCCGGTGGATCCCGTGCTCGGCGAGCAGCTCGTCCGGCAGGTAGGCGGTGCTGTCGGTGACGATCGAGGTGCCCACGCCCAGTGGTTCTTATCACTGATCCGCTGGATCGACCGTAGGATCCGCGCGCAATGGCCAAGACGCTGGTAACCGGAGGCGGGGGCTTTCTCGGCTCGCACCTGGTCCGCGCGCTCGCCGAGCGCGGTGACGACCTGCGCCTGCTCGCCCGCCGAACGTCGGACCTCGAGCACCTGTCCCCGGTCGAGTTCGAGCGCTCGACGGGCGACATCACCGACCGGCGCGCGGTCCGCCGGGCGATGAAGGGCGTCGATCGGCTCTTTCACGTCGCGGGGCGCACCTCGCTTCGCTCACGCGACCGAGGCGCGGTCTTCGACGTCAACCTGCGCGGTGCGCGCGTGGTGCTCGAGGAGGCCCACGGGGCGGGCGTGGGCCGCGTGGTCCACACCTCCACCGTCGGCGCGATCGGAATCGCGGGGCCGCACAAGACGGCCGACGAGTCGACCCCGTTCGAGATCGGCCACCTGGGCCTCGCCTACGTCAACTCCAAGCACGAGGCCGAGCTCGAGGCGTTCCGCCTCGCCGCCCGCGGCCTGCCCGTGGTGATCGTCAACCCCACCTTCGTCCTCGGCCCCGACGACCCCAGCGGGACCTCGATGCGCCTGGTGCGGCGCTTCCTGCTGCGCCAGATCCCCGCCTACGTGGGCGGCGGCGCCCTGAACATCGTCGACGTCCGCGACGTCGCCCGCGGGCACCTGCTCGCCGACCGGGAGGGGGTGCCGGGCGAGCGCTACATCCTCGGCGGTCGCAACTTCACCCTCGACCGCCTGTTCGCCGACCTGTCGCGGATCTCGGGGGTCGAGCCGCCGCCGCTGCGGCTGCCGGTCTCGGTGGCGGTCGGTGGGATCGACCTCGCGCGCCTCGCCCGCCTGCCCGTGCCGGTGATCCGCGACGAGGTCCGCTCGGCCTCGCTGCGGTGGACCTACTCGAGCGCCAAGGCCAAGCGAGAGCTCGGCTTTCGGCCGCGCCCCCACGAGGAGACGCTCGAGGACGCGGTCGGCTGGCAGCTCGAGCGACTCGGGGGCGCCGACCCCCCGGCGGGGCCGGCGCGGCTCGCCATGCGGGCGCTGGGCGAGCTGGCGCGGGCCGGGGAGAGGATCGCCCGCCGATGAGCATCGTCCTCTACCGCTGCCCGACGCGGACCAACGTGCTCTGTCCCTGCGGGGCGGTCGAGCGACGGCTGCGCAAGCTCGGGCTCGAGCATCGCACCGAGCGGGTCCCCTACAGGCGCTCCGCGCGTCCCGAGGTCGAGGAGCTGACCCGCCAGCGCCGCGTCCCGGTGCTCGTCGACGGCGCCGAGGTGATCTCCGACTCGAGACGGATCCTCCAGTACCTGGATTACGCTCACCGGCGGGCCGAGCCCGGGCGCAGCGCTGAGAACCGGACGCGAAGCCGAGGACTCTGACGGACCCTTTATCATCTGAGGCGATGGACACCGCCGAAGCCGCAGTCAAGGTCACCGAGACGGCCGCGGAGAAGATCCGCGAGCTGGTCGCCGCCAACGAGCTCGAGCAGGCGCTTCGCGTCGCCGTCAAGGGCGGCGGCTGCTCCGGCTTTCAGTACGCGCTCGCGCTCGACGCCCCGAAGGACTCCGACCACGTGTTCGAGCACAACGGGGTCTCCGTGATCGTCGACAAGACCAGCATGCAGTTCGTCTTCGGCTCTGAGGTCGACTACGTCGACGGGCTCCAGGGCGCCGGGTTCACCGTCAACAACCCGAACGTCGTCGCGGCCTGCGGTTGCGGGTCGTCGTTCCAGGTGCGCGAGGACGCGGCCGAGCAGGCCGCCGGCGTGTAGCCGCGAGCCGACCCGCCGCGACCTCACACGTCAATCGATCGCGCGCGCCGCGCGCGCCCTCCCTGGAGCGTCATGTCCACGATCACCGTCTCGGGCCTGAGCAAGCACTTCGGCAACCGCACCCTGTTTCGCGACGTGGCGTTCAAGCTCGAGCGCCGCGACCGGATGACGCTCTCGGGCCGCAACGGCAGCGGGAAGACGACCCTGCTGCGGATCCTGGCCGGTGAGGCGGGCAAGGACGAGGGCGCGATCTCATACGGCAAGGGCGTGCGCATCGCCCTCCACGACCAGCGCCCGCCGCGCGGCGACGCCTCGCTGCGCGAGTACGTGATCGGCGGGCTCGGCTGGATCCTCGAGATCGAGGCCGAGCTTGCGGCCCTCGAGCGGCGGATGTCCGAGGGCTCGTCCGACGGGGCCACGCTCGATTCCTACGCCGATGCGCAGACCCGGCTCGAGCTCGCGGGCGGCTACCGCTGGCGCGAGGAGGCGATGGCGACCGTCCGCGGTCTGGGCTTCGGCGGCCCGGAGCTCGACCGTCCCCTGGACTCCTTCTCCGGCGGCGAGCTGACCCGGGCGTCGCTGGCCCGGGTGCTGGCCTCCAAGCCCGAACTGCTGCTCCTCGACGAGCCGACCAACCACCTCGACATCGAGTCGCTCGAGTGGCTCGAGCGATACCTGCTCGCGCTCGACGCCGCCGTCGTCCTGGTCGCCCACGACCGCTGGTTCCTCGAGTCGGTGGGCACCTCGGTGCTCGAGCTCGAGGCCGGCCGAGCCCGGCACTTCAAGGGGCCCTGGCACGCCTGGCGCGCCGAGCAGGCCGCCCGCGAGATCGCCGCGGGCAAGGACGCCGGCAAGCGCGAGCGCGAGATCGCGCGCATGGAGCGGTTCGTCGAGCGCTTCCGCTACAAGGCGAGCAAGGCGAGACAGGCGCAGTCGAAGCTGAAGGCGATCGAGCGGATCAAGGGCGGCGCCCCCGAGCGGGCGCCGAGCGACGATCGGTCGCTCTCGTTCAGCTTCGGCGCCGCCGAGCGGACGGGCCGGGTCGTGCTCGAGCTCGAGCGAGGCAGGGTCGAGGTCGGTGGCCGGACCCTGATCGCCGAGGGTGAGATGTGGCTCGAGCGCGGCGAGCACGTGACCCTGATCGGCTCGAACGGCTCCGGCAAGACGACCCTGATCGAGGCGCTGGTCGGAAACGCCGAGCCGGCCGGCGGAAAGCTGCGCACGGGACACAACGTGAAGCTCGGTTACCTCGCCCAGCACACCGAGCTCGGGGGCGCCGCCGGGGCGACGGTGATCTCCCACGCCCAGGGTGCCACCGGCCTCTCCGAGGCGAAGGCCCGGGCGCTGCTCGGCCGGTTCCTGTTCTCCGGCGACGACGCGATGAAGCGGCTCGGGGACCTGTCCGGCGGCGAGTCGCGCCGGCTCGCGCTCGCGATCTTGACCAGCTCCGACGCGAACGTGCTCGTCCTCGACGAGCCGACCAACCACCTCGACCTCGAGAGCCGCGAGGCTCTCGAGGACGCGCTCACCGGCTTCGAGGGCGCCGTGCTGCTGATCTCGCACGACCGCGCCCTGCTCGAGGCGGTCGGGTCGCGCACGGTGGTGATCGAGGAGTGCCGGCTGCACAGCCATCCCGGGGGCTGGGCGGAGTTCCGCTCGCGGCGCGACGCCGAGCGCGAGGGGTCAGAGCCGAAGCGCCGGGCGAAGCGGGCGCCGCGCAAGGCTGCCGGCCCGAGCAAGAACCGCCGCGCCGAGGCGCAGCGACTCGAGCGCGAGGTCGAGGCCGCGGAGGCGAAGCTGCGCCGGCTCGAGGACCAGCTCGCCGACCCGTCACACTGGGGCGACCCGGACCGCGCGGCCGAGTCGACGCGCAAGCACGAGCGCGCCCGGCGCGAGCTCGACGAGCTCTACGCGCGCTGGGAGCAGACGCTCGAGCGCATCGACGCCTGAGCGGCCTGCGCCCGCCACCGGGCGCGCTCCGCCGACCATGGGCGGTCGCCGCCCCGGCGCCGCCCGTCGATGAACGGGTTGTCATCTTCGCTCCATCGGCCGTTCACGCGACGGGGCGATCGTGCCCTCACGTTGGCCTTCCAACTTGAGGAGTCTCGATGAGCTATCCGACGACCTTGGCCGCGCTGGGCTTGAACCTGGCCGCGATCACCGTGCTCGCCCACGCGATCTACTTCCGCCGCCACCGGCGGCGCGACCTGATGGGTGCCTACGTGGCGCTCAACCTGGGCGTGTTCTGCGCGGTCACCCTGCTGGCCGCCCAGGAGGTGGGCGTGGCGCTGGGCTTCGGCCTGTTCGGGATCCTCTCGATCGTCCGGCTGCGCTCGAGCTCGATCACCCAGCAGGAGGTCGGCTACTACTTTGTCGCGCTCACCCTCGGCCTCGTCAACGGCCTTGGCTTCGGCAGCCTGGCCGTGGCCGCGGTGCTCGACGCCGTCCTGCTGGCCGGCATGTACGTCGCCGACCACCCGCGCGTGGCGGCCCGCGTCGAGCGCCGCTCGGTGCTGCTCGACGCCGTGCACGAGGATCCGGCGGCGCTGCACGCCGACCTCGAGCGCCGGCTCGGCGGCGAGGTGCTGCGCTGCGTGGTCACCGACGTCGACTACGTCCAGGCCACGATGAGCTGCGACGTGCGCTTTCGGACCGCCCCGCCGACGACGGTCGCCGACCGGGACGCCGAGCGCCCACCCGCGGCGAGCGGCTCACCGGCGCGCGTCGAGCGCCAGTCGGTGCTCCTCGACGCCGTACACGAGGACCGCGTCGCACTGCACGCCGACCTCGAGCGCCGGCTGGGCGGCGAGGTGCTCGGCTGCGTCGTCACCGAGGTCGACTACGTGCACAACACCACCCGGTGCGACGTGCGCTGTCGGCCCGCCGGGCGGACGAACGTCGTCGACCGGGCGGACGCGCCACGCGCGGCGGCGCCCGCGGCACGCGGTCGCCGTCTCGAGCCGATCTCCGCGAGCTCCGCCCGATGAGCCGGCTCACCGACGGCCACCCGCGGCCGACCCCGATCGCCGCCGAGCGTGGGCCGGCGGCGGGGGCGGTCGCCGCCGCGGCGAGCCGAGCCACCGGGACCTCGCTCACCGAGGTGCTGCAGCGTGCCGAGCTGCAGGTCCGCCTCGATCGCAAGTACCTGGTCGCGGCCGACCGGTTCTCGCGGCTCGCCGAGCTCCTCGCCCACGAGCTGGACGTGCTCGAGATCGACGAGAGCCGCTCGTTCGCCTACGAGTCGCTCTACTTCGACACCCCGGGCCTGCTCACCTACCGCGAGCACCTCGAGGGCCGAGACGACCGCTTCAAGGTGCGCACCCGCGCCTACCTCGACGTCGCCGAGGCGATGTTCGAGGTCAAGCTGGCGGACCCGCGCAAGGGCACGATCAAGCGGCGCATCGGGCACCCGTTTCGCCACCGCGATCGGATCACGTCCGGCGCGTGGCGCCATCTCTCGGCGGTCCTCGGGGCAGCCGGGCGCCGCGCGCCGCGCGAGCTGGCGCCCTCGTGCGTGACCGCCTATCGCCGAGCCACCTTCGTGGCCCGCGATGGCTCCGCGCGCCTCACCTGCGATCACGACCTGCTGGTCTCGAGCGAGGATCGCGCCGAGCGGGCGCTCTCGGATCACGTCCTGGTCGAGGTCAAGTCCGCCCACGGCGCGAGCTTCGTCGATCGCGCTCTGGCGGCCCTTGGCCTCGCGCCGGTGAGCGTCAGCAAGTACTGCGTCGGCATGGCCCTGCTGCATCCCGAGCTGCCGTCGGGGCCGTGGGATGCGCTGCTCGAGCGCTACTTCGACCGTGCCCCGGCCCTGGCGGCGGCCTGAGCGCCGCGAGAGGAGGTGCGTCGAGATGCGACTTCGCCTGACTCCCCACGAGACGAGCTTCTATGACATGTTCGCCGGGTCGGCCGACAACCTGGTCGTGGGGGCGCGGCTGCTCGGCGAGCTGCTTGCCGAGGGCGCCGACCCGCGGGTGACCGCCGCGGCGATGCGCGACTGCGAGCACGCCGGCGACGATGCCACGCACGCGATCGTGCGGCGGGTCAACCAGACCTTCGTCGCGCCGTTCGGGCGCGAGGACATCTGCCGGCTGGCCTCCGAGCTCGACGACGTGATGGATCACATGGAGGCGGCCGCCAAGCTCGTCGCGCTTTACGGTCTCGACGAGCTGCCGGCCGACGCGGGGGCGCTCGTCGGCGTGCTCGAGCGCGCCGCCGCGGTCACCGCCGATGCGATGCCCCGGCTGCGCACGACGGAGGCGCTCGACGGCTATTGGATCGAGGTCCACCGGCTCGAGAACGAGGCCGACGAGATCTACGACCGGCTGCTCGCGCATCTCTTCGACGGCACCTACGACGTGCTCACCGTGCTCAAGCTCAAGGAGGTCGTCGACCAGCTCGAGGCGGCGGCCGACGCGTTCGAGGACGTCGCCAGCACCGTCGAGACGATCGCCGTCAAGGAGTCGTGAGCGTGATGGAGGCGGCGGGACTGGTGGCGGTGATCGCCGTCGCTCTCGTCTTCAACTACACCACCGGCTTTCACGACGCCGCCAACGCGATCGCCACCTCGGTCTCCACCCGGGCGCTCACGCCGCGCCTCGCGCTCGGTCTGGCCGCGGCCGGCAACCTGGCCGGCGCGTTGCTCGGCACGGGCGTGGCGCTCACCGTGACCGCGGGGATCATCCAGGCGCCGCCGGGGGGCGAGGGCCTCGTGATCCTGCTCGCCGCACTGATCGGCGCGATCGGCTGGAACCTGACCACCTGGTACTTCGGGCCGCCGGCCTCGTCCTCGCACGCGCTGATCGGCGGCATGGTCGGCGCGGCGCTCGCCGCATCGGCCGGCGTGATCTGGGGCGGCGTCCTGCACAAGGTCGTCTTCCCGATGGTCCTCTCGCCGATCGTCGGCCTGCTGCTCGGCTACGCCGTGATGATCGCCCTGCTGTGGCTCTGTCGCCGCGCGGACCCGCACGCCGCGGGGCGCCGGTTCCGCGTCGCGCAGACCTTCTCGGCGGGCGCGATGGCCGTCGGCCACGGCCTCCAGGACGCGCAGAAGACGATGGGGATAATCGTCCTCGCCCTGGTGACCTGCGGCATCCAAGAGGACGCGTCCGTGCCGCTCTGGGTGATCGTCGCCACCGCCGCGACGCTTGCGCTCGGCACCTACGCCGGCGGCTGGCGGGTCATGCGCACCCTCGGCCGGGGGATCATCGAGCTCGATCCCCCGCAGGGGTTCGCCGCCGAGCTGACCGCTTCCTCGGTGCTCTACGCGACCTCCTCGCTGTTGCACGCCCCGATCTCCACCACCCACGTGATCACGACCTCGATCATGGGCGTCGGCTCGACCCGGCGGCGGTCGGCGGTGCGCTGGGGCGTGGCGGGCAACATCGCCGTCGCCTGGCTGCTCACGTTGCCGATCGCCGCCGCACTCGCCGCCGCCAGCTACCTGGCGCTGCACGCCATCATCACGTTATGAGCCCCGATCGTCGACAGCCGACCAGCGACGCTCGCCGCCCCACCCTCGCGGTCGGGCTCACGGCCGCCCTGCTCGCGGCGCTCGCCGCCGTGATCGTGGTCGTGCTCGAGTCGCCCGGGGGGCCGAGCCCGCTCGGCGCGCCCGTGCACGCGGGCGATCCGCCCACCGACCGTAGGCCGGCCCCGGCGAGCCGGGATCACCGCCGCCACCGGCAGCGCGGGGCGAACCGCGGCCCCGACCGCTCCCGGGATCGCGACGGAAGCGGCGGGCGAGCACCCGCCGCGGAGCCGGCGGCGAGCGAGCCCGGCGCGGACACACCCCCGGCGGCTGGCCCCAGCCCCTCCGCGCCGGCGGCGGTGCCGAGCGCGGGCAACGGGTCCGGCTCGGGGAGTGCGTCGAACGCGGGTGGCCAATCAGGCTCGCAGGCGCAACCCCCCGCCGGGGCGCAGCCGGTGCCCTCGCCGGGCGTCGAGGACGCCGGCGACGATGACGAGGTCGAGGAGCCGGACGTGGAGGAGCCGGACGTGGAGGTCGAGGAGCCCGAGATCGAGCCCGACAGCGCGGCGGAACCCGAGGGCGAGGCGGAGCCCGCCGGCGAGGCCGAGGCCGGCGAGTCCGAGTCGGGAGATTGAGCGGCGACTGCGATCATGAGTGGGACGAGGCGAACCCCTGCTCAGCTCGATGACGATCAGCGCGCGAACGCGCATTCTCGGGTGGATACTGGTGCTTGTGACGCTCGCCGTCGGCGTCTCGATCCTCGCGGCCCGCTCGCTGCTGATCGCCCAGCTCGACGAGCGGCTCGACCGCGAGCTGGCCCAGGAGGTCTCGAAGCTCCGCACCTTCGCCAACGAGTACAGCGGCCCGGCCGACGTGAGCGTGCTGTTGAAGCGCTATCTGCGTGAGAAGGTGCCCGACCACCACGAGACGTTCTTCTCGATCGTCGACGGGAGGGCGTCGCGACGGGTGGCGGCCGACGCCGCCGCACGGCTCGACACCGACGCCTCCCTGGTCGATCGCCTGGCCGCCGCGGAGACGCCCGCCTACGGCTGGACCGACACCTCCGCCGGCCGCGCCCGCTACGCGGTCGCGCCCGTCTCGGTCGAGGGTGACCCGCGGCAGGGCCAGCTGGTCGCCGCCGAGTTCCGCGACCTCGAGCGCGCCGAGGTCGACGAGTCGATGCTGGTGCTCGCCGTGGCCGGCCTCGGCGCCCTGGTCGTCGCGGGTGGGGTCGGCTGGTTCGTCGCCGGAAGGGTGCTGGCACCGGTGCGCGCGGTTCGGCTGACCGCCGAGCAGATCGGCGAGAGCGACCTGACGCGCCGCATCGAGGCGCGCGGCAACGA
>WHSW01000017.1:30177-33160 GCA_009379895.1 Solirubrobacterales bacterium
GTGCTCGACATCGGCCTGCCGCAGCGAGACGGCTTCACCGTCCTGCGCCAGCTGCGCGAGGCACGCGTCACCCTGCCGGTGATCATCCTCACCGCGCGCGACAGCGTCGGCGACAAGGTCGCCGGGCTCGAGGGCGGCGCCGACGACTACCTGCCCAAGCCGTTCGCCTTCGACGAGCTGCTCGCCCGCATCCGCCTGCGGCTGCACGGCGAGCGCGCGCCCGAGGTCACGGTCCTGCGCTCCGGCGAGCTGAGCCTGGACCTGCGCACGCGTCGCGCCCACGTCGGCGGGCGTCTCGTCGACCTGAGCGCGCGCGAGTTCGCCCTCACAGAGCTGCTGCTGCGCCACCCCGGCCAGGTGCTCGCCCGCGAGCAGATCCTCAGCCACGTCTGGGGGTTCGACTTCGATCCGGGGTCAAACGTCGTCGACGTCTACGTCCGCCGCCTGCGTCGCAAGCTGGGCAGCGAGCTGATCGAGACGGTGCGCGGCATGGGGTACCGCCTGCGCGAGGACGCAGAGCCCACGCCCGACCCATCCGCATGACCCGACTCATTTCCCAAAAGCACGGGAGCAATCGGCATGTCGGGAGCGGCGTCCGCGGTCGACCGTTCGCTCAGCCGAGCGGCATCGGGGGGCTCTGCTGCGAGCCACCCGGAAGGATCCGCTCCGCCTCCGGCGGGGCGGCGTCGGCGGGCTGCTCGACGCCGAGCATCTCGGCGAGCTCGCCGGACTCGAGCAGCTCCTCGACGATGTCGCAGCCGCCGACCAGCTCGCCGTTGACGTAGAGCTGGGGGAAGGTCGGCCAGTCGGAAAGCTCGGAGGTCACCTCGCGCAGCGGCTGCAGCGCGGGGAGGACGTCGATCGCCCCGTAGTCGACGCCGAGCTGACCGAGCACCCCGACGACGCGCAGCGAGAAGCCGCAGCGCGGCGCCTCGGGCGTGCCCTTCATGAACAGGAGCACCGGGTTGTCGGCGATCGCCCGCTCGACCTTGGCCGTGAGATCCGGATCGGCTGCCATGGCCCCAGGGTAGCGAAGCCCCTCGGTCGGTTCGGCCGCGGTGTCGGTCGGGCGTGGGGCCCGTCGCTCAGCTGGAGCCGAGGACGGTCGTCTCGATCGTCAGCGCGTGGATCGAACCGTCGTCGAAGCGCTCGCGGACGGCGTTGCGCACGGCGCGGTGCTGATCGATCCGCTTCAGCTCGTCGAACTGCGGCGCCGCGACGATCGCCCGCAGGTGGTCGCCGCCCCCCTCGTCGATCACCTCGACTTCCGCCCCCGGTAGGGCCCGCTCGATCATCGCCTCGATCTCGGTGAGATCCGCCACCCTCGTGATTCTATCCGGTACGAGACATCCGTACGATTTGGTACGGTTATCTCGTACCATGACCGGGAACCCATTCGTCATCGACTCGCCCGTCGCTCCCGAGGACCTGATCGATCGCGAGGCCGAGGCAGAGCGGCTCGGCGCCCTCGCCGAGGGCGGGCACAACGCCCGGCTCTCGGCGCCGCGCAGGTTCGGCAAGACCAGCCTCCTGCGCAGGGTCGGCCGCGACGCCGACCTGGCGGGGATGGCGACCGTCTACGTCGACTTCTTCGGCGCCCTGACGCTCGACGACGTGGTCGCTCGCTTCGAGTTCGCCTACGAGAGCGCCCTGAGGGGACCCCTGGCGCGCTGGTACGCGGGCTTTCGGCGGCGGTGGCGGCCCTCGATTCGGATCGGGCCGCCGGAGGCGAGCGTCGAGGTCCGGCCCCTCTCCGACGACGACGCCACCCGCGCCCTGCTCGAGCTGCTCGAGCTGCCCGTGCACGTGCTCGAACGCGACGGGCGGCGGACGCTGGCCATGTTCGACGAGTTCCAGGCGGTGCTCTCAGTCGGCGCCGGCCTCGATGGGTTGATCAGGAGCCGCATCCAGCAGCACGGCGACGTGGCGAGCTACCTGTTCGCGGGCTCGCATCCGGGGCTGATGGCGGAGCTGTTCGGATCGCGGGAGCGGCCGCTGTACGGGCAGGCGCGAGCGCTGGTCCTCGGCCCGCTCGGCGACGAGGACCTGGCGGCCTACATCGGCGAGCGCTTCGAGCGCTCCGGCAAGCGGGTCGATTCGGCGCTCGCGCCGCTGCTCGGCCTCGTCCAGGGACACCCCCAGCGCGCGATGCTCGCCGCGCATCACCTCTGGGAGCGGACGCCGGAGGCCGCGCGCGCCGACGAGGCGACCTGGTCCAGCGCCTCGGAGGCGATGCTGAGCGAGCTCGAGGACTCGTTCGAGCGCATCTGGGAGGACTTCAGCACCAACGAGCGCCGCGTGATGGCCGCGGTGGCCTGGGGCGGCCCGTGGGGAGGGGGCTCCTCGCTGTACGCGAAGTCGACGCTCGAGCGGTTCCGGTTGAGCAAGGGGACGGCCCGAGACGTTCGCGGGGCGCTCCTGCGCCGAGGCGAGATCGAGCACGCCGGTCAGGGGCGGGTGCGGATCGTCGACCCGCTGCTCGAGGCCTGGATCGCGACCGGGAGACGCTCGCGCTGGTGAGGGCGGGCGGCGTCAGGCGCCGACCGCGTCGCCCGCCCGCGCCGCCTCGACCATCTCGCCGATCGTGCAGAACTTGACCCGGGGCCGGCCGTGCCGCTCGCCGGCCGCGACCTCGGCGCGGTCGATCGCCCGCCAGCCGAGATAGGTGACGTGGTCGGCGCCGCGCTCAACGAGTAGCTCCTCGATCGGCTGGTCGCTCGCCGGGCGCGGCGGGATCCGGTCCTCGGCAAGGTCCTCGAAGATCGCGTCCACCGTCTCCTGGGCGTCCTTCTTGTTGGTCCCGATCACGCCCGACGGGCCGCGCTTGATCCACCCGACGGCGTAGAGGCCGGGGACCTGCTCCTCGGTGCCGGGGTCGCGCACGCGGCCGGCTTCGTTCGGGATCAGGCCGCGGTCGGGGTCGAACGGGACGCCGTCGAGGCCGATGCCCCGGTAGCCGATCGAGCGCAGCACGAGGCCGCAC
>WHSW01000180.1 GCA_009379895.1 Solirubrobacterales bacterium
AGCCGGCGGCGCCGGCGCGCTGCGCCGCGGCCTCGAGCGCCTCCGCGGCGGGACCGTGGTAGCCCGGATCCGCACGAGGCGGCTCGCACGCGGGCTCGGCAACGCCGAGCGGCTCGCGGACGCCTCGGGGTCGGGCCACTTCGTGCTCGCCGCGCTCGACGCCGGGTCCCCCGGCCGGCGGGCGGCGGCGAGCTTCGCGGTCAACCTCGACCGCGGCGGCTCGGCGGCCCAGATCGCCGTACTCGCGGCCGGGGGGAGCGTCGCCCGGGCCGGCCACCCGCTCCGGGAGCGCCTCGAGCGCGAGCTCCCTCGGCTCGAGCGCGAGACCGGTGGCGCCGCCAGGCTGGGCGGGCCGGCGGCGGTCATGCAGGACTTCGACTCGGAGACGTTCGGGCGCCTGGGGCTGCTCGTCGCCGGGCTCAGCGGGATCACCTTCCTGGTCCTCGTCCTGGTGCTCCGCTCGCTGCTCCTGCCGCTGCTCGCGGTGCTGCTCAACGTGACCGGCGTCGCCGCGGCGTTCGGCGTCCTCGTGCTCCTCTTCCAGGGGGAGGCGCGGCTCGGCGGCCCCGGCTTCCTCGACGCGATCATGGTCGCGGGGATCTTCAGCGTCGCCTTCGGCCTCGCGATCGACTATGGGGTCTTCCTGCTCACGCGGATGCGCGAGGGCTACTCGCGGAGCGGCTCGACCGACGAGGCGGTCGCCTACGGGTTGCGCCGCACCGCCGGCGTCGTTGCCGGTGCGGCGGCGATCATGATCGCCGTCTTCGTCGCCTTCGCGACCTCCGAGATCGCAAGCATGCGCCAACTCGGCATCGGCCTCGCCGTCGCCGTGCTGCTCGCGGCGTCGATCGTCGGCCTCGTGCTCCTCCCCGCGGCGATCCGGCTGTGCGGCCACGCGAGCTGGTGGCTGCCGCGCTGGCTGCCGGCGCGTCTCGTCGGCCCGCGGCCGCGGGTTGGGGCCGACGATGATCCGTGGTGAGCGGATGCGCGAGCCCCTCCGCAGGGCGACAATCGAAGCATGGAGAGGTCGGTGACATCCGGCGCGGCGCGGCGAGGACCCCAGCGGGGCCAGCATCACCGGCTCGGCCTTCAGAGCCCAGCAGCCCGATCCGTGCGCCCGCTCCTGATCCGACGCCCGTGGGAGCGGCGACCGGTCGTGCTGGCTGCCAGCGCAGCCCCCTTCGTCACCGTCTTCGGGCTCCGCCAGGGATCCAGCGACGCCGACACGGGCCCACCCTGCTCTACGTGCTCGCGGTTATCCTCGTCGCCCTCGAGCCGGGATGGTCGCCGGGTTCGGCGCGGCCACGCTCGCGACCGTGCTGGTCGTCGTCTGGGCGACGACGACGCCGGTCGACCTCGGGGTGGTCGGGGTCTCGACCCGGTTCGCGGTGTTCCGGGCGGCGGGCCTCGCGGCTTGCGATCGGAGGCGAGCCGCCGGTCGAGTCAGGGAGCTTGGGCGAGCGGCCGGAGCGCTTCACCCTCGCCGGGCGCAATGCCGCCCACGGACCGCTTGAGGTCGAGCTCCGGGGAGGCGCGCAGGAGCGGCCGGCGCGCCGGCCGGATGCGATACGACGAGCGGGTCTCCGAGCTCGAGGTCCTCGTGCCCCTCGAACGAGGGCACGATGGGGACGTCGCCGCGCTCCGCGCGCGGGTGGAGCTGCTCGGCGGTCCGGTCGACGTGCAGGGCGGCCTGCTGACCGCGCGCATTCCGCTCGAGCCCTCCCCCGCCGTCGATCCGAGCAGCCGCTGAGCCGAGCCGCCAGGCGCGCGATCCCGAGCGGCGGATGAGATCGCAGCCGTCAGATCCGCAGCGGTGCGGCGTGCAAGGCGGTGCCCGCGAGGGCAACGACCCTCGCTCCCATCACGGAGTAGACGACGAGCAGCGTCGGCCCGCCCGGTCCGGCGAGCGCCCCGAGGCCCGGGAACTGCGCCGCCGCCAACCCGATGACGCCGAGGAGCGCGAGCGGCGTCAGGTAGGGATCGACGGCGAGGCTACGCGGCGGGCTCGGCCGGGGAAGGGTGCGAACGTGTCGCACGACCGCGAGCAGGTGAGCTAGCGAGCCGAGCACGGTCAGCCCGACCCAGCCGGCGAGCAGGAGCACCGCCGTCGCCGTCCGCTCGGGGTCGCTCACCAGCGCCCCGTCCGTCGACGTCACGCCGACCATGGCCACCAGGAGGCCGGCGATCAGGCAGCCCTGAGCCGCCCCGACGAGCTGGGCGGGGAGCGGGGGTGGCCAGCCCGAGCGCGCCGACGCGGCGACGTTGGCGGCGAGCAGCGATGCGCCGACAAGGACCCCCACCCAGCCCGCCCTCGCCAAGGGGGGGACCGCGAGGGCGTACCCGGCGGCGATCGCGCCGACGCCCGCGATCCAGGCGCCGTAGGTGGCCGGCTGGAGGCGGGGAAAGGCGAGCTGCGTCCGGGTGAGCGAGGGGTAGAAGGTGTGCAGGGTGCCGACGATCGCGCACCCGAGCCAGCCGCCGACGTTGAGCGCCAGGTGCGCTGAGAGCAGGTCGCCGTGCGGCCACGCCGACTGCGTGGCGAGCAGCGCGCCGGCGACGATCCCCACCGCGAGGAAGCAGGCGGCGGTTACGTACCACCGCAGCGCCCACAGCCTCCTCTGGAGGGACTCGCGGCGCAGGCACCCGAGGCCGGCCGCGTAGGAGCCGAGCCCGGCGAGGAGGCCGGCGGCGCCCGCGACCGTGAGCGGCTCCGTCCCGGTGCCGACGCCCCAGGCGAGCGCGAGCGTCCCACCGTTCCACAGCGCGAGCTGGGCGCGGATCAGGGACCGGGGCGGCGGGCCGGTGGCGAGGAAGGACCCGGCGAAGAACTGGCTCGCGCCGAGGACGAGCTGCGAGGCGCCCCCGACGAGCGCCATGTGGACGGCGAGCCAGCGGCCCCGCTCGATCCCGACGAGTGCGTTGAGCAGCCCCATCGCCGCGGCGGCGAGGAGGAAGGCGATGCCCGCCCAGAGGAACGCGACCAGCATGTCGCTGGGTCGCAGCTCGCCCGGCTCCCCGCGCCTCCGGCGGCCACACCGGGCGTCCCCGTCCACGCTGCCGCTCACCGGGCCGGCTCGTAGGGGCAGCTCGGGTCGGCGGCGAGAGGATCGCCGGTGACGGCGTAGGCCCGCGCGCGGCTCCCGCCGCACAGCTCGCGGAACTCGCAGCGCCCGCACTTGCCCGTCAGCGCCCCGGGGTCGCGGAGCTGGCGGAAGAGCGACGAGCGCCGGTAGATGTCGACCGGGCTCCGGCGGCGAACGCTGCCGGCGGGGATCGGCAGGAACCCGGATGGCATCACCTCGCCGGAGTGTGAGATGAACATGAAGCCCCGGCCGTCGTTCACCCCCTTCGCCGGTCGGTCGAGCCCGTCGGCGAAGCGGAAGCCGGCTCCGGCTCCAGCGTCAGGCCGCACCCCCTCCCCTGCGGCGCGAGCCTCGCTCCGGGCCCGCTGGGCGACGATGCGGCGGTACTGGGGCGCCGCGGTGGTCTTGACGTCGAACGGCGCCTCGCGGGAGACGTCGTAGAGCCAGCCCAGCACCCGCTCGTGCTCGTGGGCGGAGAGCATCGGGAGCGCGCGGCCGCGGCCGACCGGGACGAGGAAGAAGACCGACCACTGCACGACGCGCCAGCGCTCGAGCAGCGGCACCATCCGCTCGAGCTCGTCCACGTTCAGCCGGCACGCGGTCGTGTTGATCTGTAGCGGCAGCCCCTCGGCGGCAGCGTTCTCCATCCCGCGGAGCGTGCGGGTGAAGGACCCCTCGAACCCGCGGAAGCGGTCGTGGACGGCGGGGTCGGCGGCGTCGACGCTAAACGCGACCCGGCGCACGCCGGCCTCGCGCGCCTCGCGCATCCGCTCGCGCGTTGTGAGCGCGGTGGCGGTGGGCGTCAGCGAGACCCGAAGGCCGCGCCGATCGGCGAACCGGGCGAGCTCGAAGAGGTCGCGGCGCATCAGCGGATCGCCGCCGGTGAGGACGAGGATCGGGCGGGTGCCGAACGTCTCCAGGCCGCCGATCAGGGCGACTCCCTCCCCGGTCGTGAGCTCGAGCGGGTGGCGCCGCGGCTGCGCGTCGGCGCGACAGTGCAGGCACCGGTACGCGCAGGCGCGCGTCACCTCCCAGGCAACCGTGAACGGCGCGCGGTCGAAGTCGAGGTGCTCGAGCCGCGCGTCGCGCTCGGCGCGGACCGCGCGTGCCGCTGCGACCGCCTCGCGCGCTCCGCTCACAGACCCTCGGCTCGCGCTCCGCCGAGAATCCCGTCTCCTTTTTTGTGGCTCCGCGCTCAGTGGAGAACCTCCGCGTCGGAGAGGTAGCAGGCAGGGTCGGGGGCCGCGAAGTCGCCCGTGGCGCTCACGGCGCGGGCCCTCAACCCCCCGTTGCAGAGCGCGTAGAAGCGGCAGCTCGCGCAGCGCCCGCGCAGCCGACGGGGGCGGCGACGGTATCGCCGAAGCATCGGGTTCGCGCTCGACCAGATCTCCCCGAACGGCGACGCACGGACGTGCCCCACCGTGACCTCCCATGAGAACTGGTCCGGGTGCACCCTGCCCACGGGGTCGACGCAGGCCACCGCGATCCCCGACTGGTTGCCGCCGTTCCAGCGCAGCAGGCGCTCCACCTCGGCGGCACGCTCGGGCTGCGTCCGTCGCACCCGCATCAGCAGCAGGACGTTGTCGGCGGGGTTGTCCACGGTCAGCACCTCCAGGCCGATGCCGCGCCGAGCCAGGTCCTCGGCGCGATCGAAGATCTCCTCGACCGCGCGGCGCGTTTCGTCCGGCTCGAGGTCGAACCTCCGCAGGCGCTCGCCGCGGCCCGCATAGGCGAGGTGGTAGACGCAGAGGCGATCGACTCGCTCGCGCTCCGCGAGCTCGAAGATCGCGCCGAGGTCCG
Source organism: Solirubrobacterales bacterium (assembly GCA_009379895.1). Taxonomy (GTDB): domain Bacteria; phylum Actinomycetota; class Thermoleophilia; order Solirubrobacterales; family 70-9; genus WHSW01. The sequence continues at coordinate 4,884 of WHSW01000180.1, forward strand.
GCCGGTTGAGGGCGTGGAGAGTGAACCTGAGGCCGGTTCGCAGCCCCGCCGCGCTCGCCGCCTGCACCCCGCGCAGGGCCTGGTCGAAGGCGCCCCGCTTGCCCCGCAGCTTGTCGTGCAGGGGACCGATCCCGTCGATGCTCACGCCGACGTATGAGAACCCCGCCTCGGCGACCTCGCGCGCCGCAGCGGCATCAAGCAGCGTCCCGTTAGTGGACAGGACGGTCCGCAACCCGGCCTCGCGCGCCGCCCGGGCGAGCTCGAGGAGGTCGGGGCGCATCAGCGGCTCGCCGCCGGAGAGGAGCAGCGTGGGGGCGCCGAACGCCGCCAGATCGGTGATCAGGTGGCGGCCCTCCCGCGTGGTGAGCTCCCCGGGGTAGAAGCGATCGCGGGAGTCCGAGTAGCAGTGCGCGCAGTGCAGGTTGCAGCGGCGCGTTGCGTTCCAGACCACGACCGGCTTCTTGTCGCGCGAGAAGTGGAGCAGGTGAGCCGGGCCGCGCTCGCTGACGCGGCCGTAGCGCAACGCGTCCTGCGGCCCGACGGTCCCGGTGAGCAGACGGCTTACGCTCAGCATGTTGATCCGCCGGCCTCGGTCTCCAGCGCTCCGATCCCCGGGCTTACCCAGCCTCGGCCGGCGGCACGGATGGGCGAGGGGCGCACGCCGTCCGCCCACTCGATCAACCCCAGCCCCGCCTCGCGGGCGCGCTTTCGCGCAGCGAGGATCGAGTCCACCGCCTCTCCGGGCAGGACCTCGACGATGATCGAAAGCCCCTCGCAGTCGCTCACGTGGGGCAGGATGCGCCGCACCAGCCCCGTCGCCTCCTCCGCTTGCTTGGAGTCGAGCGACTCGCCCCCGGCGAGGGCGATGAGCCGCTTCGACGCCGCGACCGCCTCGTCGTGCTCCTCGAACAGGTGCTCGACGTAGGCGTGACCGTAGATGTCCTCGAGCAGCGGGTAGAGCGCCTCCTCCTCGTAGCGGAAGTGAGGTCCGGTCACGGTCGCCGCCCGCTCGAGCAGCGGTCGCATCCGCTCGGCAGAGCCCCGGCGGACCGCCCCGAGCAGATCGAGCAGGACGTCGCGCACCTCACGGTGCTCCGTCCTGAAGATGCGTGCGAACTCGTCGGCCACTGCCATCATCCGCGTCCTCTTGCCTCGCTCGCCAGCACGGTAGGACCCGGCGCCTGACACGAGAACCGTGGCGACTGCGGATCGGCATCCGGGGAAAGTACGGAGCGCCTCCGAGTCCGCGCCGCCCCCGCCGGGCGGGCGGCTTACCGGCCGTCGGTCCTCACCGCGGCGAGGTTGAGCTCGACGTCCACCCTGTCAGCCACCCCCGCCTCGAGGAGGCTGCTCGAGGTGATCCCGAAGGCGCTTCGGTGCACGGCGCCGCGCACCCGAAGCATGACGCGCTCGGGCACGTCGCCCGGCCGCGCGGTCGCGAGCAGCCGTACGGGCTGCGTCGCACCCGCGATCGCGAGATCGCCGCTCAGCCAGAAGGCGTCGGTGTCGGCGCGCTCCACTCGCTGCGCGTCGAAGCGGATCTCGGGGTGATGCTCAGCGTCGAGGAACTCGCGCCCCCGCAGGTGCGCATCGCGCTCGGGCTCGCCGGTCTCGATGCTCCCGGTGCGGACGAGGCCCGAGGCGCGGGTGGCGCCGGGGTTGGTCTCGATCTCCCCCTCAAAGTCGGTGAAGCGACCCCTCACCGTCTGCACGAGCAGGTGCCTGATCGCGAATCCGACCGTCGAGCGCTCCGGCTCCACGCTCCAGCGCCCCGGCGGGAGGAGGCCGCGGGCGGGCCCCTGCTCGTTGCTTTCCATGTCGACCGACTCCGATCCTCGGGCTGCGCATCCAGGGTGGCAACCCGCGGCCGCGGCTGTATCGGGGGAAACCCCGTACTCGGCCTCCGTGGTTCGGCCCGATGCCGACGGGAGCCCGGCTTCGTATCGTGCTTCGGGAGCGATGAGAAGCGGGCGGGTCACAGCGGCGGCCGGTGCCGTGGCTCTCCTGGCCGCGATGGTGATCGCCATCCCAGCCCTGCAGGGCCCCGGGGCGGGGCCGGACCGGGATGGAAGTGAGCTGCGAACAGTGGTCGTCTTCCCCGGGCCGGACGCGCCCCGGCGATTCGGCTCCGCCTCGGTCCTGCGCGCTCAGCGCGTCCGCGGGCCGGTGCCCGCCGCAAGCACCGTGGCGACGGTGCTCACCGACGCGGACTGCGCACCCGACCCGCGGGGTATCTCGCACTGCCGCAACCGGCTGCGCCTCGACGATGGCAGGAGCATCGTCCTCGTTCACCCACACAACATGCGTCGTGCCCTGCCTCGCACCCGGCGAGCGGGTAATCGTCCGTCCGCCCTAACCCGGGCCTCACCGGCCCGCCGGGGTTCGACCTAGTAGTGCTCCGTTAGCTGCGGAAGGAGTTTCCCCGTTATCCGTCGAAT
>WHSW01000181.1 GCA_009379895.1 Solirubrobacterales bacterium
TCATCGAGGTCGCCTCTGGCATTGCCCTGCTGGATCGACCCGTAGACGGTCGACACCGGCTCCTTCCAGGCCAGCGTCAGGCCGACGTCGACCAGGACCACGATCCCGGCGGTGATCAGGGCGATCGAGAGGATGTGCAGGGCGCGGCGCATCGGCCGTGATCATCGCCGATGCGGCGGCGCGCCGGTGCATGCGAGACTTCCGCGCCCATGTCCGATGCCCAGGCACCCCGGATCGCCTCCTACCAGGCCGACCCAGAGCGGGTCTCCCGCGTTCTGCTGCTCTACTCGGGCGGGCTCGACACGTCGGTGATGCTGCATTGGATCCAGGCCCGCTACGGGGCCGAGGTGGTCACCCTGACCGTCGACCTGGGCCAGCCGGGGGAGGACTGGGACGTGGTCGTCGGCAAGGCGCGCGACCTGGGCGCGGTGGACGCGATCCGCGCCGACGCGCGGGAGGCGTTCGCCCGCGACTACGTGCTGCCGGCGATCCGGGCGAACGCGCTGTACGGTGGCGGCTACCCGCTGTTCACGGCACTCGCCCGGCCGCTGATCGCAAGCCTCGCGGTCGAGCACGCGCGGCGGGCGGGGTGCGAGACGATCGCCCACGGATGCACCGGCAAGGGCAACGACCAGGTGCGCATCGACGGCACGATCGCGACGCTCGACCCGGAGCTGCGGATCTTGGCCCCGGTGCGCGAGTGGAGCATGGGCCGCGAGGAGGAGATCGCCTACGCGCGCGAGCACGCGATCGCGGTCCGCGGGGGCACCGAGCGCCCGCCGTACTCGATCGACGACAACCTCTGGGGCCGCTCCTCGGAGGGACGCGCGATCGAGGACCTCGACCGCCCGCCGCCGGACGACGTCTTTCAGCTCGTCACCCGCCCCGAGGAGGCGCCGGACGAGCCCGAGCTGTTGCGGGTCGGCTTCGAGTCCGGCCGCCCGACGACGCTCGACGGCGAGGCGCTCGGGCCGGTCGAGCTGATCGAGCGCGCCGCCGCGATCGGCGCCCGCCACGGGGTCGGGATCGTCGACCACATCGAGGACCGCATCGTCGGACTCAAGGTCCGCGACATCTACGAGGTCCCGGCGGCGGCGATCCTGCTGCCCGCCCACGGCGAGCTCGAGAAGCTCGTCTCGACCATCCACCAGAACAACTTCAAGCGCGCGCTCGAGGACAAGTGGGCCTACCTCTGCTACGCGGGGCTCTGGCACGAGCCGCTGCGCGGAGATCTCGACGCCTACATGGAATCGGCCAACCGCCACGTGACCGGCGAGGTAACGGTGAAGCTCTACAAGGGCCGGGCGACGGTCGTCGCCCGCTCGTCGCCGTACGCGCTGTATGACCCCGACCTGGCCGGTTTCGGCGAGTCGGGAGGCGAGTTCAGCCAGGCGGCGAGCCCGGGGTTCATCGAGCTGTTTACGCTCCAGAGCCGGATGGCACACCGGGTTCGCAACCGCGATGCCGGGGTAGAGGATCGCTTCACCGGGATAGACGACTGAGGAGGACGCTGCAATGGTCTCTGGGATCTACGAGCTGATCGGGCGGATCGTCGTCCGCCTCGCCTGGCTGCGCTTCGGGCGCCAGATCAAGATCGCGGGCGGCGTCTTCGCGGTGCTCGCGTTCGCGATCGGCTACCTGCTCTCGCGCCGCCAGCCGCCCGAGGGCTGAGCCCACCCGGGGGCTCCGCCCCCCGGGAACCCCCCGTCCACTCGCCGGCGCGAGTCGCTACTGAGCGCACTCCCATGCCGCGGCGCCGGAGTCGGCCCAGATCTGCGAGGCGACATCCGACTGCTCCTGCGGCGAGGCGTCCTGCGGGGCGCCCTCGCCGCCGTAGAGGTCCCAGGTGGAGGGCAGGATCTGGTAGGCGCCGCCCGCACCCGACGACGGGTTGACGGCATCGAAGTTGCCGCCCGACTCGCACTGGACGATCGATTCCGGGATCGCCCAGTCGCCGAACCAGTCCGAGACCTCGTCCTCGGCCTGCTGGGCGGAGATCCGCTCGAGGCGTTGGACCTGGGACTCCCAGCCGCTGACCTGCGATTGCAGGCTCGAGAGGGCCGCCTGGCGGCTCGCCCGCGCCTGGGCGAGCGCCGCGGCCTGGGCCTGGGCGTTGGCGCGTACGGCCGCGATCTGGTCGCGCGCGGCCGCGATGCGCTCGTTGAACGCCTGCGCTTGCTGCTCGGCCTCCTCGACCGCGGCGAGGCGGGTCCGGACCGCGTCGCGCAGCGAGCGCACCCGCCCGACCAGGGACGCGTCGGCCTCCTCGATTCGGGTCAGATACTCCGAGCGGGTCGCGAGGTCGTCGAAGCCGTCGGACTCGAGCAGCAGGGTGGTCGAGTCGGGCATGTTGCCGCGGTAGATCTGGACCAACCGGTCGGCGAGCGCGGCGAGCGAGCGCCCGAGCTCGTCGCGAGCGGCGCGAAGCTGGTCGCGGGCGACACCGACGGCGGCCTCGAGGCGCGCCTCGCGCTGCTCGCCGCGGGCGAGCAAGCCCGAGAGCTGGGCCTCGCGCTGCGCGGCGGCGATCGCGCGCTGCTGGGCGGAGTGAAGCTCGGCCGAGGCGGCGTCGATCTGGGCGCCCAGCGACTGCGCCTGACCGCGCGCGGCGGCGATCTTCGAGTTCAGCTCGTCGACGCCCTGGGCGCCCGACTGCGCGACGGAGATCGAGAGCGTCCCGAGCACCCCGAGCGCGGCAAGCGCGGCGAGCGCCACCAGGCGAGCGCGGGCTCGCGGCCGGCGCCCCGATCCGGGTCGGGGCCGCGAGCGGCTCGTGGCCCGCGGGTCGGGTGACGGCTGTTGGTCGTCTCGATCGCCCATCCGAAGCTCGCCTACGGGGTTAGCTGACGGGCTCGCGCCATGGGCTGGCGCTACGCGGCGATGCCGCGATTCGCCCCGGCGGCGAAAGAGCAAGCCGCCCTCGGGTCCCCCGATTCCCGCGCCTCGCCAGCGGCGATTTGCAGGGAACTCGGCGAGGCGGGGATGCTAGCGGAGGGTCAACGGCCGATCGGCAGCGGGGCGGGGGAGTCCCCGGGTGCAACGGAACTTGCACGATCGCGGTCGCCCTGCTTGAGCTGTGGGGCCCAATCCACGCGTCGCAGGGTCACCGCCGCGGCGACCACCACCACCAGCACCCCGGCGCCCGCGACGGCGTAGCTGGCGCGCGGCTCGAAGAGCGCGGCGATCGTGCCCCCGAGCAGGAAGCCGACGCCGGGCATCGCGCTCCCGACGGCCTCGAGCAGGGCGAGCACCCGCGCCTGGTAGGTCGCCCGGGTGAGCTCCTGCACCGCGGTCACCAGCGCGATCCACTGCACTCCGTTGCCGATCCCGCCGAGCACCGAGGCGACGCAGGCGACGAGGAGCGTCGGCGCGGCGGCGGTGCCGAGATAGGCGGCCCCGATGACGACGGTCGAGACGAGCAGCAGCGTGCGCAGCGCGACGCGCCGCAGGCCGGCGAACAGGAGGCTGCCGAGGACCATGCCGGCGCCCCAGCTCGCGAGCAGCGCGCCGTAGCCGGCGTCACCCGCGTCGAGCGTCTCCTTGACGAAGACGATCTCGATCGGGATCACCAGCGCGAAGAAGATGAAGGCCGCCGACTGGGCGCCGAACAGCCGGCGCAGGGCCGGGCGGCCGGCGACGTAGGAGAGGCCGCGGCGCAGGCGCTCCGCCCAGCCGCCCTCGTCGGGCTCGACCTGGGGGCTCGGCAGCTTCGCGGTCAGCGCCAGCAGGGCGCCCACGGCGAGGAAGGAGACGGCGTCGGCCGCCAGCGCCGTCGTCGCCCCGGCGCCCGCGACGACCAGCCCCGCGAGCGCCGGACCGCCCGCGGCGCCGGCGGTGAACGCGATGTTGAGCAGCGCGTTGCCCTCGCGGAGCTGGCCTGCCGGGGCGAGCACCGCCGCGGCCGAGGCGCGGGTCAGCGCCCTGGCCGCCGAGGCGATCGAGCCGTCGAGGATCGCCAGCGCCAGGACCGCCGTGAAGACGAACTCGTGCGCGAGCAGGGCGAGGACGCCGAAGACGATCGCCTCGGCGCCGTACAGCGCCGGGAGCGTCCGCCGCGCGGGCAGGTTCTCGAGCCGGGCGACGATCGGCGGGCCGAGCAACGCGGGCAGGAACTGCATGCTGCAGAACAGCGCCGCGGTCGCCATCGGGCTCCCCGTCTGGTCGTAGACCAGCACCGCGAGCGCGATCTCACCCAGCCAGTTCCCGAGCTCGTTGACGAGATACGCGAAGCCGAGGTTCGCGAAGCCGGGCAGTCGGAGCGGATGCATGGGGCGCATTCGCAACCTAATCGCGCTTGTGTCTGAGATTGCAAGGCATCGGGGAAATCTTTATGCGTTTGACGTGCCTCACATGGGTTTGTACTTTCCGTAACAACGAGTTGGGCAATGGGCGCAACGGAATCGCGCAAGGAGGGTGACATGGGCTGGCGCCGAGGCTGAACCCGAGAACGGACTCACGACAGCAGCGCCGTCTCCGCCGCCCCGCGTCGGGCCGCAGACGGCGTTTCTGCGTTCCGGGCTCGCTCGGGACCTAGGACGCGAGCCGCGCGGCGTCGGGCGCGGGAGGCATGTCCTGCACGTAGTCGTGGATCCGCTTGTCGAGCGCCAGCTCGGCCTCGAAGTCGACGTCATCGCCTCGGCGGTAGGCGAGGTCCTTGCCCTCGAGGACGCTGGCAAAGGCCTCGACGAAGCGCGGATCGAGCTGCGTGCCGGCGACCCGGCGGAGCTCGATCACGGCCTCGTGCGAGCTCACCGGCTCGCGGTAGGTGTCGCGGCCGGTGAGCACGTCGTAGGCGTCGGCGACCGAGACGACCCGCGCCAGGGCCGGGATCTCCTCGCCGCGCAGCGCGCGCGGATAGCCTTTGCCGTCGATGCGCTCGTGGTGGGCGAGGATGATCTCGCCGATCGGCTGGTACCCGGCGATCTGAGAGACGATTCGCGCGCCCTCCTGGGGGTGCTTGCGGACCTCGACCCACTCGGCCTCGGTGAGCTTGCGACGCCCCCCCTTGAGGATGTTGTCGGGGAGGATGAACTTGCCGATGTCGTGCAGCAGCGCCGCGGTGTGGACCAGCTCCTGATCCTCCGCCGAGAGGCCCGCCCGGGCGGCGATCTCGCGCGAGTAGCGCGCCACGGCCGCGCTGTGTCGGGCGGTCATCCGGTCGCGCAGGTCCAGGGTCCGCAGCAGGGCCGAGAGCAGGGCGACCTGAAAGCCGGCGAGCTGGCGGGTGCGCACCTCCAGCTCGTCGGCGCGATCCTGTGACTGCAGCAGCGCCCCGACCAGATACTGAAAGACCAGGATCAGGACGCTGAACAGGGCGACGGCCTCGGTGCCGGCCTCGACGTATGCGAGCGAGACGCCGACCGCCAGCGTGGCCGCCGCCAGCTCCGACGGCAGCACCGGCATCAGCGCGCGGCGGGCCTTGGTCGCGAAGCTCGACCGCTCGATGTAGCTGGAGTAACCGCCGATGAGAAGGAAGTCGACGGCCATCGCGATCAGGAACGCGCCGAAGATGGCGAGGTAGAAGACGGCGGTTCCCCGCTCGACCTCACCCGCCTGCGAGATCCCCTCGAAGAAGAGCCCCGCGAGCAGCGCGAACCACAGGTAGGCGACGAGATTGATCAGCAGATCGGTCCCCGGGTAGCGGTGCCTGGCCCACCCGGCGAGGATCGTCACCACGCTCATCGCGGCGGCCGGGCCCGGCCCGAGGAAGACCGCGGCGACCACGATCGTCGTCAGGCTCGCCGAGACGACGACGCGCTGGACGCGCGTTTGCACCGCGATCAGGTCGCTGATTATCGAGAGGGCCGCGAGGGTGGCGAACAGGGCGGGGTCCCAATCCGCGATGCCGTTCGCCGCCACGGCGACGACCACCGCCGCGGCGACGGCGGCCCACTCGAGTCGGATCACGCGTCTTGAGGGCCGGCTCGGCATCTGGCGAATCCTGGCGTTGCGCGCTGTTCGTTGACGAGTGGTCGAGTTGAGGTTGCCCCACAACCGATCGCCGCCGGTCAGCGGACCGACGTGGGCAGGCGGGGTGCGCCGGAGCGTAGCGACGGGGGCGGACGGGTGCGCTGGTGCGTGCGCTTTTGAGCGGGGGGTAGTCGGATTAGACTCGTGGCCTTGGCAGCGGAATCGACAGCGACTGGTGCCGAGCCGCCGGAGGTGGAGGGGGGCGGCGATGCGTTGATCGGCGCGACGCTCGAGGGCCTGCGCCTGGCCGCGGCCGAGGTCGGACACGCGACGACCATCGCCGAGGCCTTTCAGCGCAACCTGCTGCCCGACCGCCTGCCTGAGATCCCGGGACTGCGCGTCTCGGCTCGCTACGTGACGGGCGCGACCGACACCCAGGTGGGCGGTGACTGGTACGACGTGATCACGCTCCGCGACGGCCTCGCGGGCGTCGCGATCGGTGACGTCGTCGGCAACGGTCTCGAGGCCGCGGCGAAGATGGCGCGGCTGCAGAACGCGCTGCGCGCCTACGCGCTCGAGGGCCTGCGCCCGTCGCTCGTTCTCGAGCGGATGAACGGCTTCGCGCGCGAGGCCGCCGGCGGGTCGATGGCGACCCTGCTCTACGGGATCGTCGATCCCGAGCGCGGGGGGCTGCGCCTGGCGGCCGCGGGGCATCCGCCGGCGTTGATCATCGGTCCGCACGGCGATGCCCACTTCGCCGAGAGCCCGGCGGGCAGCCCGGTCGGCGTGGTGCGGTTCCCGGTCTACGAGGAATCGATGATCCCGCTGCGACCCGCCACCACCGTCCTCCTCTACACCGATGGCCTGGTCGAGCGCCCGGGCGTCTCGCTGGACGAGGGACTCGATTGGCTGCGTGGCTTCGCCGCCGGCGTCCCGGGTGGGCCCGACGAGCTCTGCACCGCGCTGCTCGCCGAGCGCTTTCGCGAGACGGCTCCGGCCGACGACGTGGCGGTGCTCGCCGTGCGGCTCGAGCCGGTTGACCCCGAGCGAATCGAGCTCACGCTGGCCGCCGACCCCGAATCGTTGGCGCAGATGCGCCGCGCGCTCGGCCCGTGGCTGAGGGCCGCGGGCGCCGACGACGCCGAGACCTACGAGACGCTGGTCGCCTGCGGGGAGGCCTGCGCGAACGCCGTCGCTCATGCTTACCCCGCGGGCGAGGCCTCCTACGTCGTCGAGGCGCGCGGCGGCGACGGCGCGATCGATCTCGAGGTCCGCGACTTCGGCACCTGGCGCGCGCCGCGTGCCGGCTCGCAGGGTCGCGGCCTGCACCTGATCTCGGCGCTCGTCGACGAGGTCGAGATCGA
>WHSW01000182.1 GCA_009379895.1 Solirubrobacterales bacterium
GCGGGCGACGGACGGCTGAGCCCGCCCGCGCGGGCGGGGCGGCCCGCCGCGCAGACGCTCGAGCACACTTTCGCCGGGATAGCGGCCGGCGAGCAGCGCCCCGAGCAGCACGGCCACGGGGGCGATCGCGATCCAGAACGGATCCGCGCCGGCGAGCAGGAACGCGAGGGCGCAGGCCAGCAGCGGCGCCACCGGGCGCAACGTGCGCGCGCTCATCGGATCGGCACCTCGAAGCTGGCCTCGTCCTCGGAGAACTTCGAGGTCCGCACCGTGACGTCGACCGTCCAGTCGTCGGCGACGCCGAAGCCGGCCTGCGGCGAGACGTAGTGCCCCGGTCCGGCCTTGCGCAGGTCGACCTCGAGCGGGCCGATGTCCGCCGCGGGGTCGGTGAGCCGGGCGCTGACCTCTCGGGCGGCCGTGTACTGGCTGCCGTCCTCGGCGTCGAACAGATAGAGGTGAAGCTGGTTCTCTCCGACCTCGGCGGGATCGACCGTGTACTCGAGGACCGCGGGACCGACCGTCGTTCGGCCCGAGACCGGGCCGTCGGCGCTCTCGCTGGGCGGGGGGTAGCTGACCAGCGCGGCGGCAACCGCGAGCACGACGGTGACCAGCGCCACCTCGAGCCGCAGGTTTCGCCGCAGCACGACGCCGATCCGTCCCGGCGTCTGACGCCCGTCGGCCAGGCGCCGCAGGGCGGGGATCAGTCGCCGGCGGTTGGCGGCGCCGAATCCGATCAGCACCGCGAGCAGCACCACCTTGATCAGCACGGCGCGTCCGAAGCCGGTGTCGATCAGCGCGCCGAAGCGCCCGATCTCGATCACCGCCTGCACGGTCCCGGTAACGGCGAGGGCGATCACCGCGGCCAGGGCGTAGCGCGAGAAGCGGCTCAAGCAGGCGAGCAGCAGCTCGGTGCGCGAGGCCGGCGCCAATCGTCGCGTGGCGGCCGGCAGCGCGAAGATCAGCAGCGCCAGGCCGCCGACCCAGACGCTCATCGCCAGCACGTGGATCAGGTCGGCCGGCAGCAGGACGGCGGTCGGGTCCTGGGTGCTGGCGTGCCCGGCGAGCGCGGGCGTGGCGAGGATCGTCGCCAGCGCGACGGCGCCGAGGAGCGTGAGCGTCGGCGAGACGCGGTTCGGCGCGACCCCGCTAGCACCGAGCTCGGCCAGGCGCAGGCTGGGAAGTCGCCGGCGGCTCATCGCCACGGCGAGGACGGCCGCGAAGCACAGCCAGGCGGCGGCGCGGACCAGCATCAGGGTGCCGAAGCGGGTGTCGATCACCTCCGAGAGATTCGACGGCTCGAGGGCACGCCAGAACGAGATCCCCGCCGCGCTCGCCCCCTCGAGCGGGATCGCCAGCAGGCTGGCCAGCAGCCCGATCGCCGCTGCGACACCGATCATCAGCCCGGCGCGGGCCAGGAACGCGTCACCGGCGCCGACCCAGCCGGGATCGCCGCTCGCACTCGCCAGCAGCGCGGGACGCCAGACCGCAAAGAGAAAGAGCGCGCCGCCGACTCCGACGGCGATCGCCAGGTAGCCGAGCCAGCGGTCGGCCCAGAAGGCGGTCGACGTCACCTTGCCCGATGAGTCCGCGCTGAGCAGCGACGCGACGCTCTCGGCCCGCGAGCTCGGCTTGCCGATCGAGAACACGAACCCGCCCGAGACCGGGTGGGAGTCGGCCGAGATCACGCGGTAGGTGGCCGTGTAGGAGCCGTCGGGCAGGTCGGGATCGAGGTGCACGGCGACGGCTTTGCTTTCACCGCCCGGGCGAAACACCTCGTCGCCCTGCACCTGCTCACCCGACGAGTCATAGACGCGCACCGCCTGGAAGCTCGCCTCGACCGGCTCGTCGAAGTAGAAGGCGACCTCGCCGGGCTGCTCACGCAGGTCGACGCCCTGGCTCGGGACGGTGCGCTCGAGCACGGCGTGCGCGGAGGCGGCCACCGGCAGGGCCAGCGACAGCAGCGCCGCGCCCGCCGCGGCGATCAGCGCCCGTCGGCTCACCAGGCCTCCTCGTCGCCGCCACGTCGATCCGGCCCGGCGGCGCTGCCCGCGCGATCCGGCTCCGAGGGGGCACCGAGTCGATCCGCTCCGCGCGCGCCATCGCCTCGATCCCGCTCGCCGGCGTCGCCACTCCGAAGGCGGCGCAGGACGATCGCGGACCCGGCGAGCAGCGCGACCGCCGCCAGGGCGATGAACGGGACGATCGGGAACCCCCCTGACTCACCGACCCAGTAGAGGGTCCCCGTGATCGCCGCCCGCTCGCCGCCGACCTCGATCGGGACGCGGTAGTCGAAGATCTTCGTCCGCTTGCTCTCGTCGGTGACCTGGGCCGGGGTCCCGGCGCTCATGTAGTGGATGCGGTGGTCGTGCCAGACGTACTGGCCGGTGCCGTCGACCTCCTGCCATTCGGGTGCGGCCTCGGGATCGGCGCTGGCCGGGGCCTTCGTCTCGCCGTAGCGGTCATCGTTGATGTAGTAGGCGGGCGAGCGGGTGTTGACCGAGACCGCGCCGTCGGCGGTGATCCGCACGTAGGGCTCGTGCTGGTAGCCGTCGACGATCACCGTCTCGCCGGTTCGGTTTTCGAGCTGCAGGCTGTCGTCGTAGTTGAGAACCTGCACGTCGAGGCCGGGGACCTGGGGCTTGATCCCATCGAGCTCGGACCTGTAATCGGGGTTGCCCTGATGGGCGGTGGCGGGGACCGCGTAGCTCAGCGACAGCACTGTCGCGAGCGCGGCGGCCCAAAGGCGCCGTGACATCGAAATCTTCCTCTCGGTTGCGGACTCGGTCGTCCGCCGCCGAGGGCGAGCGACCGCTAGCTGAGCGCGGCGGCCGGTGGCGCGCGCTCGGCCAGGGAGGCCGCGATGAGCAGCCGGTTGCGCAGCAGCGGCTGGCGGCGCGGGGGGCTCGGCGCGGGCGCGATGCTCCGAGCCGGCCGCTCGGGCCGGTCCCGCCGAGCTCGCAGGAGCTCCAGGGTCCGCTCCCCCGGATAGCGGCCCAGGAGCAGCGGGACAGCGAGCAGGAGCAGCGGCAGCGCCGCGAGCAGCCCACCCTCGTGAATGAGCGCAACCAGCGGGAAGGCCGCCGCGAGAAGCAGCGGGATGAGCTCACGCGCGGACGGTGCCTGCACGGGCCGGAGTTTAGTCCCGGCCCGCGGGAGCCCGGCTACTGGTCTCGCGGTGTGATGCGAAAGATCGAGACCACCTCGGCCTGGTGAGCGTCGGGGTGCGCGACGTAGGCGCTCGGACCGCCGCCGAACCAACCCGCGCTCTCGTTGTCGCCGACGAAGATTCCGGGATGGTGTTTCCCGTCGCCGTCTTCGACCCAGACCGCCTGGCCTTCCTTGAATCCGTGCACGGGCTCGCTGATCGGATCAGATTAGCCGGTGGGCGATCCACCCCGATCATCGCCCGCCGGCGGCGAGACCTCGCGACCTCTAGCCGAGCCAGCGGTTGCTCTTGAATCTGAGCGCTCGCTCCAGGGCGGCGAGCAGCGCGGCGAAACCGAGGATCGTGTTGAACGGCTGCGGGATCGCGAACGGCGGATCGATGCCGGCCAGCGCGATCAGCTCGCGCAGCCCGAGGGGGAGCGCGATGACGAGCACCGCCCACGAGATCGCTCCGATCGCGCGACTGACACCGGGCCGCTCGCCCGCGAAACACGACGCTCCAGCCGTCAAGTGGCTTCAACTGACGCGGTTCGGGCACGATCGCGCTGTACCCGACGCCGGCGGGCCGGAAGCGCGCCTCGAGCGTCGAGCCGTCTGGTTTCGAACGCGGAGCTGGTCGTCGTCGCACGCAGCGGCGCTGCCTCGCTAAGGTGCATATATGAACCTCACCGACCTGATCGACAAGGCGCGAGAGCTGATCGGCGGCGGCGGGATCGACGCTCTGACCGAGAAGGCCGGGGAGGTCTCCGAGATCGCCCAGGGCGAGGGCAGCCTGCTCGAAAAGGGCCAGCAGGCGGTCGAGGGGCTCGGCGAGAGCGGCGGCGACGTGGGTGACGCAACGGGCGACGCGCCCGGTGCGTCCGAGCAGCGCTGACGAGCCTCCGTACGCGCCCGTCGGCGCGCGCCGCTCAGTCTCGGAGCTCCGCCCGCCGCTGCTCGAGGAAGCGCCGCTCGGCCTCCGACCGAACGAGCTTCAGCGCCCGGCCGTAGGCCGCGTGCGCGTCCTCGACGCGATCGAGCCGGCGCAGCAGCTCCGCGCGCGTCGCGTGCAGGTAGTGGTAGCGGTCGAGCTCGAGGCGCTCCACCAGGGCGAGCGCAGCCTCGGCCTCGCCCGTTTCGGCGACGGCGACGGCCCGATTGAGGTCGGCGATCGGCGAGCCGGTGAGGCGGGCGAGCTCGCCGTAGAGGGCCGCGATCTGCGGCCAGTCCTGAGGCTCTTCGGCGTGCAGGGATGCGAGCGCCGCCTGCAGCGCGTAGGGGCCGCGGCCGCCGAGCGCCAGCGCGCGATCGAGCTCGGCCCGTCCGTCCGCGATCTGGTCGTGGTCCCAGAGCGATCGATCCTGATCGCGCAGGAGGACCAGGGTGCCGTCGGCGAATCGCGCCTCACGCCGGGCGTCGTTGACCAGCATCAGTGCCAGCAGTCCGCGCGCCTCGGGCTCGTCGGGCATCAGCTCGGTGAGCGCGCGCCCGAGCCGGATCGCCTCGGCCGCGAGCTCGCCACGCCCGCCATAGCCCTCGTTGAAGATCAGGTAGACGACCGCGAGCACCGCGGCGAGGCGGTCGGGCAGCAGGTGGGCCGGGGGGACTCGAAACGGGATCCCGGCGGCCCCGATCTTGCCCTTCGCGCGGACGAGCCGCTTGGCCATGGTCGCCTCTTCGACGAGGAAGGCGCGAGCGATCTCGTCCGTCCTCAGCCCACCGAGCGTCCGCAAGGTGAGCGCGACCTGGGCATCGAGCGCGAGCGCCGGATGACAGCACGTGAAGATCAGCTCGAGCCGCTCGTCCGGGATCGTCGTCTCCTCGATCTCGTCCTCCACGGTTTCCGGCACGTCGAGCAAACGCGTCTTCGCGGCGAGCGTGCGATCGCGGCGGATGCGGTCGACCGCGCGGTTGCGCGCGGTGGTCACCAGCCAGGCGCGCGGGTTCGCCGGCGTCCCGTCGCGCGGCCAGCGCTCGGCGGCGATCGCGAACGCCTCCTGGGCGGCTTCCTCGGCGAGCTCGAAGTCGCCGAGGTAGCCGATCAGGTTGGCGAGCACGCGGCCCCACTCGTCGCGGAAGGCCTGCTCGAGGATCGCTACCGCTCCCCGATCGGGCGCACCTCGATCGCGCCGCCCATGCGGGCCGCGGGAATGCGCGCGGCGAGCTCGATCGCGGCGTCGAGGTCGTCGGCCTCGAAGAAGAGATAGCCGCCCAGCGCCTCCTTGATCGCGACGAACGGGCCGTCGGTGGTCAGCGTCTTGCCGTCCTGCACCCGCACGGTGGTCGCCGTCTCAGGGGGCTGCATCTGGACGCCGGAGCTGACGCCGGGGGTCTCGTTGATCGCCTGGTAGGCGCCGTAGACCTCCTTCTGCTCGTCCTCCGACAGGCGCGACCACGCTTCGGGATCGCGGGGGGTGGGCGTATCGCCCTGGTGAATCAACAGCATGTACTTCATCGCGTCCTCCTCGATTGGGGATGGTCGTGCATGAGACGAACGGCAGACGCGGAGATGGACACGTCAGAGCCCGGCGATGCGTATGAACTCGGCGAAGGGGCGCGGTGGCTGGCCGGTGAGGCTGCGAGCGTCCGCCGAGACGATCTCGAAGCGACCCTCTCGTACCGACGTGAACATGCTGCTGAACGCCTCGATCAGCCAGTCGGGCGTCCGATCGGCCGCCAGCCGGCGGCGGTATGCCTCGTCATCGAGGGCGATGTAGCGAAGGCCTCGCCCCGTCGCGGCCTCCGTGATCCGGCCGATCTCAGCCGCGGTCAGCGCCGCGGGCCCGGTCAGCTCGACGACGCCGGGACGGCGTCCGACCGCCGCCGCGGCGAGCGCCCGCGCCGCGTCGTCCCGATCCAGGAGGGACATCCGACCCCCGCCCGCGGGAACGCGCAGCGTGCCGTCGACGAGCGCCGGCGCGATCCACGTCGAGACGAAGAAGTCGGCGAAGATCGAGGTCCGAGCGAGCGTGTGGCCGAGACCGGATCCGGCGAGCATCGCCTCGGTCTCGCGGTGGACCGGCGCGAAGTAGAAGGGCGAGTCCGACGCGACGTCGACGATGCTGGTGTAGACGACGTGCTCGACGCCCGCGTCGACCGCCGCCGCGACCACGTGCTCGTGGTGGCGTCGCATCGGGTCGGCCGAGCCGTCACTGGAGACGAACACAAGAGCGCGGAGCCCGGCGAACGCGGCCCGCAGTGAGGCGGGATCGTCGTAGTCGGCGTGCCGAACGGCCAGGCGCTCCACCTCGGGCAGCACCTGGGGCCGACGGGCGAGGGCGACGACCGGCCCGACGTCCGCGCGCGCGAGCAGGTCACGCACCACACGCGAGCCCACGCCTCCCGAAGCTCCGGTGACACCGATCGTCACCGCGCCTCACGAGCCGCCGAGCGCCGGCGCCGAGAGCTCCTCCGAGCGCTCCCACAGGGCGGCGGCGAGCCGGTCGTCCCGCGCCTGCGCGCTGGGTTGCACCGGCCGCCGCTTCTCCACGTACTCGCCGCGCAGCTCGCCGGCGGCGGGATCGAGGGCGAGCCAGACCAGCGACCCGGCGCCGCTGCGGGGCGAGCGCAAGAACGGCCCGGCCATGGTCAGGCTGATCCGCGCCAGCGCGCCGTCGTTCTTGCCGAAGCCGCTGCGGATCACGCCCGGATGGAAGCAGTTGGCCGCGATCGCGGGGATGCGGCGCTGAAGCTCGCGCGTGAAGAGGATGTTGCAGAGCTTGGTCGTGCCGTAAACGCGTCCGGGACGAAAGCGCCCGCCCTCGGATTGCAGATCGTCGAGGTCGACCAGGCCGCCCCGGTGGGTGTCGCTCGCGGTGGTCACCACCCGCCCGTCCGAGGCGGCGAGCCGCTCGACGAGCAGGCTCGTGAGCAGGAACGGGGCGAGGTGGTTGAGCGCGAACGTCTGCTCGAAGCCGTCCGGCGTCACATGGCGGGAGGTGAACATGGCGCCGGCGTTGTTGGCGAGCACGTCGATCCGCGGGTAGGCCTCGAGGAGCTCGGCGGCGAGCCGACGCACGTCGTCCATCCGCGCGAGGTCGGCCACGTGCTCGTGCACGGGCGCCCCGCCGCCGCCGG
>WHSW01000183.1 GCA_009379895.1 Solirubrobacterales bacterium
GTCATGTCTGCGACCGCGGGCGAGTCCCAGGTGCGCAGGTCCTTGCCCTCCCCCCAGCTCGATCGCCCCAGCGCCCGCGAGCGCGCCGGGTGGCGCTCACGCGCCTGGGCGAGGGTGACCAGCTCGACCCCGGCATCGGGTGCCGCCCGCACGAGCTCGGCGAGCCAGGCCGGCCCCTCCCACCACCAGTGGCCGAGCAGCTCGGTGTCGATCGCGAACACGCACAGCCCGAGCCGCCCACGCTCGGCCGCGTGGCGCTCGAGCCGGGCGCGGACCGCGGCGACGAACTCGACGGCCTGCTCGCGGGCCCGCGCCTCGGCGGCGGCGGGGTCATACGGCCCGCCACCGATCGCCCAGGGGCGCGCGCCGCGCAGCGACTTGCGATGGAAGTCGGCATGGAGCGGATCGGATGGATAGCCGTCGAGCGACCACAGCCAGGCGACGGCCTCCCAGTCGATCGTGAAGCCGACCGGCCCGGCCGCGGTGGCGGCCGGCGTCAGCGCCTCGAGCGGCCCCTCATACGGGGTCTGATCGGTGCAGAAGTAGGCCAGCTCGTGCTCGGCCAGCAACCGCTCGAGCCCGGGCTCGTACGCGCACTCGGGCAGCCAAAAGCCCCGCGATCGGCCGAAGCGACGCCGGTGCGAGCGCAGCCCGGCGTCGATCTGCAGCCGGCGGCCGGGGCGGGTGGCGAGCATCGGCAGCACCGCGTGGGTCGCCGCCGAGGCGACGAGCTCGACGCGCCCCTCCGCCGCCGGTTCGCGAAACAGCCCGAGCAGGTCGCCGTCGAGCGCCTCGAGGCGCTCGAGCGCGCCGCGGTAGCGGTCGGCCT
The DNA here is from genome assembly GCA_009379895.1 of Solirubrobacterales bacterium. Lineage (GTDB taxonomy): Bacteria > Actinomycetota > Thermoleophilia > Solirubrobacterales > 70-9 > WHSW01. The sequence goes on from WHSW01000183.1 coordinate 830, forward strand.
CGGCCCGGCACGCCTCCCGGTAGGGGGCCTCGAGGTCGGCGCGGTCGGCTTCGCTCGAGCCGACCCGAAAGCGGCGCCCGAACTCGAGCAGGCGATCCGCCACGCCGGGGGCCTCGAGCTGGTCGGCGAGCACCGGGGTGACCGTCATCGTCAGCCCGGCGGCCGCCTCGCAGACCAACGCATAGGAGCGCAGCACGGCATCGAACAGCCACTCCTCGCCGAACGGGTAGGTGCCGAAGCCCTCGACGTAGGGCATGTGGCTGTGCAGGACGATCGCCAAAGAACCAACGCCCGCCACCTCCTCCGCTTCGCGTCCGGGGGCGGCGGGGTCGCGGGCGACTCTGCGGCCGCGGGTCACCGGCGGCAGACCGCGACGAAATCGAGCGCGCGGTCGAGGTCGCACTGCGAGCCGGGCCGCAGGGTGAAGTCCGAGGCGGCGATCGCGGGGACGAAGCGATCGTAGAAGGGCTTGGTGATGCGCAGGGCCGGGTGGACCTGGTCCCAGCCGGCGCGAATCGCGAGCTCGTGCAGGCGCAGCTTGCGAGCGTGGTAGAGGCCGTGGAGGTCGACATGCGAGAAGTGCGGCTCGAGCAGGGAGCGGTACTCCGCCGCGGTGTACTCGCGCAGGTGCCAGGGGTTCTCGGACTTCTCGGCCCCCGGCGGCGCCAGGGTGAGCCGGTTCGGGGTCGTCACATAGCTCAGCGGCGCCGCGGCGGCGAAGCGCTCGAGCAACGGACCGGGCTCGTGAATGTGCTCGATCGTCTGCAGGAAGACGATCGCGTCCACCGGCCCCGCGAACGACTCGACCAGGCCGCGCTCGAAGCGCAGGTTGGCGCGCCGGTAGCGCAAGCGCGCGTGCCCGTGGGCCTCGGGGTTGGCGTCAACGCCGACCACCTCGGCCGCGGCGCCGGCGAGCAGATCGGCCCCGTAGCCCTCGCCGCAGGCCAGGTCGGCGACCAGCAGACCCCGGACCCGGGCGGCGATCCACTCATAGACCGCGAGGTGGCGCCGAAACCAGTAGTTCTCCTCGGGCACGTCGGGCAGGGTCCGCTCGCCGGTCAGCGCGAGCGGCGGGACGTCGGGCGGTTGGTTGCGCTGCAGGTGTGGCTCGTTCAAGCGGGGCTCGGCTGGCGTCGGCAGGCGGAGACGGTAGCCAGTGCACCCGTCCACAAATAGCGACCGTTCCGGAGGCGCCCGGCGATCGGGCGCCGCAATACTCTCTTGCCGCCATGCCGCCCGCCCCGACCGCCACGCCCGAGCGCATCAAGCACGCCAACACGCGCTATCACGACGCGGCCGCGGGCGAGTACGACGCCAAGTGGGGGATCGACTTCGGCGAGGTCGGCCAGCGCCAGGTGCTCGGCAAGCTCAGCAAGGCGCTCGGCCACCACCCGTCGCCGGCCCGCGACGCGCTCGAGATCGGCGCCGGGACCGGGTACTTCACGCTCAACCTGCTGCAACTCGGGCTGATCGAGCGTGCCACCGCCACCGACATCTCCAGCGGCATGCTCACCACCCTGCGGGCGACCGCCGAGGGGCTCGGGCTGGCGGTCGAGACGGCCCGCGCCGAGGCCGAGCGGTTGCCGTTCGCCGACGCGAGCTTCGACCTCGTCTTCGGGCACGCGGTCCTCCACCATATCCCCGACCTGCCGCTCGCGCTGAGCGAGCTGCGCCGCGTTCTGCGCCCGGGCGGCGCGCTCGCCTTCTGCGGCGAGCCCTCCCGTCACGGAGACCGGATCGCGTCCCTGCCCAAGCGCGCCGGCCTGCTCGCCGCGCCGCTCTGGCGCCGGGCGCTGGGCGCCTCGCCGGCACGGTCGCGGGCCGCGGAGGCCGAGGACGGACACGAGCTCGAGATCGAGGTCGACGTCCACACGTTTCGTCCCGCCGCGCTGCGCGAGATGGTCGCCGAGGCGGGCTTCGACGACGTGCGCCTGCGCGGCGAGGAGCTGCTCGCCAATGCCCACGGCTGGCTGATGCGCACGCTCGAGGCGAGCGCCGAGCCCGCCGACGTGCCCCTCGCCTGGCGCCGCTTCGCGTTTCGCAGCTACCTCGCGCTGCAGCGGGTCGACACGGCGCTGCTCGAGCCACGCCTGCCGCCCGAGCTCTTCTACAACCTCGTCCTCAGCGCCCGGCGAGCGGCCTGAGCCGCTCGGGAGCCCGACACGCCCGCCAGGGATCGTCGGCCGGGCTAGCCGAACGTGAACGCGTAGCCCTCGATTCCGTCGGCTAGGCGCAGCTCGAGCGTGTGGCGGCCGGCCCGAGGCAGGTCGACGAGCCGGTAGAGGCGCTGGCGGTCGACCGTCACCCGGCCGTCGGCGACGTCCTGGCCCGCGAGCTCGTCCGGGATCGGAGCTCCGTCGAGCAGCACCCGTGCCTCGCGCGGGCCCTCCGGCGAGCCGAGGACCAAGAACACGCGGCGCGCCTTGAACGAGAGCGAGACGGCGGCCTTCGCCAGCGCGCGCGCCGACTCGCCGTCGATCCGCCAGCTCCCGGCGAGCGCGAACTGGTTGAGCTCGAGCGAGCCCGGCGCCGGGGCGTCGTAGGCGCTGGCCCCCGGGCGCGGATCGACCACCCAGCCCTCGGCGCGATCGAAGCCGAGATATGTCTCGGGCGTGCGCAGTGACGGGTCGGGCGCCTGCGTGCGCCCCGGCCGCGCCCGTCCCCCGAGGGTCCGATTGCCGGCCTCGGCGAGCAGCGAGCGGATCGCCGCCTCGGTCTCGGAGTACTGGCCCTCCCCGAAATGCACGTAGCGGACGTCGCCGTCGGCGTCGATCAGGTACTTGGCGGGCCAGTACTGGTTGCCGAACGCGGTCCAGGTCCCGAGCTCGTTGTCCTGGACGACGGGGTAGTCGATCCCGTAGTCGTCGATCGCCCCGGCGACGTTGCCGGCATCCTTCTCGAAGGCGAACTCGGGCGAGTGGACACCGACCACGACGAGCCCGTCGTCGTGGTACTCCTCGGCCCACGCCTTGACGTAGGGCAGGGTGCGGATGCAGTTGATGCACGTGTAGGTCCAGAAGTCGATCAGCACGACCTTGCCCTCGGCGGTCAGCCGCCCGATCGAGAGCGGCTCGCCGCCCGGCGTGTTGAACCATCGCCCCGGGGTCATGAAGTCGGGCGCCGCGCCGTAGTCGGGGAGCGTCTGGCCCGCGGCGGCCTCGGCCGCACCGCCCTCGGCCGTGCCGTGTGCCCCACGCACGGCGGCGAGCTGGTCGGCGACGGCGCCGCTGTCCTCGAGGCCACCGCTCGGGTTGACCAGCACGGAGGGCAGGTCGCTGGCGATCGCGTTCTGGAACTTGAGGTCCAGGTCGGCGGTCATCGCCACCGCGACGATCACCATCGTCGCCCCGGTCGCCGCCTGCACCCACGCCCGGGCCGGCTTCAAGCGGTCGACCAGGCGCCGGCCACCGAGCATCAGCAGGTAGAGGACGGCGCCCGAGCCGACCGCGTAGGCGAGCGCGACGGCGAGCTTGCCGGCCGTGAAGTCCTGCGCGGCGGAGACCGTGATCACGCCCGCGAGGATCGGGCCGGCGCAGGGCGTGTAGACGAGGCCGAGGCTGGCGCCGAGGACCAGGCCGGAGCCGAACCCGTCCCCGCCGACGCGCGCCGGACCCGGCGCCAGGCGCGATCCCCAGGCCTCGATCCGATCACCGAGCCCGGGTACGAGCAGCGAGACCCCGAAGACGAGCAGGGTGGCGATCGCGAGCGTGCGCACGAGGTCGTCGGGCAGGCCGAGCGCGTCGATCACGTAGACGAGCGCCACGGTGGCGAAGGTGAAGGCCGCGACGAGCCCGGTGACCACGCCCAGGGGCCGGCGGCGCCCGCCGGTCACCCCGACGCCGAGCACGGCGGGCAGCACCGGCAACACGCAGGGCGAGAGCGCCGTGGCGGCGCCCGCGAGGAGCGCGAAGAGCATCAGCAGGGCCATGCGTCAGTGAGACAGTCTCGGCGCGGCGCGGCGCGTTACGGCTGACCGGAGTCCGCCTCACCGACATTGTCGCAACGGCGACGCGCGTGGATCAGCGGCCGGCGCCCGGGCCCTCGATCAGACGACCCATCAGCGCCTCGAGCTGGTCCAGCTCCTCGGCGTCGAAGCGGTCGCTGAACCGCTCCCGGATGTCGGCCCGGTGCGTGCGGCGCATGCGGCGAAACCGACGCCTGCCGGCCTGCGTCAGGCCGGCCTCGATGCTGCGTGCGTCGGCGCTGGCTCGCTCGCGGTCGACGAGCCCGGCGCGCTGGAGGCGCTCGACTCGGCGCGAGAGGCCGCTCGGGCTGAGCAGGACCGCGTCCGCCAGCTCGCACATCCGCAGCCTCCCGGTCGGCGCGTCGGCGAGCTGCACGAGCACGTCGAAGTCGCCGATCGTCAGGCCGTGCTCGGCGCGCAGCTCCGCGTCGAGCTCGGAGAACAGACGCGCGTGAGCGCGCAGGAAGGCCTTCCAGGCGTCGAGCCCGCGCTCGTCGGGCGCCGCCTGCGGGCCGGGCGCCGTGCCGTCGCCGGACGGCGCGGCCCGGCCGGATGCCTTTGCCTGGCTCGGTCCCGTGGTCACGGTTAGCAGCTTACCGCCGATAATTGCGCATGCAAGCATTTTCATGCTAATGTTGCGTGCGCAAGCAATTTTCCCCGATCCCGTACGGGGAGTGGACGTGTCTGCTGAGGAGGCATGAGATGAACTTGGGATTCCTCGTACTGCGCGTGATCGTCGGGCTGCTGCTCGCCGGCCACGGAGCGCAGAAGCTGTTCGGGTGGTTCGGCGGGCACGGCGCCTCCGGGACCGGCGGCTTCTTCGAGTCGCTCGGGCTGAAGCCCGGGCGAACCCTGGCGCTCGGCGCCGGAGCGGCCGAGCTCGGCGGCGGCGCGCTGCTGGCGCTGGGCCTGCTCACCCCGCTCGCCGCGGCCCTGATCACGGCCGTCATGGTCACCGCGATCATCACGGTGCACTTCGCCAAGGGCGTCTGGGCCACCGAGGGGGGCTACGAGTACAACGTGGTCCTGATCGCGGTCGCCTTCGCGCTCGCGGGCGCCGGGGCCGGGGCCTGGTCGCTCGACGACGCGCTGGGCCTCGACCTGACCGGCGCCGGCTGGGCGCTCGGGTCGCTTGCGGTCGGCGTGCTCGGCGGCGTCGGCGGCGTGATCGTCGGCAGGGCCGGTCACCGGCGCGCGGAGCAGCGCGACCGCGGGCCCCGGGACCGCGAGGCCGGCGCCCCCGCCTAAGTCCGACAAACGGTCCGTCGTCTCTGGAGGGCCGGTCGCGGCAGCGCGGCCGGCCCTTCGTTCGCGCTCACCCGTTCTCGTCGCCGGAGTCGGCGGGCCGGCAGCGATGGAGCTTGACCTGTCCCTCGATCCCCTTCAGGCGACGCGAGCCGGCGAACGACCACCGGTACTCGTCCTCGAGGCGGTCGCGAACCGGCTCGGTGGCGAGCACGCTGCCCGGCCTGGCGATCGCGGTGATCCGGCTGGCGAGGTTGACGGGCCGCCCGTACCAGTCACCCGCCCGCGGCAGCGCCTCGCCGCTGGCGACCCCGGCGCGCAGGATCGGGAAGTCCTCGACCTGCGTCGCGCCGACGAGGCCGAGCGCGGCGTCGAGGACCGGCTTCGGCTCGGGGCCGACCAGCATCGCCGCATCGCCGATCAGCTTCACCAGGCGCACCGGGGGCGCGACCACCTCCGCCGCCAGCTCGCCGAGGCGGCCGGTGACCGCCCCGAGCTGGTCGGGATCGAGGGTCTCGCCCAGGCGCGTGAAGCCGACCACGTCGGCGAAGGCCACGGTCACCTCCTCCGCGGCCGCCGGACGGCCGGCGGAGAGCTCGGCCGCACCGAAGGCATCGTGGCGAATCTGCTCGCGAAGGTGCAGGTTCAACGTGTGTGTGAGCGCCTCGCCGATCAGCGGGGTGAACGAGCGGGCCGCGTCCGCGAACCGGACCGCGACGTCGTACTCGTTGTCACCCTCGCGCAGGAACGCGTCGGCGATCAGGCGGCGGTTCGCCGCGGCGAGCTGGGACATCGTCATCCCGAGCAGGCGCGAGACCTCGAGGATGCCTTCCTCGGGCACTCCCGCCTCACGCAGGGCCGCCACCCGGCGCGCCGCGGCCACGTCCTCGTCGCTCAGGGCGCGCTCGTCGTCGCCCGGGACCGCCATCCCCAGGGACCGCCAGAGCCGGTCGAGGAAGGGACGCTCGAGCCCACTTCGCGCGGCGACCTCGGCCACGGTGTGGCGCTCGCCCTCGCCGCTCAGCGCGCGCTCGACCGGGAGCAGCGCGAGCCGATCCTCGGCGACCGCGCGGCGCAGCTCGGCCGCGGGCACCCCGGCCTCGGCGAGCTCGACGAG
>WHSW01000184.1 GCA_009379895.1 Solirubrobacterales bacterium
CGGGATCGGTTCGCGCGGGTCGGGCGCGCGCGCCGCGAGGTGGCGGTGCGGGCCTCCGGGCTCGGCCGGCGCGCGCTCGCGGGCGCGATCGGTCACCCGGGACCGGTGCTTGCGGTCGGGCTCGTCGTCGCGGCGGTGGGCTGGGCGGCGGGGACGCGCAGCGAGGTGATCTCCGACCTGCGCGAGCTCGTGCCGCGCGACCTGCCCGAGCTCGCGGACGTCGACGAGCTCCAGGAGCAGACCGGCGTCTCCGGCGAGGTCGACGTCACCGTCCAGGCGCCCGACCTGACCGACCCGGCGGTGATCGGCTGGATGCAGGGCTTCAAGCGCAGGGTGCTCGACCGGGCCGGCTTCAGCGACCGGCCGACGCCCTGTCGCGACCAGGACGCCGAGCTCTGCCCCCAGTTCGCCTTCTCGGACATCTTCGACGCCGAGGGCTCGCCGCCGAGCGCCGCCAAGGCCCGTCGCGTGCTCGATCTGCTGCCGCCCTACTTCTCGCAGGCGTTCCTCGATCGTGGCACCGGGGAGGGTCCGGGCGGCGAGCAGACGGCGGTGATCGCCTTCGGGATCAAGGTCATGCCGTTCGATCAGCAGAAGCGATTGATCGACGCGATCCGCGCCGAGATCGACCCCGCCGGGACCGAGGACGATCCCCCGCCGGGGGTGAGCGCGAAGGTCGTCGGGCTGCCGGTGCTCGCGGCCGACGCCAACTCGGCGCTCGAGGGCAACCGCTACCTGCTCACGCTCGCCGGGCTGGCCGCCGTCGCGCTGGCGCTGCTCGCCGTCTATCGCTCGCTGCGCCGCGCGCTCGTCCCCCTGATCCCGATCGTCTTCGCGACCGGCTGGGCCTCGCTCGGGCTCGAGATCGTCGGCGTGCCGCTGAACCCGATGTCGGCGACCCTCGGGGCGCTGGTGATCGCGATCGCGACCGAGTTCAGCGTCCTGCTCGCCGCCCGCTACGAGGAGGAGCGCCGCCGCCCGGCGCCGGTGGGCGAAGCGCTGCGGCGCGCCTACTCGCGCACCGGCGTCGCGGTGCTCGCCTCGGGGATCACCGCGATCGCGGGCTTCGCCGCCCTGATCGCGACCGACATCCGCATGCTGCGCGACTTCGGGATCGTCACGGTCCTCGACCTGTCCATGGCGCTGGCGGGCGTGCTGCTGATCCTGCCGGCGGCGCTGGTCTGGGCGGAGCGGCGGTTCGCGCCGCTGCGAGCCCGGCGCTCGCGCCACGAGCAGGCGACGCCCGCCCCCGATTCGGGATGAGTGGCGGGGAGGAGCGAAAGCGGCCGGCGAGCCGGTATGCGCTCTTCGTGGGGTTGGCGTTCGTGGTCCTGATCGTGGTCGCGACGGCGAACACGCTGCGGACCCGCGACGACGGGATCCTCGGCACCGGCGAGGCCGGCCGCGGCGACCCGCTGCCCGAGTTCGCGGTCCCGGAGCTGCTCGGCGACACCGAGGGCGACGCGAACGTCTTTCAGAACGACTGCGAGACGTCGTCCGACCCGTGCCCGCCCGACGAGCGCCGAACGGCGGCCTGCGAGGTCGACCTGCCGCAGGTGATCCGCGTCTGCGACCTCTTCGACAAGCCGCTGGTGATCTCGTTCTGGTTCACCCGGGGAGCGGACTGCCTGCCGACCCAGGACGTGGTCGATCGGGTCGCGCGCCGGTTTCGCGGCCGGGTCAACTTCCTCTCGATCAACGTCCGCGACGACCGCGACGAGGCGCGCGAGATCGTCGAGCAGCGCGGCTGGACGATCCCGGTCGGCTACGACGCCGACGGCGCGGTCTCGAACCTCTACCGGGTCGGGGGCTGTCCGACCGTCGCCTTCGCCTACCCAGGCGGGATCCTCCAGACGGCCGCGATCGGCAGCGACCAGCTCGACGCCGAGCAGCTGACCGAGGCGGTCACCCGCCTGCTCGAGCGCTCGCGCGGGCGGGCCGTCGCCGGGCGATGAGCGCCGAGGCCGCGCCCGAGACGGGCTTCGTCGCCCCAGCGCTGCGCGACGAGTTTCCCGGGCTGGCGCTGCGCTACACGGTGCTCGAGCGCGGCTCGGGTCGCTCCCCGCGCGAGCTCAAGGGGCGCCTGCGCGAGCTCTCGAACCGGTTCTCGGGCGCGCAGGCGATCAACCTTCGCCACCAGGCGATCCCCTGGGCGTACCGGGTCTTCTACCGCCACATCGGCCTCGATCCAGACGAGCAGCGAACCCCGATCGAGGGGCTGGCGCTCGAGCGGATGCGCCACGGCGCCTTTCGAAGCCGCAGCCTGCTCGACGACGCGCTGACGATCGCGATCGTCGAGTCGGGCGTCGCCCTGAGCGCGTTCGACGCCGGCCGGCTCACTGAGCCGCCCGGGATCCGCCCGAGCGCGCCCGGCGAGGCGCTCGAGGGCCGCCCCGGCGAGCTGCCGGCGGGAACCCTGGTGATCGCCGACCAGGAGCGCCCGCTGGCGCTGCTTTTCGGCGCCCTGGCCGCGGGCCGGGGGGTCGGGCCGCGCACCGCCAGGACCCTGATCGCCGCGGTCGGGGTTGGCGGCGTGCCCGACATCGCCGTGACCGAGGCGCTCTGGCTCGCGGCCGAGATCGTCGAGCGCGGCTGAGGTCGTCGGGCGCGCCCGAGGGCCCGACGCGGGCGCCGGGCGTGGTGGAAGCCCGCGGCGGCGCCGTTTAGAATCGCCGACCAGGGTCCCAGGCAACGGGAGGAAAGGAGCTTCGTGCCCGAGTTGCTCGAGCCCACCCAGGTCTCGTCCCCGACGCCGGATGTCCCGCGGGCGCCGCGCGGCGCCCCGGCCGACGTCGAGCGCCTCGGCCGCCGCGACCTGCGCCGCCAGATCGCCACTCTCGAGCGCGAGCTCGGCGAGCTGTTCGCCTCCAGCTTCCCGCGCCGCGGGCTCGAGTGGGGGATCGGCGCCGTCGGTGGGCCCCGGCTCCTGTCGCTCGGCGAGCTGGAGCGGGTCCGCGACGCGCTCGAGCTGCGCCTGCGCGACGCCCGCGCCGAGCTCGGCCGCCGGGCGGACGTCGAGGAGGCCAACCGCGGCCTGCTCGAGCGGATGATCGTCGCCCCCCAGGACCACCGCTGGGTGATCGTCTCCAACCAGGACATCGGCGAGCCCGGGTGCCGGCACTGGCACGCGCGGCCGCGCTGGGGGATCCTGGGGATGCTGCTCGGCTGGTGGCGGATCCGTCTCTCCTCGGGTTGTCCGTTAGCAAAGGGGCCTCGGCCCCCGGCCGTCTCGGCCACGCGACGATCGGTTGATGGCACGCAAGCGCCGCAAGCGCCGGCCTCCGCGTCCGCCGGCTCCGGCCGCCGAGAGCGCGCCCGCCGCGCCCCTGCGGGAGGCCCGCCCCGGCGCCGCGCCGCGCCCGCGCCGGCCGATCGACGAGCAGCGCCCGCCGGCGCCGTGGGGCTCGTTCCCGCTCGTCGAGCTGGTCGTCCTGGTGGCGCTGGTCATGCTGGTGGTCGGCTTCTTCGTCGGCGGGACGCGGGGCGCACTGCTGCTCGGCACCGGCCTCGCGCTCGGCTCGCTGGCGGGCCTCGAGCTCTCGATCCGTGAGCATTTCGGCGGCTTTCGGTCGCACACGCTGCTGCTCGCGGGCGCCGCGGGGATCGCCACCCTGGCGCTGCTCTTCTACGCGCTGCCCGACCTGCTCTCGCCGGTCGGCAGGCTGATCGCCGCCGCGGCGGTCGCCTGGTCACCGGCCTGGCGCTGGCGCGCGCCTTCCGCGCGCGCTCGGGTCGCGCCTTCAAGCTGCGATAGGGCGCCGCCCTCCGCCGCTGGACATCGGGCTCTGGAGGGCGGTGAGAGGCGGATGGGCGGGCGCCCCCCTGGCGCCCGCCCGATTCCGGACTTCGCCCTTGCTAGTTGATGGCCAGGTCGTGCCCGAGCCGCCTTGACTCGAGCTGCGTTGCGAGCATCCCGCGCTGGCGCTCGGTCAGCCGGCCGAGCTCGCGGTTCTCGTTCAGGGCCAGTGCGAAGAGGAACTTGCGAGCGCGCGTCCGCCCCCAGCGGCGCTGGCTTCGCAGCAGCTCTCCCACCGTCATCGACTCGACCTCCCAGGGACAGTCCCGGATGATCTCCGCCGCATCGACCGTACCTGCGGCGACGTCGCGCTTGATGGACGCTCGGGCCAATCGGACGCGGTTGGCGTGCGCCAGCGCCTGCATGTGCTGTGGCATCGCGGCAGGGGCCAGGGTCGAGACAGCTTCCATTCTCACTCCTCCTCCGAGTGACCGGGGGGTTTGCGGGGTATTTTGGGCGCCCATCGCCTCCTACGGCTGGGCCGCGTCAGGGCAAGATCGGGACGGTCAGTTCTCTCCTGCTGTCCCGATCGCTCCCTGCCCCGGGTGCGTTCGGCGCCTGCGCAACCTAGAGAAGATCGCGGTGGGGCGTCAACCGACAACCGTGCCCGGCGCGCCCCTTCGTTCGCTACGAGCAAGCTTTTCGTGAGCGATCGGCCCTTGTCCGGATATGGACAAGGGATATCTACCCCTGGCGGGGTAGCTCGGGGAACGCCTCGACCGTCCGGCCGATGATCTCCAGGGCGCGGTCGAGATGCGAGCGCTCGTGGGTCGCCATCAGCGAGGTCCTCAGCAGCGCGCCCCCGGGGGGGACCGCGGGGTGGATGGCGACGTTGGTGTAGACGCCGGCGTCGAAGAGCGCCTTCCAGAGCAGGACCGCCTGCCAGTCCTCGCCGACGACCACGGGGACCACCGGCGTGGTCGCCTCCGAGCCGTCGGGCAGGCTCCCGGGCTCGACCACGGCGAGGCCGAGGTCGTGCAGGCCGCGCCGCAGGTAGCGCGCGTTGTCGAGCAGCCGGCCCATCAGCTCGGGCCCCTCGGCGCGGATGATGCGCAGCGCGGCGAGCGCGGCGCCGACCGCCGCCGGAACCGCCGAGGCGGTGAAGATGAAGGGGCGCGAGGCGATGCGCAGGTAATCGATCACCTCCGCCGGGCCGGCGATGAAGCCGCCGCACGAGGCGAGGCTCTTCGAGAAGGTGCCCATCCGCAGGTCGACTCGGTCCTCGAGCCCGAACAGCTCACTGGCCCCGGCCCCGCGGGCGCCGAGCACGCCGACGGCGTGCGCCTCGTCGACCATCAGCCGGGCCCCGTGGCGCTCGCTGAGCTCGACGACCGCGGGCAGGTCGCAGAGGTCGCCCTCCATCGAGAACACCCCGTCGACGATCACCAGCACCCCGCCGCCGTCGTCCGCCGCCCGCTCGAGCATCCGCTCCAGCTTCGCCATCCGGTTGTGGCGGAAGGGCCGCAGGCGGGCGCCCGAGAGCTTGCACCCGTCGAGGATCGAGGCGTGGTCGGCCGAGTCGCAGATCACGGTGTCGCTCGGCCCGAGGATCGTCCCGATGCAACCGACGTTCGCCTGGTGGCCGGTGGTGAAGACGATCGCCTGCTCGGTCCCCATCCACTCGGCGAGCTCGCGCTCGAGCTCGAGGTGAAGCGGCGTCGTCCCGTTCAGCAGCCGTGACCCGGTCAGGCCGGTGCCGTAGGCCTCGAGCGCGTCGCGGGCCGCCTGCTTGACCCGCTCGTCCCCGGTCAGGCCGAGGTAGTTGTTCGAGCCGAGCATGATCGTCTCGCGCCCCTCCATCTCGACCACCGGCCCGGCCTCGGAGGTCAGCACGCGGAAGTAGGGGAGGAGATCCTGCTCGCGAGCCGCCTCGAGCTGCTCGCGCCGGTCGTGGTTGCGCGCCTTGGCGAACACGTCGACGGGCGCCCGTGCGGCCTCGGTCATGCCCGAAGTGTAGGTTGCCGACCGGTGTCAACCCCCTCCGTACGCCCGGTCGCTGGCCGCCGCGACGTCAACCGCTTCATCGAGCTGCCGTTCCGCCTGCGCCGCGACGAGCCGCGCTGGGTGCCACCGCTGCGCTTCGAGCGGCGCACGTTCCTCGACCGTTCGAAGAACCCGTTCTTCGAGCACGCCGAGGCCCAGTACTTCCTCTGTGAGCGCGACGGCGAGGTTGTCGGCCGGATCACCGCCCAGGTCGATCGCCGTTGGGACGAGTTTCAGGGCGGCGACGACGGCATGTTCGGCTTCTTCGAGTGCGAGGACGACCCGGAGGTCGCCCGGGCGCTGATCGAGGCCGCCTCCGGTTGGCTCGCCGAGCGGGGCCGCGGGCGGATGCTCGGCCCGATGGACTTCACCACCAACGACGAGGTCGGCCTGCTGATCGAGGGCTACGACGAGCCCTCGATGATCCTCGAGCCCTGGCACCCTCCGCACTACCGCGCGCTGCTCGAGGGGCTCGGGCTGGTCAAGGCGATCGACCTCTACATGTGGCGGCTGTGGCTCGGCGAGCTGCGGGAGGGCGACTCGTTTCACCCGCTGATCCACGCCGCGTCCGAGAAGTCGCGCGAGGAGGGGGTGGTGGTCCGCGGGATGCGAAAGCGCGAGATGGAGGTCGAGGTGGCGCGCTTCAGGGACGTCTACAACGAGGCCTGGGGCGACAACTGGGGCTTCGTCCCGATCACCGAGGCCGAGGTCGCCTTCCAGGCCAAGAACTTAAAGCCCGTCCTCGACGAGAACTGGGCGATGATCGCCGAGCGCGACGGCGAGGTGGTCGGCGCGGCCCTGACCCTGCCGGACGTCGACCAGGCGCTTCGCCGGATGAAGGGCCGTCTGCTGCCGGTCGGCTGGTGGCACTTCCTGCGCCGCAAGAGCTACATCGACCGGCTGCGGGTCTTCGCGCTCGGGGTCCGCCACGATTATCAGCACCTCGGCGTCGCCGCCGCGCTGTACGAGCGCCACATGCAGGTGGCGAAGGAGCACGGACCCCGGGGCGGGCACATGGGCTGGATCCTCGAGACCAACGAGGCGATGAACCGGGCGATGGAGGGGATGGGCGGGGAGATCGTGCAGCGCTACCGCATCTACGAGCGCGCGCTGTAGGCGCTCGAAGGCGGATCGCGCGAGGCCGCAACGTGCGCGGTTCGATTCGGGTCGCCGGCCCACCGTCGGCGCGCGCCTCTAATCTAGGAGGAGGATGCGAGAGGAGCTGCTGGAGACCGACGCGATCGAGCTGCCGGCCGACGGGCGCAACGCGGCCGAGCCGACCGCCCGCCCGCTGCCCGCGCGGGCGGAGCCCCGGGGTGAGCTCTCGATCTGGCGCGGCGACGCGCGCGCCGCGGCGCTCGCCGCC
>WHSW01000185.1 GCA_009379895.1 Solirubrobacterales bacterium
CGGTCAACGCCAACGGCAGCTACTCGATCCCGCCCGGGAACCTGTTCCCGGTCGGGGCGCCGCAGAGCCGCCCCGAGATCTATGCGATGGGCCTGCGCAACCCGTTCCGGTTCACGGTCAACCGCGAGACCAACGAGATCTACGTCGGCGACTACTCGCCCGACGCCCCGGACGCCGACCCGCTGCGCGGGCCGGCGGGCCACGGCAAGTGGATGGTGATCCGGCACCCGGGCAACTACGGCTGGCCCTACTGCGCCACCGCTGAGCTGCCCTACATCGACTACGACTTCGCCACCGAGGAGTCCGGCGCGCCGTTCGACTGCGCGAACCCGGTCAACGAGTCGCCGCACAACACCGGCCTGCGCGAGCTGCCGCCGGTCACCCAGCCGGACATGCCCTACACGTACTCGGCCAACCCGGCCTTTCCCGAGCTCGGCGACGAGGGCGGGATCGGTCCGATGGGCGGCCCCGCCTAGCAGTTCGACCGCCGCCTCGACTCGGTCCGCAAGTGGCCTGAGTACTACGACGGGGTGCCGCTGTTCTACGAGTGGACCCGTGACTACATCAAGGAGCTGCGCCTCGACGACGCGGGCGAGGTGTTCCGGGTCGACCCGGTGCTCGACTCGTTCGCCACCGACAACCCGATGGACATCGAGTTCGGGCCTGACGGGGCACTCTACATGCTCGAGTACGGCGACGGCTACTTCTCCGAGAACCCCGAGGCCCAGCTCTCGAGGATCGAATACGTCGGCGGCGGCAACCGCACGCCGGTGCCGCGAGTGGCGGCCGCGCCGACGAACGGCGACGCCCCGCTCGCGGTCGAATTCGAAGGTGGCGGGTCGAGCGACCCCGACGGCGACGCGCTCACCTACGAGTGGGACTTCGACGCCGACGGCACGGTCGACGCGACGACGCCCAACACCGCCCACACCTATCGGGAGAACGGCGTCTTCGACGCGACCCTGAAGGTCACCGATCGCACGGGCCGCTCGGCGGCCGCCTCGGTCGAGATCGTGATCGGCAATCGAGAGCCGGTGGTCGAGTTCGTCGAGCCCGTCGACGGCCAGCAGTTCTCGTTCGGCGACGAGGTCGCATTCGAGGTCGCGGTCACCGATGACCGGGCGGTCGACTGCTCGCGGGTCGAGGTGAACTACATCCTCGGCCACGACGACCACGGCCACCCGCTGACGACGGCGAGCGGCTGCAGCGGCACGATCGACACCCCGCTCGCCGGTGGCCACGGCTCCGGCGAGAACCTACGCGGGGTCTTCGTCGCCGAGTACACGGACCCCGGCGGCCCCGACGCCCCCGAGCTCACCGGCTCGGACCAGGTCGTGCTCGTGCCGAGCGGCTGATCCACGCCCGCGCCTGCCGCTTGGCCCGGTTACGGGCCTCGCGGCTCCCGGGCGTCGCCCGGGTCCGCCCCGCGCGTCATGCGCGGGTCGAGTGCGCCTCCGGCGCGGTCTCGGCGAGCGGCGTCCAGCCCATGTCGCGGGCTCGCAGGGCCTCCTCCGCGGCGACCCCGCCCCGGACGCCGAACAGGCGCTTGGCGAACAGCAGGTAGAGGGCGATCGCCAGGTTGAGGACCACGGCGATCACCTTCAGCGGCGAGACGCCGTGCGCGAGCTCGTAGACCTCGAGCGGGAGCAGGGCGCAGGTCGCGATCAGGGTCAAGTACTCGGCCCACCGCCTCTGGCGCCACAGGCCGACGGCCTCGACCGCCTTCAGCGCCGCGTAGGCGACGAGCGCGGCCCCGACCAGCCGCAGCTTGCCCGGCGCCAGTGAGAGCACGTCGTCGATCTGGTGGACGAAGCCGCCGGTGTTGTCCGTCGGCCCGCCGACCCCGCCGTGGATCGCGCCCAGCACCCTGTAGAAGGTGTCGCGAAGGTCGGCCTCGTGGTTGGCGACCAGCAGCACCCCGATCGCCAGCGCCGCGAGGATCACCGCGCCGATCGCGTGATCGACCGCGATCAGCCGCAGGATGATCTTGTCGCGCAGGGGGCGCCCGCGCGGGGGCAGCTCGATCTCGGCGATCGCCGGCGGATGCCGCCTGGTGGGGTGGCTCGGCGCCCTGAACGGCAACCAGCTGTCGCAGCGCAGGCAGCGATGCCACCGGGTCCCGTCCATCTCGCGGGCGAATGGCCGATCGACGGGCCGCAGCTCGCCGGCCTCGAGCCCGACCAGCTCGTGCCCGCGCAACCCGCAGACGAGCAGCTCGTAGTGAAAGCGCGGCCGAAAGCGGCGCGGCTTGACCACGCCTGGCAGCTCACGGCGAGCGTCGGAGGTGGTCGTCATCGGCGCGCATCTTCTCGCGGGCCGCGGCGCGGCGTCTCGTGGGCGCTCGGCGCGGCGCCGGTTTGACATTCTTAACCGGTTGGATAATAATATCTGCCGAAACGACGGCGACCCCCGGGAGGCCCGATGGCGATCAGCACCAACGGCGACGATCAGAGCGCGCTCGACGTCCTGCTCGACGGCGACATCGACGCGATCATGGCCCAGCTCGACCGGATCGTCGAGGCGGCGCCCTCCTATCGCAGGCTGATCTCGCGCTGGGAGAACCAGGGCTGGAGCTCGGAGGCCTTCGACTTCTCGCGCGACGCCGAGGAGTGGAACGACGACTCGATCTGGACCGCCGAGCAGAGGCGGTTCATGCTCTTCAGCCTCTCGGAGTTCTTCCTGGGCGAGGAGCGGGTGACCACCGAGCTCCTGCCGTTCGCGATCGCGGCGCCGACCGACGACCAGCGGATCTTTCTCGCCTCCCAGATCTCCGACGAGGCGCGCCACTGCGTGTTCTTCGATCGGTTCTACCGCGAGGTGCTCGGCTCGGAGGCCGAGACGATCACCGCCAACCTGGCGATCCAGCGCGCCAACGTCAACGACGACTTCAAGCGGCTCTTCGACGGGATCCTGCACGACGTCGCCGACGAGCTGCGCCGCGACCCCGAGAACTTCGAGGCGCTGGTCCGCGGGATCACCGTCTACATGATCGTCATCGAGGGCACGCTGGCGCTCACCGGCGCCCGCTTCATCCTGCGCAGCCTCAAGGAGATGGACCGTCTGCCCGGCTTCCGCGACGGCTTCACCCACGTGAACCGCGACGAGTCGCGCCACGTCGGCTTCGGGGTCAAGTTCCTCGCCGACGCGATCAAGGCCGACGAGCGATACAAGCGGGTCGTCCAGGAGACCCTGAGCGAGACCCTGCCGGTCGGCGTGCTCGCCTTCTCGCCCCCCTGGGTCGAGGACCGCTACGACTTCGATACCCCGTTCGGCTACCACTCCTCGGAGATGTTCGAGTACGCGATGAGGTCGCTGTCGAAGAAGCTCGCTGCGATGGGGATGGAGCCGAGCGCGGCCGGCGCCCCCGCTTGAGCGCCGGCGAGGCCCGCGCGGCGGCCGAGGCCGGTGCGGCGGCCGAGTCAGCCGAGGCGGAGACCAGGACCGGCGGGGCGCCCGCTCGGAGCGGCGCGGCCGCCGCGCGGCGGCCGGGCCGGCCGGCATCCGACGCCCCGGATCGGATCGCCAAAGCCGCCTACTCGGTGCTCAAGCGCGACGGCTACGCCGGGCTGACCACCGCCAAGGTCGCCGCCGCCTCGGGGCAGAACAAGGCGCTGATCTCCTACTACTTCGGCTCCAAGCAGGGTCTGGTCGCGGCCGTCGCGCGCCGCGTCTCGGAGACGATCACGGGCGAGATCCTCGCCGGCCTGGGCGAGCCGCGCACGGCGACCGAGCTGGTCCGCGGGGTGGTCGACGGCCTCTGGGCGGTGCTCGATCGCGACGAGGGCCTGCAGCGCGTCTACTTCGACCTCGCCTCGCAGTCGGTGGTCGAGCCGCGGGTGAGCGCGATCATGCGCGAGATGAAGGAGGGCTACCGCGCCGTCCTGCGCGACCTGCTGCGCGCGATCGACGACGGGCCGCCGGCGCGCGACCTCGACGCCGTCGCCGTCTTTCTGATCGCGGGCCTCGAGGGACTGTCGCTGGAGCGCCTCGAGCGCGGCGAGACCCGCGAGCTGCGGCGCGCTCGCGCGCTCTTCGTCGCCTCGGCGAGCGCGGTGGTCGGCGGAGGCTGATCGCCGCGTCGCGGGGCCGGGCGATCGGTTAGGTTCCCGGCGGCAACGCGGAGGGGAGAGAGCTGTGGACGTAGGCGCGCTGAAGAACACACCCCTGTTCGCCAACGTCGCCGACGAGGCACTGGCCAAGGTGGCGACGTTCGCGACCCTCGAATCGGTCGCCGAGGGCAAGGTGATCATCCGCGAGGGCGGCTACTCCAACGACTTCTACGTGATCGAGGAAGGCACGGTGAAGGTCGAGCGCGAGGGTGACCACCTCGCCGACCTCGGCCCCGGCGACGTCTTCGGCGAGCAGGGCCTGCTCCAGCGCCAGGAGCGCTCGGCCACCGTCACCGCCACCTCACCCGCGCGCCTGATCAAGATCGAGCACTGGGAGCTCTCGCGGATGCGCCAGTCGATGCCCGAGGTGATCGAGGAGCTGAGCCGCCAGGTCGAGCACCGTTCGGGCTGAGGCAGATCCGGCGCCCTCCGACGAGGCGGGATAGACTGCCCGCTCGATAAGACCACGGCCGGTGGTCAAGGGAAGTCCGGTGAGAATCCGGCGCGGTCCCGCCACTGTGACCGGGCGACAACGGCCTCGCACGACGCGAGTCAGCCACTGGGGCGGCCTTCGGCCCCCTCGGGAAGGCGCGACGGCCGGCCCGGAAAGCCAGGAGACCTGCCACGGCCAGCCAACGATGTCCCTCGAGGAAAGGGTGGCCTCCATGTCCATACGTATCTCGTCCGCGCGCGTGGCGCTCGCTGCGCTCTGCGCGGCGCTGTCGCTGTCGTTGTCGTTCGCTTCGAGCGCCGCGGGCGCGAAGACGGTCACGGCCGAGCTTCGCGTGCTCACGCCGACCAGGGTGCTCGACCCCGGCACCACGTACGTCGTCGGGTCCGGGAAGGTGAGGACGGACCCCTCCGCCGACTGCAACTTCGGCGGCGCCGGAGGCACCGGGGCGAGCTTCGACCTGCCGAGGCCGACCGCGCTCGGCCTGCTCGCCGCGGGCGCCGACGCCAACCCCCGCCTGCGACCGCTCTCGCTCACCGACGAGTTCGGCTTCGGGCTCGCGATCTGCGCGATCGGCAAGGTCGACGACCGGCCGGGCACCTTCTGGTATCTGAAGCGCGACCACAGCGAGCTCACCGTGGGTGCCGACCAGGAGCCGATCCGCGACGGCGACCAGTTCCTGATCTACCTCGCGCCCGACATGTTCCCGGCCCCCAACCCGGCCGAGCTCGAGCTGCGCGCGCCGGCGCGAGCCGAGCCCGGTGAGCGGTTCACCGTCACCGCGCTCGAGCACGCGTGCGTCACCGACGAGACGACGTTCGAGGTCAGCTGCTCGAGCACGGCGGCCGAGGGCGTCGAGATCGAGGGCGGCGGAGGTGCCGTCACCACCGGCGCCGACGGGACCGCCCGGGTGAGCGCCGGCGAGGCGGCACGGCTGCGCCTGGTCGGGCGCCGCGGCGCGGACATCCCCTCCAACCTGGTCGAGGTCTGCGTCAAGGGTGGCCGCGATCGTTGTCCCGCCAGGCGCGGCGAGCGCATCGTCGGGCGCTCGGAGGCCGACCGGATCAGGGGCACCTCAGGAAGTGACGTGATCCGCGCGCGCGGCGGCGGCGACCGGATCGACATCCGCGGTGGCGGGAGCGACCGGGTCAGCTGTGGCTCGGGCAAGGACACCGTCCTGGTCAAGCGCTCGGACCGCGACGACAGGCTCGCGCGCGACTGCGAGCGGATCAGGAGGCGGTGAGGCCGCCTCGTGGTGCGGAGCGGCATCGGGCTCGTGGCGGCGGCGGCGATCGCCGCCGCGAGCTCGGGCTGCGGCTTCGGCCCGGGTGAGTCGACCTCGGGTGAGGCGACCCTGACCGTGACCCGCGACTACGGCGCCGAGCCGATTCTCGAGGCCACCGAGTCCGACCCCACCGAGTCGGAGACCGTGATCCGCTTCCTCGATCGCGAGGCGGACGTCGGCACTCGCTACGGCGGGGGCTTCGTGCAGTCGATCGACGGGATCTCGGGCGAGCTCGCGGGCGGTCGCAGCCGCGACTGGTTCTTCTTCGTCAACGGGATCGAGTCGCCGCGCGGGTCGGCCGACGCCGCGGTGCGCGCCGGGGACCGGATCTGGTGGGACTACCGCGACTGGACGGATGCGATGCGCGCGCCGGCCGTGGTCGGCTCGTGGCCGGAGCCGTTCGCGCAGGCCTCGGCCGGGACCGATCGGCTCCCGGTGCGGATCGTGTGCGGCGGCGAGCGGCCCGCCTGCGAGGAGGTCGCCGAGCGACTCTCCGAGGAGGGCGTCGAGGCGAGCGTCGAGGCCGGCCGGCGGACCGAGGCGAGCGCGGACGAGCCGGCGGCCCTGCGCCTGCTCGTCGGTCCCTGGGCGCGGCTCCACTCCGACGACGTCGCCGACCAGCTCGACGAGGGGCCCGCCACCAGCGGGGTCTTCGCGCGCTTCGAGCGCGATCGGGGCCGCTACGAGCTGGTCGCGCTCGACCGGCGCGCGAGCCAGGCGCGGACGTTCGGCGCCGGCGCCGGGCTCGTCGCCGGGCTGCGCGAGGGGGCCGAGCCGCCGACCTGGCTGGTCACCGGCACCGACGCGCGGGGGGTGCGGGAGGCGGTCGCGGTGCTCGACGCCGAGCACCTCGCGGATCACTACGCCGTGCTCGCCGCCGACGGCGCCGGGCTCGCCCTGCCGGCGGGCGGTGGCGCGTGAGATCGGCGATCGCCTACGCGCCGCGGGGCGGACCGCTGAGCGGCGCCGGCGCGCTCGCCGCGAGCACCTACCTCGGCTCCCTGGCCTACGTCGCCTTCGCCTTCTCGAACCCGATCGTGCTCGCCGGGGCGGGGGCCGCCGTGGTCGTCGCGGGGGAGCTGGCGGGGGCTCGGCGGGCGCTCGCGCTCGCGGCCCGCTGGGCGGCCGCGCTCGGGGTCATGATCGTCGCCGTCAACGCGATCGCCTCGCAGCGAGGCGACACGATCCTGGTCCGCGGCTTCGATCTGCCCGTTCTCGGCCAGCTCGACATCAGCGCCGGCGCGGGCGGCGAGCCTGCCGTGCGCGCCCTCGTCGGGCTCAAGCAGTGAATCGCGGGCT
>WHSW01000186.1 GCA_009379895.1 Solirubrobacterales bacterium
GCGCCGGACCGATCGGCATCACCCGACGCCGCACTTGACATCTATAGGAACGTCCTCTGGCGGCCTCTTGAGAGCCCGCCTCGGCCCCCGTTAACAATCGGGCCGAGGTCAGGCTCGACCCGGCGGCGCTCGTCCTGCCAGTCGCCCCGCTGCGCGACGTAGTCGTGGTCTGAATCCCGGTAGTGGTCCCTGCTGACGGGACCCATTGTGCGACAGCCTCCGTCCGAAGCGGGAGCGGAATCGTGGCTGCGACCGGCTCCCAGGGGCCTCACTGGACTCCGATCCGTTCGCGTGAGCTCGTTCCGCCGCTCCTCGCGGCAGCCTCCCCCCTCGTCCCGCTCGTTCACGAGGGTGGGCTGCTGCTGGCGGCGCTGCCACTGCTCTGCTTGCCATCCCGGTCACCTCCTCGCCGAACCACGGCGCGTTGGGTGACTTGGTACTTGCGCTCGATCCGTCGCGCGGAGACTGCCGACGCCGGGGTCGCCACCGCACGCCGACCGCTCGCGTTTTCCAAGAACTTCACACACGTGCCGGCCCGCGCCCATACCCTGGCGCCGTCGCCCGCCTCAGCGTCGTTTACCTCTCCTCGCGGCGCCGCGTGCGACCGATCGGGCTGCGGCCGCGGGCACCAGCCGCCGCGGCCCGCGGACCGAGCCCCAGGGGCTCGGTCCGTGCGCGAGGCCAGCCGGGTCTCGGGGCCGACGCGGTCCATCAGACACCGGCGTGTCAACGGCGCCTTGACACCGCGAACCGCCCAACCGGGCAAGCTCTCGTCGATGCCGATCCCCGCCGATCCCCCCTTCGCGGTGAGGGGGCCACTGACCCGCGCGGCGCTTGCCTGGGCGCGCGAGCTGCACGGCGGCCAGACGCGGGCCGTGGACAGGGCGCCCTTCATTTTGCACCCGCTCGAGGTGGCGGCCCTGCTCTTCGGGCGCGACTTCGACGACGAGGTCGTCGCCGCCGGCCTGCTGCACGACGCGGTCGAAGACACCGATGTCGGCGTCGACGAGATTCGGGCCCGGTTGGGTGATCGGGTCGCCGAGATCGTTGGCGCGTTGACCGAGGATGTCGCGATCGGCGATTACGCCGAGCGCAAGGCCGCGCTGCGCGAGGCCGCGGCGGCGGCGGGTCCCGATGCGCACGCCGTCTTTGCCGCCGACAAGGTCGCCAAGGCCCGCGAGCTGCGCGCCCAAGCCGCGCGCGCCGAGCGCTCGCTCGATGAGCCCGAGCTTCTGCATCGCCTGGCCCATTACGAGGAGAGCCTGCGGATGCTCGAGTCGGTGGCTCGCGGGCTGGCGCTCGTCGGCCAGCTCTCCTTTGAGCTCTGGGCGCTGCGCGAGCTGCCGCCGCGACCCTAGCGCGAACCGGCCCCCCCGCCCGGCTGGTCGCGGGTCGTGCTGGGGGTGATCGCGAGGACCGGTCGGGTCCTCGAAACCCCCGTGATCACGACTTGGTCACAAGCAGCTGCCCGCGGGTGCCTACATTTGCAGGGGGTTTATCCGATGGACAGATGCGGGTCAGCAGGCGGGCTCGGGGTGGGCTTCGTTGATCCGGCGGCGATCGCGTCGGCTTGCGGACCTGTGGTGGGGGCGGGGCGCTGATGCTCGTCGCCAGGGTGATCGCCAGGTTCGAGCCCGGCGGCGCGCAGCTCGCGGCCCTTCGTCTCATCCGGGGCCTGCGCGCGCACGGCATCGCCTCGCGCCTGCTGGTCGGCGAGGCCACGCGCCCGGGACTGCGGCTGCTCGCCGAGGCGGAGATCGACTTCGAGGTCTGGGGTCGTGGTCGCGACGATCTTCAGTACGCCTGCGACAAACGCTTTGTGAGTTGGCTTCGTCCGCGCCTGGTGGGCGCCGACCTGGTCCACGCGCACATGTTCGGCGCCTGGTGGGCGGCAAGCGAGGCGATCGCCCCAGGCATTCCGCTCGTTGCAAGCGAGCACAACGCGATTCGCTGGCCGGCCACACCTCGCCTCGCCGAGATGCGCGATGCGCTGACGCGCGTCGACGCCTTCCTTGCTCACGGCCCGGCGACGAGGGCGACGTTCCTCGGCCTCGGCCTATCACCGGCGCGGCTTTGCTCGGCGCGCTCGCCCATCGAGCCACCCAGTCCGCGTGGCCTCGCTGACCTCCCACGCCCGCGGATCATCTTCACGGGCCGCCTGCATCCCGAGAAGGGCCCCGACGTCCTCGTCGAGGCCCTCGGCCGGCTGCGCGATCCCGCGCCTGCGTTCCTGCTTGGCAGCGGCCGCCTGGCATTCGCCCTGCGGCGCCGCATCTGCGCGCTCGGGCGTAAGGAGACCGTGAGGCTGGTGGGCTGGCAGCCTCGGATCGGTCCCTGGCTCTGCGGCGCGACCGCCTGCGTGGTGCCCTCGCGCCACGAGGCCTGGTCGCAGACGGCGGTCACCGCGATGGCGCATCGCGTCCCGGTGATCGCGAGCGCCGTCGAGGGGCTGCCGAGCACGCTCGCCGAGCGCCGCGGGGTTCTGGTGGCCCCCGAGGACCCGGACGAGCTGGCGAGCGCGATCGACGCCGTGTGCGCCGGTGCGGTCGGGGTCGACCTCGATGGAGCACAGCGCTATGCAAGGCGCTTTACCCCGCGGCTCGTCGCCGCCCACTACGCGCGCATCTATCGCAGGCTGGTGGCGCGGCCGGGTGGCGAGGTCGCGATCGCTGCGTAGGGGCCGCGGGCGGGTGGGCGCTGTCTTGATCAGGTGCTCTCGAACCTGCGTGCTTGGGGGTATCCGCTGCCCGGCGATTGCCGGCTCGAGCCCTCGCCACAACAACTTCTTCACGCAAGCGAAACCGGATGTTCACAACCGCGCCGAGCGCCGTCCATACGGTGGCGCGGTCACATTTCCAGCCATCACAAGGAGGCAAGATGAAGCACAGCCGGCTCTCAGCCGCACTCGCAACATCCGCCGTCGTCGCCGTGGCCGGGGCCGGCACGGCCGCCGCGACCGGGGTCCTCTTCTCCGGTGAATCCGGCGACCTGCTATCGAAGAAGACGCTAAGCACAGCCTCGTCGAAGAGGCCGCCGCAGAACGTGATCTTGCTGGTCGGGGACGGCATGGGCACGCAGGAGATCACGGCGGCTCGCTACTACCAGGGCGTGCGCGAGCCGCTCGACGTGGACCGGATGGCGATGACCGGCTTCGACACCACGTGGTCGGTCAAGGCCGCCGACCAGCCGCCGTACCCGCCCGACTACGACCCCGACTCGGCCGCGACCGGCACCATGTGGGCGACGGGCGAGAAGACGATCGACGAGCGCATCTCGCAGGGCCCGAGCAGCGCCGAGGACGTTCCCGGCCAGGACCTGAGGACGGTGCTCGAGCTCGCCCAGAGGCAGGGCAAGCGGGTGGGCGACGTCTCGACCGCCGAGCTCACTGACGCGACGCCGGCGGTGCTCGCCTCGCACATCTCGCTGCGCGGCTGCCAGGGTCCGGCGGACATGGCCGCCTGTGCGTCAGAGACGAAGGCCGCCGGTGGCCTCGGCTCGATCGCCGAGCAGGAGGTCGACCACGGGGTCGACGTGCTGCTCGGGGGTGGCCGCGCCCGCTTCGAGCAGACGATCACGGGCGGTCCCGATGCCGGGCAGACCGTGATCGGGTCGGCTCAGGGCAAGGGCTATCGCTACGTCACCGACGCCGGCGGGCTGGCGGCGATCCCGAACGGCAACAAGCCCGTGCTCGGCCTCTTTAGCTCGAGCAACATGGCGCTCGAGTGGACCGGGCCAGCCGCCTCGACGGGCAAGGGCAACGCCCCGGTCGCCTGCACGGAGAACCAGCGCCCCGCGAATGAGCCGAGCCTGGCGGCAATGACCGACAAGGCGCTCGAGCTGCTCGAGAATCGCAAGGGGTTCTTCCTCCAGGTCGAGGGGGCCTCGATCGACAAGCAAGACCACGCGACGAACGCCTGCGGGCAGATCGGTGAGACCGTGGCGTTCGACCGGGCGATCGGCGAGGCGCTGGACTATCAGCGCCGCAATCCGAACACCCTGGTCGTGGTCACGGCCGATCACTCCCACACGAGCCAGATCGTCTCCGAGGACGCCGCCGACACCGGGCTGCCGACCGGCTATTCGACCAACCTGCAGACCAAGGACGGCCAGACGATGAGCCTGACCTACGCCACCGCCGGCTACAACGGTGCCGACAACCCGCCGGTCGCCGCGCCGCCGAGCCAGCAGCACACCGGCGCGGTCGTGCCCGTCTGGGGCGCGGGCCCCGGCTCCGCGGCGGTGCTCGGCACGAACGACCACACCGACCTGTTCGACGTCCTGCGTCCATAGGCCGCCGAACCCGCGTAGCGGCGGAGACCGACGCCGGCTCCGCAAGTCCGAGGTGCGGCCCGCGGAGCGAGCTCCGCGGGCCGCTTCGCGCCGTGAGGCTCCATTCGGACGTCACCGCATCGGTCGACAGACCCAAGGAGGAACGAGCGATCTGACTGTGCTCGAATGGCCGACGCGCGCGGGGCCGTCGCAGGCGGCGCTTTAGGACTGCTATGACCGCGCGAGTTCATCAACCAACTCGAGCACTCCGTCCACACTCCGCACAGCGCCGACGACTGTCCCCCGGCGCAGACCTGAGCCGCGACGGCAGGTCGTCCGCTTCGCCGGCTAGCCGGTTGACTCTCAGCGAGGGGCTCAGCGAGCTTCGACGAGCTTGACTGCGAGCTCGTCGGGCAAGCCGTCGCGTCGCATCTCCGCGGCCACCTCCTCGGCCGGATACTCGACCCGCTGAGTCTCGATCGCGACCCCGTCGTCCCCCTCGCCCAGGACCGCGAAGCCGGCCCGCGGGTCGCCGTCCTTCGGCTTACCGACCGAGCCACAGTTGACAAAAACGACACCGCCGTACTCGCCCACCCACGGCTGGTGGGTGTGGCCGAAGACCAGAACGTCGCAGCCGGCGCCGGCGGCGATGCGCTCGAACGTCTTCGCCGGCTTATCGGCAAACAGATACTCGTTGACCTTGCGCGGCGAGCCGTGCACGAGCCACACCCGCTTGCCGGCGAGCTCGAAGTGCAGATCGAACGGCAGCTCGCGCATGAAGGCCTTGGAACGCCGCTTCGTGTGCTCGAGCGTCCAGTCGACCGACAGCTGGCCAATCTCGCGATCGTGCTTGTCGACGTAGGCGCAGCCGCAGTCCTCCTCGTCGCGCGCGATCGCCCAGTCGTAGTTGCCGTAGATTGTCGGAATCTCGCGGTCCGCGATCACCGAGCAGACCTCGTTTGGCCGCGGACCGTAGCCGACGAGGTCACCGCCGCAGTAGACGTCCTCGATGCCGTGCTCGTCGATCCAGGCGAGGCTGGCCTCGAGGGCGGGGAGGTTGGCGTGGATGTCGGTGATCACGGCGACACGAGTCATCGGGACGCTCCTATTTGTCGGTCATCACGATCAGTCCGACGACGACCGCCGCGGCCAGTGCCAGGAGTCCGATCACGCAGACGGCGGCCCACGCGGCGGTCGCCAGCCCCGGTCGTTCGCGGGTGCTGTCGGTGGCCCGGACCCAGCCCAGCAAGGCGACGGAGAAGGCGAGGGTGATGCCGACGCCGGCGGCCATCGCGGCGACGACCGTCTTCCAGAGCGCGTCGAGGTCGACGATCTGCGCACGGACGATCATCGGTCCCGCTCGCCGATCCCGTCCCCGGCCGGCTCTGGGTGCTCGCCGCGTACCAGCTGGTAGGCCAGGGCACCGAGCGCCGCGCCCGCGATCGGCCCCACGAGGTAGATCCACAGGTCATCGAAGGTGCCGCCGACCAGCGCTGGCCCAAGCGAGCGGGCGGGGTTCATCGAGGCGCCGGTCACCGGGCCGCCGAACAGCGCGTCCAGCCCGATCGTCCCGCCGATCGCGATCGCGGCGCCGGCCCCGACCGCGCGGGTGTCGGTGGCAACGGCCATGATCACGAACATCAAGAAGGCGGTCATCGCCGCCTCGTAGACCAGGGCGCTGCCGAGGCCGACGGAGGGCACCGTCGCGCCAAGCTCGGCGGGCTGGTCGGGCCAGACGGCCAGCAGGACCAGCGCGGCGGCAATCGCGCCGACCAGCTGGGCGATGATGTAGGCGCCGGCGTCGCGGGCCGGGAAGTGGCGGGTGAGGGTGAAGGCCAGCGTGACCGCCGGGTTGATGTGGGCCCCTGAGAGGTGCCCTGTCGCATAGACCATGGCCATGATCACCAGGCCGAAGACCAGCGCGATCCCCACCACCCCGACCGCGCCGTCGTAGCTCGCGTCGGCGACGATCGCCCCGCAGCCGGCGAAGACGAGGGCGAAGGCGGCCAGGCCCTCGGCCAGGGCGCGGCGACCGAGGTCAGGTCGGTTCATCCCCGCCCCGACCGGCGAGCAACTGGGCGAGCAGGCCCTCGGCTCGCCGGTCGATCTCGTCGCGGATTCGCCGCACCGTCTCGAGGTCCTCGCCCGCGGGGTCCTCGAGCTCCCAGTCCTCGTAGCGCTTGCCGGGGTAGATCGGACAGGCGTCGCCGCAGCCCATCGTGATCACGGCGTCGGCGGCCCGCACGAACTCGTCGGTGAGCGGCTTGGGGAACTCCTGGGCGACGTCGACGCCGACCTCGGCCAGGGCCTCGACGACGGCCGGGTTGATCTCCTCGGCGGGATCGGTGCCCGCGGTACGGACGTGGACCCGCCCGGCGGCCCGCCTGTTGAGCAGCCCGGCTGCCATCTGCGAGCGCCCGGCGTTATGGACGCAGACGAAGAGCACCTCGGGGACGTCCTTGGTGATCTTGTCCTCGCTCTGGGCCAGCGCCCTCAGCCTCTCGCGGGCAAAGCGGTGGACGAAGAGCGGCAGGAAGTCGGTAAGCCGCGCCCCGGCCATCCGGTCGATCGACTCCGAGACGTAGCGCTCGATCGTCTCGAGCGCGAAGACGCCGCGAAACTCTGCGGCCAGCTCGGCGATCTCGTGGGCAA
>WHSW01000187.1 GCA_009379895.1 Solirubrobacterales bacterium
AGGGGGTCGAAGCCGGCGGTGACGACATGGGCGCGCGGTAGGCCGGCGAGGTCGGCCGCCAGGATCGGCGAGGCGCGCGGATCGAAGCGGTCCTCGGCGCGCGCGAAGTAGTTCTCGCGATACCAGTCCATCTCCTCGCGGGTCAGGAAGAACCCCTCGCCGAACAGGTCGTAGGAACGCCGCTCGGCCGAGTAGTCGATGACGGGGTAGATGAGCACCTGCAGTGCCGGGGTCGGGCCGCCGTCACCGAGCGCCAGCCGGCAGACGGCCGCCGCGAGGTTGCCCCCGGCGCTGTCGCCGACGACCCCGATGCGGTCGCGGTCGGCGCCCAGTCGGTCGGCCTCGGCGTGCGCCCAGCGAAACCCGGCGAGGGCATCCTCGACCGCCGCCGGGAACCGGTGCTCGGGGGCGAGCCGGTAGTCGATCGCCAGCACAAGCGCCGGGACCTCGCGGGCCAGGAAGCGACCCGGCTGGTCGTGGGTGTCGAGGTCGCCGATCACGTGCCCGCCGCCGTGGTAGTAGACGAGCAGGGGCGCCGGGCCGCCAGCACCCTCGGGGCTGTAGAGGCGGGCGGCGATCGAGCCCGCGGGACCGGGGAGCTCGATCTCCTCGGTGCGCGCGACCTCGAGCCGCGGGCCGGAGAAGACGCGCGCGTCGCGGCGGCGGCGCTCGCGCGCCTCGGCCACCGGGAGGATCTCCGAGCCGCCGGTGAGCCGCTCGAGGCGCAGCGCGATCCGCACCTGCGGGTGCAGCTCCTGCCCGTCGATGCGAACCGGCCGCCCGGCGAGCGCGCGCGCGAGCGGGCCGGGGAGCGCGGGGACCCCCCGGGCGATCGCCTTCTCGATCGGTTCGAGGATCCCGCTCGGGATCACCATCCGCGCAGGCTAACCCGAGCCGGACGCCATCGCCCGCGCGATCGCCGCGGCGAACGCGTCGACGTCCTCGGCGGTCGTGTCCCACGCACACATCCAGCGCACCTCGCCGGGCTCGTCACCCCAGGCGTGAAACGCGGGCCCGCCAGCCAGCTCGGCCTGCAGGCGCGCGATCGTCGCGGGCGGCAGCCGCGCGAAGACGCCGCTGGCCTCGACCGGATGGGTCAGCTCGACCCCCTCGATCGGGTCCACCGCGGCCGCGAGCCGGGCCGCCATCGCGTTCGCGTGCCCCGCGCTTCGCCGCCACAGGTCGCCCTCGAGCAGGGCCTCGAACTGGGCCGAGACGAAGCGCATCTTCGAGGCCAGCTGGCCGAGCTGCTTGCGGGTGTAGGCGAAGCGCTCGGCGAGCTCGGGGCGAGCGAAGACGACCGCCTCGCCGAACAGCAGCCCGTTCTTGGTGCCGCCGAAGGAGACGGCGTCGACGCCGGCGTCGGTGGTCAGCGCCGCGAGCGGGGCGTCGAGGGCCGCGGCGGCGTTGGCGAGCCGGGCGCCGTCGACGTGGACGAGCATGCCCAGCTCGTGGGCGGCGGTCGCGATCGCGCGCGTCTCGTCGAGCGTGTAGACGGTGCCGAGCTCGGTCGCCTGGGTGATCGAGACCAGGCGCGGCTGGGGATGGTGCTCGTCGCCGCGGCGCGACTCCCAGCGGCGCAGGTCGTCGGGGGTGAGCTTGCCGTGCTCGGTGGTGACGGTGAGCAGCTTGGCGCCGGCGATCCGCTCTGGCGCGCCGCACTCGTCGACGTGGATGTGGGCGACGTTGGTGCAGATCACGGCCTCGTAGGGCCGGGTGAGCGCGTCGATCGCGGCGACGTTGGCGAAGCTGCCGTTGAAGACGAAGAAGGCGCGCGACTCGGCGCCGAAGTGACCGCGCACGATCTCCTCGGCGCGGGCGGTCCAGGCGTCGGCGCCGTAGGAGGGAGCGTGGCCGACGTTGGCGGCGGCGATCGCCTCGAGCACCTCGGGGTGAGCGCCGGCGGCGTTGTCGGAGGCGAAGCCGCGCGCGGGTTCGCTCACGGATGCAGCGCCAGGCGCTTGCCGTTCATCTTCTGAGCCGAGTCCGAGCAGATGAAGGCGATCGCGTCGGCCATGTCCTCGGCCGAGGTGAAGGTGCGATAAGGCTTGTCGGGGTTGGCCTCACGCATCTGCGGGGTGAGGATCGCGTTGACGACGAGCACGTTCGCGGTCGCCGCCGACCCGGCCTCGCGGAAGGCGTCGGCGAGCGCCAGCGTCCACGCCTCGGCCGCGGCCTTGGCGCTGGCGTAGGAGGCGTTGGTGCCGCTGGGGGCCTGCGCCTGGGAGGAGGAGACACAGACGAAGCGCCCGTGCGGGCTCTCGCGCAGAGCCTCGTAGAAGGCGCGGCTCGCGTGCTGGACGGTGCGCACGAGCAGGTCGTGCAGCCACTCGTAGTCGGCCAGCGGCGCGCTCTCGATCGGCTCGCCGCCGCGCCACCCCCCGACCAGGTGCAGCAGGCAGTCGGTGCGCCCGAAGCGCTGCTCGAGCTCGGCCGCCCAGCGTTTGGCCTCCTCCTCGTCGAGCAGGTCGACGGCGCGGACGTCGAGGCGGTCGTCGGCCAGCGCGAGCTCCTCGACCAGGGTGTCGAGGCGGCCGGTGTCGACGTCGGTCAGCGCCAGGGTCGCCCCGGCGTCGGCGAGCCTGCGGGCGACCACCGGGCCGAGCCCGCCGCCCGCCCCCGCGATCGCGATCACCCTTCCGTCGAGCTCGGCCATCCCAGAAAGCTATCCGGCCCGGCGCGTTACCGGTGATCAGGTCCGAGATCCGGCGCCACGCCGGGGCGCGAGCAGGCACACCAGCGCGACCGCCGAGGTGGCGCCGAGGCCGCCGAAGAAGATGTCGAGCGCGGAGTCGCGCCGGCTCGGGATCAGCGACGTGTCGAGGACGCGGTCGCCGATGAACTCGCCCAGCTCCCAGGCGACGGCCAAGCAGACGACGGCGACGATCGCGCCGATCGCCCAGAGCGGCCAGCGCAGACGCCCGCGCAGCGTCTCGGCGATCGCCCAGCCGGCCAGGGCACCACCGGCCCCGTGCGCGAAGGCGCTCATCGTGTGCGACCCGGCGGGCGGGTCGATCCAGACCAGCCACAGGATCACGTCGAGCCCGATCGCGACCGGCAGCAGCGCGAAGCCCGGGATGCCGACCACCCGGCCGCCGACCAGCCCCGCGAGGCAGAGCCCGCACATGACGACCGCGGCGCCGTTGCGCGTCGCGACGAACCCGAGGGTCGCCGTGCCGAGCGCGGCCAGGGCCAGGGCAAACGCGAGCGCGTCGATTTGAGGGCGTCGGACCTCCATCGCGAAGAGGGTACGAGGGCGCCCTTAAAGCGGGGTTATGTGCGGAGTCGCCGGCGCGCGGGGACCCTCAGCGATTCGCCGGCGCGCGGGCGACCCTCAGCGCTTCGCCGGCGCGCGGGCGACCCTCAGCGCCGAAACAGCTCGTCGAGCGGGAGGGCGAAGCCGGGGAGCTGCGGCGAGCGGAGCGCGTCGGCCGCGCCGAGCTCGAGCGCCACGTCGAAGGTCTGCGCCCGCGGCGTGGAGCGACGGTAGACGAGCACCGTCGCCGCCGCGTCGTCGACAAGCCACAGCTCCGGCAGGCCACCGGCCTCGCAGACCCGCTTCTTGGCGCCGACGTCGTAGCGCCAGGTGCTCGCCGACCGGATCTCCACGCACAGATCCGGAACGCGCTCCGGGTAGGCGTCGAGGTCCTCCGGGACGTGCTCCTCGGAGAACCACAGCAGGTCGGGGCCGTAGACGTTGTGCTCGTCCATGCGCACGTCGGTGGGCAGCAGGGCGATCCCGCGGCGTTCGCCTCCCTGCACCCATGACTGAAGCCCGAAGGCAAGGCGCATCTGAAGCAGCGCGTGGATCGTCTTCGGCTCATTCACGACGATCTCGCCGTCGACGAGCTGCTTGCGATCGCCCTCCACGGTGACGGCGTAGTACTGCTCGGCGGTCATGCGTGTCGCGGTCGTCTCCATCGGCCACCGTGACGATAAGGCAAGGGAAGCGGGTCTCGCCCCCGCGGCCGCGCCGATCGCGTCGGCGCGCAGGCGATCGGCTCAGGGCCGGATGACGATCTTGCCGAACAACTCGCCCTCGGCCATCGCCTCGAAGCCCGAGCGCGCCTCGTCCAGGGACAGAACGCTGTCGATCGTCGGCCGGGCCCCGCTCGTCTCGCAGAGCCGCACCAGCCGCTCGAGCTCCTCGCGGGTCCCCATCGTCGAGCCGAGGACGCGCAGCTGCAAGAAGAAGACGCGGCGCAGATCGGCCGGCGGCGCGGCGCCGCTAGTCGCCCCCGAGACGACGATCGCGCCGCCCGGGCGCAGCGCTCGCAGCGAGTGTGCCCAGGTCGCCTCGCCGACGGTCTCGAGGACCGCGTCGACGCGCTCGGGGAGCCGCGCGCCGCTCTCGAAGGCGGCGTCGGCGCCGAGCTCGCGCGCGCGTGCGCGCTTGGCCTCGTCGCGGCTCGTCACCCAGACCCGGATCCCCGCGCGATGCGCGAGCGCGACCGCGGCGGTCCCCACCCCGCCGCCCGCGCCCTGGATGAGCACCGTCTGCCCGGGCGCGAGCTCGGCCTTGACGAACAGCATCCGGTAGGCGGTCAGCCACGCGGTCGGCAGGCAGGCGGCCTGCTCGAACGACAGCGCCTCCGGCTTGGGGACGAGGTTGCGTCGCGGCACCGCGACCCGCTCGGCGAGGGCGCCCTGGTGGAGCTCGGAGAGCAGCGTGCGGCGCGGGTCGAGCGTCTCGTCGCCGCGCCATTCGTCCCCGCCGACGAGCGCGTGGACGATCACCTCGTTGCCGTCCTCGTCGACGCCGGCGACGTCGCAGCCGAGGATCATCGGCAGCCGGTCCTCTGCCAGCCCGACGCCGCGCAGCGACCAGAGATCGTGGTGGTTGAGCGAGGCGGCGCGAACCTCGACCGTCGCCCATCCCGGCGCGGGCTCGGGGTCGGGGCGCGGGCCGATCACGAGCCCCGAGAGGGGGTCGTCGGCGTCGGTCCTTGCGGCGTAGGCGGCGAGCATCGGTTCTCGCCCGGATTCAATCAGCGCCGGCTCGATTGAGCACGCGCGCGTGTCTCGAGCGCGGCGGGGTGCTGCCGGGGCGCCGGCCCGAGCGTCGCCCGCTCGGTCGCGTTACGTCCTCGGCCTCTTCTTGAGCTTCACCCGCGTGGTCTCGCTGGCCGCGGTGCCACCGTTGGGCGTGTAGGTGATCCTGGCCCGGACCCTGACCTTGCCACTGCGCTTGAGCCGCTTCTTCTTCTTGCCCTTGGGCTTGACCAGGAGGGTGACCGTTCCGGCCGCTCCGACGGGCTTGGCGCTCAGGCCGCGCGCGCGGGGGGCCGAGGGCCGCCGCCGCTTGATCCCCTTGCCCCTCAGGGCGAGCTCGCCGGGCCCGGGCACGTCGAGGATGAGCTTCGCGGTGCCGCCGACCGCGTTGCGAATCACGCCGGCGATGCGAAAGTCGTTCGAGGGCTCGGGAATGGCCGGAGGAGGCGGTGCAGGTGGTGGCGGTGACGGTGGTGGCTGTGGCGGGGGCGGTGGCGGGGGCGCGGTCCCGCAGCCGGGTACCTCGAAGGTGCCGATCGCGGTCCTCCAATTCGACCCGGAGCTTGGGTTGTAGTACTCGTTCGTGTACCAGAAGTCGCAGCCGGTGACCGGGTCGATCGCCATCGCGCTGTAATCCCCCCAGCGGTCCGAGACCGTCTGCGAGCCCGATCCGGCGAGCAGCGTCTGCTCGTCCTGCAGGGTTCCGGGCGGGTCGCTGGGCGAGCGCGTCGCGTAGCGCACGCTCGGGAACAGCGTGGCGCTGGAGACCGAGTAGCCGAGCGCGATGTTGCCGTCTCCATCCATGGCGATGCTTCCCATGAAGCGGTTCTCGCCGTCGCCCGGGTCCTGGGTTCCCTCCTGGAAGAGGTTCCAGCCGGAGCCCGTGTTGCGCAGCTCGAACCAGCGGATCGCGGCGCCGGGGTCCCCGGTGCCGCCACCGACCGTGAAGTTCCCGAGCAGCGCCTGATGGTCGGGAAAGCTGCGGTACGGGAAACGATGCATCGGCCACTCGCTGACCGCATCCACCCGCTGGGCCGTGGCCCGCTGCGGGATGCACTCGAACTCGAAGAAACCGCACACGGTGTAGGTGAACGGGGCGATCGGGAAAGTGTCGATGAGCTGGAACGTGCTGTTGGCCGGGGCGGCGAAGTCGGGCGTCAGCTGGAACAGCTCGATGCGGTCGGGGCCGCCGCCGTGGTTGGGGAAGGCGTCGTCCTTGAACGTGTAGAGGAGCCCGCCCTCGTCGGGTGGCGGCGTGGACCCGTCGACGTCCGCCGGGAGCATGAAGTTGGTCTGCCCGGGGAACCTGACGCCGGCCGCCGTCGGGTCGCCGGCGAGCATCTTCGTGCGGTCGAAGGCGTAGGCGGTGTAGGTCGACTCGTTGGTCGAGACGTAGTAGCCGGTCGGCCACACGCCGACCTTGAAGTAGTCCGGGAACTCGGGCGTGTCGAACGTGTACAGGTGGTAGGCGCCACGCGGATTGCTGGTCTGCGAGATCGCGAAGCAGATGCCGGTGGCGGTGCCGTCTTCGAAGAACTGGCTCAGCAGCCAGCGGTCCGCGAGCGGGTCGTAGAGGGCGATCGGGTCGCCGAGGTTGTCGTGGCAGGCGTCGCTCGTCGGCCATAGGTCGCCGAGGTCGAACGCCGGGGTCAGCAGGGCGCCGCTCCTGCCGTAGATCGCGACCTTGGTCGCGTTGACGATCTGGATGTAGTGGTTCGGCCCGACGTCGCCGTTGGTGTCGGGCGGGCTGCAGCCGCCGCAGGCGAGCGGGTTCTGGGTGCCGTCGAAGACCAGGCCGGGGGCCGGCGTGCGGCCGGTCGCGGC
>WHSW01000188.1 GCA_009379895.1 Solirubrobacterales bacterium
GTCCTTTCGCACCCGCGGCACGATGTGGGTGTGCAGGTGGGGGACGCTCTGGGAGACGACGTTGTTGATCGCCACGAACGAGCCCTGGGCGCCCATCGCCTCGCGGATCGCGCCGCTGAGCAGCCGCGCGTTCGAGAAGTAGGGCTCGATCAGCTCGGGCGGCAGGTCGGCGAGCGTCGCGTGGTGCGCGCGCGGGATGAGCAGCGAGTGGCCCGCGAACAGGGGACGGACGTCGAGGAAGGCGAGGGTCAGCTCGTCCTCGAAGACGACCTCGGCGGCGGACTCGCCGGCCGCGATCGCGCAGAAGGGGCAGTCCTTAGGCATGTACCTCGATCGGAGGGTTGGGCACGTCGCCCGGCCGCCTCAGGCGATGATCGTCAGCGCGCCCGGATCGATGCCGAGCTCGAGCTCGGTGTGCTCGCCGATGTAGTCGCCGTCGACCTGGACCGGGAACGGGCGCGGGCGGCCCTGCGGGTCGGTCGAGACCGACTCGACCCGCGCCGCGGTCACGTCGGTGAAGTGATCGATGTGGCGGTGCCTGGTGGCGCTCAGGCGGTCGTGCAGGACCCGGGCCACGATCGTCCCCATGTCGCGCTGGGCGGCGCGGCGCAGGACGGCGAGCGAGAGGGTGCCGTCGTCGATCTCGACCCCCTCGCAGACGCGCACCGGGAGGTTGCCGAAGTAGGTGAACGGGTCGGAGTTCTGGGCGAGCACGGTGACGCCGTCGGTCTCGCGGTCGCCAATCGTGGCCCGCATCCGGACCGGGTTGCGAAGGTAGTCCCGATAGAAGGACGAGATCGCGACCCAGGTGTAGAAGTAGTGCCCGCCGCGGGCCTTGAGGCGCGGGCGCTGGTCGACGCGCATCGCGGCGCTGGCGTCGAGCCCGGCGCCGGAGGAGAAGACGAAGCGGCGGCCGTTGGCGATCCCGAGGTCGATCTTGCGTGGCTCCAGGTGATCAGCGAGCCCGAGCAGGTGCTCGGTGGCGTCGACGACGTCGTTGGGGATCCCGAGCGTGCGCGCGACCACGTTGGTCGAGCCGCCGGGCAGGATGGTGACCGGCACGTCGGTGCCGGCGAGGCCGTTGGCGAGCTCGTTGAGCGTCCCGTCGCCGCCGAAGGCGACGACGATGTCGTAGCCGCCGTCGCGGGCCTCGACGCCGATCTCGGTGGCGTGGTTCTGGGCCTCGGTGAGCACGGCCTCGACCTCGAAGCGGCCCTGGAGGGCGTAGATGACGAGGTTCTTGAGCCGGTCGGAGACCGTGGTCGCGTGCGGGTTGACGATGATCAGCATCCGCTTCTTGCGCGGCCGGGCCCCGTCGCCGACCTCACGGGCCGATCGCTCGGGTCGCGGCGGGGCGGGGAGCGGGGGAGCGGCGGCGGTGCTCACCCGGGGATCGTAACCTCGCCGCCCGCGCCGGTCGCCTCGAAGCGGACCAGGTCGCCGTCGGAGACCTCGCGGACGAAGCCCTCGGCGATCAGCAGGTCGACGTGGCCGACCACCTCGGAGAGGGTGAGAAAGGCCTGGGTGACCGCGACGTTGCCCCACAGCTCCTGGGCGAGCTCGTAGGCGGTCCGCGGACGCTCGGCGATCAGCCGGCGCAGCTTCTCGGCCCGGCGCAGGTGCATGGCGAAGCGCTCGTCGATCAGCGTCACGTGATCGGTGATCGGGTCCCCGTGGCCGGGCAGCAGGACCTCCGCCGGCAGCTCACGGGTGCGCCGCAGCGACTCGAGATAGCGCATCAGCGAGCGCGGGCGGTCCCGTGAGGCGGAGCGGAGCGAAGCCGAGCCGTGCCGCTGTTGAGGCGCCTGGTTCGAGGCGTCCAGTGGCCGCGCCAGCAGCGGGTTCGAGGAGATGTGGCCGATCAGGTGGTCGGCGCAGATCAGGATCCGGCGATCGGCGTCCCAGAACAGGGTGTCGGAGGGGCTGTGGCCGGGCCGCAGCTGGACCTCGAGCGAGCGGTCGCCGATATCGAGCGTCTCGCCGTCGGCGAGCCCCCGGGTGACGTTCACCGGCGCGCCCCAGCCGCGAAAGGCGCGCGAGACCGCGCGCAGCGGGACCACCAGCTCCTCGGGGATCCCGTAGCGGATCATCAGCTCGACGGCGAACTCGTCTTCGCGCTCGGCGTCCGAGTCGTAGCGCTCGAGGAAGGGCGCGACGACGTCGATCGCCGCGACCTCGGCCCCGGCGCGCGAGGCGACGATGTCGACGAGGCCGAAGTGATCGATGTGCTGGTGGGTGACGACGATCAGCCCGAGGTCGTCGATCGCGTGCCCGAGCCCGGCGAGCTGCTGCTCGAGCTCGTCGAGCGCCTTGCCGGAGTTCGGCCCGGCGTCGACGAGCGTCAGCGGCTCACCCTCGAGCAGGTAGCAGTTGACCCGTCCGACCGCGAACGGGGTCGGGATCCGCAGCCGGTGGATCCCGGCCTCCTCGGCGCGGGCGAGGGCCTCCTCCGGCGTCATGCGCGGATGAACTCCAGGACTTCGTCTCTCTTTTGTTCCATGTCCTCGCGCGAGACGAGCGACTCGAGGTTGAGGCGCAGGAGGGGCTCGGTGTTGGACGGCCGCACGTTGAAGTGCCAGTCGGGGTAGTCGACCGAGACGCCGTCGAGCCAGCCGACCTCGGCGTCGGGGTGGCGCTCGGCGAGCTCGCGCATCTTGCCAGCCTGGTCTGAGATCTCCGAGTTGATCTCACCGGAGATGAAGTAGCGCTCGCGCAGGTCGCCGACCAGCGCCGACAGCGAGCGGCCCTCGAGCGAGAGCAGCTCGAGCACCAGCAGCGCCGGGATCGTGCCCGAGTCGGCGCCCCAGAAGTCGTGGAAGTAGTAGTGGCCCGAGACCTCGCCGCCGAAGGCGGCGTCGAGCTCGCGCATCGCGATCTTGAAGTACGCGTGGCCGACGCGATTGACCCGCGCGACGCCGCCGCTCTCGCGGACCAGGTCTGCGACCGCGCGGCTGGCGCGCACGTCGTAGAGGATCGTGGCGCCCGGCTGCTTGCGCAGCACCTGCCTGGCGAGCAGCGCGGTGAGGAAGTCGCCGTCGACGAAGGTCCCGGTGTCGTCGATGAAGAAGCAGCGGTCGGCGTCGCCGTCCCAGGCGATCCCGAGGTCGGCGCCCTCAGCGAGCACGCGCTCGATCACGAACTCGCGGTTCTCGGGCAGCAGCGGGTTCGGCTCGTGATCGGGGAACTCGCCGTCGGGGACCCAGTAGGTCTCGACCGGCTCGATCCCGATGCGCTCGAGCAGCGGGCCGACCATCGGGCCGGCCATCCCGTTGCCACCGTCGACGACCACGCGCAGCGGTCGCACCCGCGCGGGGTCGATGAACGAGAGCGCGTGACGCTGGAAGTCGTCGTAGACGTCGACGACCTCGACCCGCCCGGCGCCAGGCGCGTCGGGCATCCCCGCCAGCACGACCTCCTCGATCCGGTCGATGCCGGCCTCCCCCGAGAGCGCCAGGGCGCCCTCGCGCACGAGCTTGACGCCGGTGTAGGCCTTGGGGTTGTGCGAGGCGGTGACCATCGCCCCGCCGTCGAGCTCACGCGAGCCGACCAGGAAGTAGAGCATCTCGGTGCCCACCATCCCGGCGTCGAGCACCGTCGCGCCCTCGGCGATCAGGCCGTCGCGCAGGCGGCCGGCCATCTCCGGCGCCTGCAGGCGCATGTCGCGCCCGAGCCCGACCCGCAGCTCGGCGGTCGGCTTGCCGCGCAGCTCGGCGAGCACGCGGGCGAAGGCCCGGCCGAGCAGGTAGTTGACCTCGCCGTCCATCTGCTCGCCGTAGATGCCGCGGACGTCATAGGCCTTGAAGATCTCGGGCGAGACGCCGCTCAAAACTTGTCGCTCAGCGCCGCGTAGGAGTCCTCGAGCGATTGGGGCATGACGCGGGTGTCGGCGAGCACGGGCATGAAGTTGGTGTCGCCGCCCCAGCGCGGGACGACGTGCATGTGGATGTGGTGCTCGACCCCGGCGCCGGCGACCCGGCCCTGGTTGAAGCCGACGTTGTAGCCGTGCGGGGCGTAGACCCGCTCGAGGGCCCGCATGCCGCGCTGGGCGAGCGCCATCAACTCGGCGACCGACTCCGGCTCGAGCTCGGGCAGGGTCGCCAGGTGCGCGTAGGGGGCGACCATCATGTGCCCGTTCGTGTACGGGAAGAGGTTGAGGATCACGAAGCAGCGCTCGCCGCGGTGGACGATCAGATTCGACTCGTCGTCCTCCGCCTCCGGCTTGACGCAGAAGATGCACTCATCGGCCGAGCCCCTGGCGGCGTCCTTCACGTAGGAGAGGCGCCACGGCGCCCAGATTCGCTGGCTGACCACACGGCGGCATGCTAAAGGCCCATCGGCTCCACCCAAGACCGACCTGTGCGCGCTCGGCCGCTGGTAGCTTGGGCGCCGATGGACCGAACGGCCCTGATCGTCGTCGACGTGCAGAAGGGGTTCGACGACGCCGAGTTCTTCGGCACGCGCAACAACCCGGCGTGCGAGGCAAACGTGAGCGCGCTGATCGCCGGGTGGCGCGGGGCTCGTGAACCGGTTGTCTTCGTGCGCCATCACTGGGACCAGCAGGGGTCGCCGTTGCGGTCCGACGAGGCGGGCAGCGAGTTCAAGGACGTGCTCGACGGCGATCCGGACCTGCTCGTCACCAAGACCGTTCATTCGGCCTTTCACGGCGACCCCGACCTCGGCGCTTGGCTGCGAAGCGAGGAGGTCGGAACGCTCGTCGTCTGCGGGATTCAGACGAATGTGTGCTGCGAGACCACGGCGCGCATCGGCTCCGATCTCGGCTTCGAGGTGGGCTTCGCAATCGACGCCACCCACACCTTCGATCAGGACGACCATGCGGGAGGGGTGATCACGGCCGACGAGCTGGCGCGGGTGACCCATTCCAACCTGGACCCGGAGTTCGGCCCGGTGCTCTCCACCGAGGAGGCGATCGGCGAGCTGTCCTCAACGTAGGCCGTTTTGCCGCCTCGGAACGCGGTTGCACCCCGTGGGCTCCGAGCTGCCCCTCATACGGTCCGCGGCCCGTCACGCACGCCACGCCCGTCGGCGAGCTCGACGCGTTCCTCTCGGTATGCGAGAGGAAGTCGTCGAGCACCGGCTTAGACAGCGGGCGGGCCGGTTAGCTGTGCCCCGTACGGTCCGCGCCCGGTCACGCAGGCGGCGCCGCAGCGCGCGGCCAGGGCCAGCGCGGCCTCGGGCGCGAGGCCCTTCGCCAGCCCGTAGGTGAGCCCGCCCGCGAAGGAGTCGCCGGCGCCGTAGGAGTCGACCGGGGGGCCGGGCAGCGGGGCGGCCTCCCAGTGGGTGCGTCGCCCGTCGGCGGTCTCGAGCGACCCACCCGCGGCGCCGTCCGTGCGGGCGACGAGTCGGGGCGGCGGGTCGATGTCGCCCGGCCCGTAGCGCTCGCCCGCATCGTTGGCGCTCGCGACCAGCATGTCGAGCTGCACGCCCGCCGCGGCCAGCGGCTCGATCGCGCGCACCGTCGCCACCAGCCGGCGGGCGGCCCTGGCGGCCTGCGCCGCGCCCGCGTCCCCGGCCGTGAAGTAGACGGCATCGAAGCCCTCGAGCTCGGGCCAGGGCAGCGCATCGGCCCGGCGGGGCGCGTGGCGCTCCCCGATCACCGTGATCGTGCGCTCGGCGTTCGCGTCGAGGTGGACGAAGGCTCGCCGCTGCGGTGCCGGGCGCCAGGCGGCCTCGACCCTGACGCCGAGCGCCCCGAGCTCTCGCTGCGCCCGGTGTCCGAGCTCGTCGTCGCCGAGCGCGGTCAAGAACAGGCACTCGCCCGCCAGCCGCGCGAGCTGCACCGCGGCGACGCCGCCGCCGCCGGCCGGCGCCTGCCAGGCCTCGAGCGCGTGGACGATCTCACCGGGCGCGGGGAGCCGCTCGACGCGGGCGAAGTCCGCCCACTCGACGTGCCCGACGACGGCGACGCGGGCGCGCTCGGGCGACGTCACCCGCGCACCGCTCAGCCGCCGGCCTCGGCCACCGTGATCGAGAACGTCGCCCGGTAGTTGTCGCCGGCCGCCAGCAGCGGCAGGTTCGTGCCGCCGCTGACCAGCGCGTTGGTCGGCGCCGTCATCGGCTCGAACGCGATCACCGGATCATCGGCGGGCGCGTAAACCTGCGCGAACCGATAGCCCTCCCGAAACGAGAGCTCGATTCGCCGACCGCCGCCCGCGAGCACGAACGGCGTCGAGCCCCCCGGCGCCGTGTAGGCGTCGTCGAAGGTCCGCGAGCCGAGGCGCCCGCCCGCGACCCGGACGGGCTCGCGCTCGCCCGTGGGCAGCAGCCGCTCGTCGAGCAGCAGCCGCTCGGCGACCGGGATCTCGACCTCCCAGTCCGAACGGTCGACGTCGGGGAGGCGAAGGTAGGGGTGAAAGCCGAAGGAGATCGGCACCGGCCCGTCGCCCGCCCCCCGCACCGTGATCGAGATGGTCAGCGTCGGCCCGCCCAACCGAGCCTCGTAGAGGAT
This sequence comes from Solirubrobacterales bacterium, assembly GCA_009379895.1. Classification (GTDB taxonomy): domain Bacteria; phylum Actinomycetota; class Thermoleophilia; order Solirubrobacterales; family 70-9; genus WHSW01. The sequence goes on from WHSW01000188.1 coordinate 6,467, forward strand.
CTCGTGCGCGAACGGAAAGGCGGCCATCAGCTCGTCGTGGGCGCCGAAGTCGAAGCTCGCCTCGAGCAGCGCGCCGTCGTCGGTGGCCTCGTGGCGCCGCACGTCCCAGGCCGCCCCGGCCAGCAGCCCGTGCATCGGCAGCCCATCCGAATCGGTGCGCAGCGGTGGCGACAGCGACTCGAGCACGACCTCGCGGCCCGCGACCTCGAAGCGCCTCGGGGTGAGCCGGTTCGCCCACGGGTAGAGCAGCGGGATTCCCATGGTCACCCGCTCGGCGGCATAGGCGCGAAGCCCCTGGCGCTGGC